>JBJMTU010000361.1:0-21959 GCA_045811545.1 Xanthobacteraceae bacterium | reverse complement strand
GACCTGCCGGATATCGTAGATCATCCGAGCGCTTCCCAGCGAACCTCCGCCCGCTCCTGCACGGTGAAGTAGGTCGATGCGATTACGTCCGCGAACTTCGTCAGCGTCTCTTCTGCGGCGAACAAGGTTGTGCCGTCGAGCGCGGCGGCGTTAGCCGTGCGGACTTGCGCCACAAGCGCCGTTGCGATCTGCTCGGGCAGCGACAGGCGGCCGTCGTCGCTTCGCTGCGGCAGGGCAGCGAGATGGGCCTCGATGCGGGCTAATTGATAGGCGAGCGAGCGCGGATTATTGGGGTCGAGCACCACGAGATCGATGACCGGGGCGGCCGCCGCCACCATCACATAGCGCATGCGATAGGTGATCTGGCTATCGGCAAGCTCCAGCAGGACGTCGAGGGCGCCGTCGAGCTTGCCGAACGCGAATTGACGCACGAACCGGCAGGTTGCAATCGCTCGCTCGATGCGGCGGCCAAGCTCGAGGAAACGCCATCCGGCGAGCTGACTCATGTTTTCCTGCGCCAAACCGGAAAACGAAGCGACAATGCGCAACGCGCCA
Source organism: Xanthobacteraceae bacterium (assembly GCA_045811545.1). GTDB lineage: Bacteria > Pseudomonadota > Alphaproteobacteria > Rhizobiales > Xanthobacteraceae > VAZQ01. The sequence goes on along the minus strand of JBJMTU010000361.1, from coordinate 21,404 downwards.
TTGGTGCGCTCGAACATGGCGCTTTCCGTCGGCGGTTCATCGATCGGCGCGTTGATCAGCTCGAAGAGATCGGTGAGCGCGCGCCAGGCATCGGGAGAAAAGCGGTCGCGGATCATCGAGGCCGCGGAGCGCGCCGCGCCGACGAGGTGAGGAAGCGCCCCGTTGAGCTCGCGACCTTGCAAGGCGGCAAAGGCGACGAGCACCGGCCGGACGTAGGGCGGGTCGGTGGGCGCGGCATCCCACGCGCCCAGCAGCGAGCAGATTTGTGCGACCACCCGCGCGGCATCATCGTCGCTGTCGCTGACGCGGTTGACGAGCGCACGAACGAGCCGCAGCGTCGCCTCGGCGCGCTCCACGTAGCGAGCGACCCAGAACAGATTGGCGGCGGCGCGGCTCGGCAATGGTCCGGTGACGCGCGTGATGTTGATGCGATCCGGCGCAGGCAGCAATGTGGTTTCCACAACCGGCGCGTCGGAGAGGACCCAGGCGTCACCCGTGCTGCCGCCCCGCTGCAGGCTCACCGCGCGCGCGTCGACATCGTTTGCTACGCGCACGAAGCCGCCGGGCATCACGCGCCAGCCGTCGGCGGTCCGCGCCAGGAACAGCCGCAGCGTGAACGGTCGCGGCTCGAGGCGCCCGTTGCGCCAGATCGGCGTCGTCGAAAGCGCGACAGCCTCCTTAGCGACGAAGTCGATGCCGCGATGGGCGATCTGCTCCAGGATGCGCGCGCGCGCCTCGGGCTCGAGCGTCGCGCCGAGAACCTCGCGCTGTTCGCCGTGACCAGGCAGGTCGCCGACGAACGCCGATGCGATCACCATCTCGTCGAGCCGATCGATGACTTCGTCGCGGGCGCGCGTCTGACCGAGCCACCAGGTCGCGACATTGGGCAACGCAAGATCGCAGCCGAGTATGGCCGGGGACAGCGCAGGCAAGAAGCTCAACAGCGCGCGCGCCTCGACCACGCCGGAGCCAAGCGCATTGGCGATGACGACCTTGCCGTCGCGCACCGCCTGTACCAAGCCAGGCACGCCCAGCCGCGAGCGCGCGTTGAGCTCGAGCGGATCGGCGAAGTCGGAATCGAGCCGCCGCACCAGCACCTCGGCGCGCCTGAGCCCGGACACGGTGCGGATGAAGACGCCATCGTCGCGCACGGTCAGGTCCTCGCCTTCGACCAACAGGAAGCCGAGATAACGCGCCAGATAGGCATGCTCGAAATAGGTCTCGCTCATCGGTCCCGGCGTGAGGACGCAAACGCGAGAATCATCTTGCCGCTTGAGCGCGGAAAGCTCGGCCTGAAACGCCTGGAAGAACGGCGCCAGGCGCTCGACTTTGAGTGCGCGGTAAACGTCAGGCATTGCCCGCGAAAGCGCGATGCGATTCTCGAGCGCATAGCCTGAGCCCGAAGGTGCCTGGGTGCGGTCGCGGAGCACCCACCAATGGCCAGTGGGCGAGCGGCCGACATCGACCGCATAAAACCGCAAGTGCGCGCCGCCTGCTGGCGCGACTCCGACGAGCGGCCGCAGGAATTCCGGGTTGCCGGCAATGACGGCGGCCGGCAGCCTGCGCTCGCGCACGAGATTTGCCGGGCCATAGGCATCGGCGAGCACTGCTTCGTGCAGTTCGGCGCGCTGGATGAGTCCCGCTTTGAGCGTCTGCCATTCCGATCGGTTGATCAGGAGCGGCAGGTGGCTCAGCGGCCAAGGCCGTTCGGCCCCGGAGGCGTCCTCGTAGACGCGGTAGAACACGCCGGACTCGTGCAAGTGGCGGTCGGCGGCGGAGAAACGCCGGCTCAGCTCTTGCGGACCCAGCCGCGCGAGCATGGCTAAGAGCGGCTGCCAATGGCCCCGCACGCGGCCGTGGCGGTCCATCATCTCGTCGAAAATGCCCGACAGCGGACGATAGCCCGCCAGCAGCGGCTCGAGGTCCGCGGCGGAAACGCCTTCGCGATTGCCGATCATGCCGAGATCAGACATGAGGCGGACGTCGCAGGTCGAGCGTCATCGGATATTCCAGGGCGCGTTCTTCTTCCGGCAAGTCGAACGATCCCGGTGTGTGGCCGAGATCCTGAAAACGGGACAAGCGCCGCGCCTCCGCTTCATACGAGTTGACCGGCAGCGTCTCGTAATTGCGTCCACCGGGATGGGCGACGTGGTAGATGCAGCCACCGAGCGAGCGACCGCTCCAGCGATCGAAAATGTCGAAGGTGAGCGGGGCGTGCACATCGATGGTCGGGTGCAGCGCCGCCGATAATTTCCAAGCCTTGAAGCGGACGCCGGCGACGTATTCGCCGGATCGGCCGGTTGGCGTCAGTGGAACGCGCCGTCCGTTGCAAGCCACCGCATGGCGGCCGGCATTAAAACCCTCGACCCTCACTTGCAGCCGCTCGACCGAGGAATCCACGAAGCGCGCGGTAGCGCCGACGGTCGCATCTTCGCCAAGCACGTGCCAAGGCTCCAACGCGTGTCGCAATTCCAGCGTGACGCCGCCGTGGGTGACGGCGCCATAGAACGGAAAACGAAATTCGCGCTGCGCATGAAACCACTGGGGATCGAAACGATAGCCGGCGCCACGCAGATCTTCCAACACGCCGAGAAAATCCTGCCAAACGAAGTGCTCCAGCATGAATCGGTCGTGCAAGGCGGTGCCCCAACGGACCGGCGAGCCGCGTTGAGGCTCGCGCCAGAACCACGCGATCAGCGCGCGCAGGAGCAGCTGTTGCGCCAGGCTCATGCGCGGATGCGGCGGCATTTCGAACGAGCGGAACTCGACCAAGCCAAGCCGTCCGGTCGGGCCGTCGGGCGAGAACAGTTTGTCGATGCAGAGTTCGGCGCGGTGGGTGTTGCCGGTGACGTCGACGAGAAGATTGCGAAACAGGCGGTCGACCAGCCATGGCCGCGGCGGTTCGCCCTCGCCGGGCGCCGGCACCATGGCGAGCGCGATCTCCAGCTCGTAGAGCTGGTCGTCGCGGGCTTCGTCGGCGCGCGGCGCCTGGCTGGTGGGTCCGATAAACAGGCCGGAGAACAGGTAGGACAACGCCGGATGGCGCTGCCAATAGAGGATCATGCTCTTGAGCAGGTCAGGCCGGCGCAGAAAGGGGCTGTCGGCTGCGGTCGGTCCTCCCAGCACGACGTGATTGCCGCCGCCGGTGCCGACGTGGCGGCCGTCGAGCATGAACTTGTCGGTGCCGAGCCGGCACAAACCCACTTCCTCGTAGAGCGTCTGGGTGATTTCGATCGCCTCGCGCCAAGTGGCGGCGGGATGGACATTGACCTCGATGACGCCGGGATCAGGCGTGACCTTGATGACGTTCAAGCGTGGATCGACGGGCGGCTCGTAGCCTTCCACATGGACTGGCATGTCGAGCTCGGCGGCGGTCGCTTCAACGGCCGCAAGGAGCTCGAGATAGTCTTGCAACCGCTCGAGCGGCGGCATGAACACGCAAAGCCGTCCGTCGCGCGGCTCAACCGTCAGCGCCGTGCGGACGGGGACACCCGTTCCAGGCGATGACGCCAATGTCGACGCAGACGCGTCTTGGCCGCAGCGAGTTTCGTCTTTGCCGCGGTCGACAGTAGCCTGGGCCAGGAGCTGCGGATCGGGCAATTCGCCGCGCGCGCTCATGGGATCGGCGGGCATAACGTACGGGTAGTCGGCCGGCGGCAGATGCGGCAACGCGTTGAGCGGCAGGCGAGACCCGATCGGCAACTCTCCCGGCAGGAGAAATAGCAGCCGCCGCCGCGTCCGCCACAACTCGCTCACCCAGCCCTTTCTCCCTTGCGCCGCCCAATACTGCACCGGCAGCACGTAGCCCGCGGGTGTGCCGAGCTGGCGCTCAAAGCCGCGGATGATTCGGCCGCGCTCGACCAGGTCCTCGATCTTGGCATCACTCGGCTCGATATTGTCCGGCAGCTCGCCTTCCTCGCGCATGCGCTCAAGCGGGTCTTCGAACGCCGGCTGCGCGTAAGCAGCGTCGAGGCCAAGGCGCCTTGCCAGCGCTTGCGTGAACCGCTGCGCATCACCGTCGCGCGGCCGATGGGTCACGGTCTCCGGCGCAATGAGCGCGGCATTGTGCCAGATGGGCTTGCCGTCGCGCCGCCAATAAAGGCCGAACGCCCAGCGCGGCTGGGGCTCCCCCGGATACCATTTGCCTAGGCCGTAATGCAGGAGGCCGCCCGGCGCACAGCGCTGGCGCAAGCGGCGGATCAGTTCGTCGGCGCGGGCGCGTTTGGTCGGACCGAGTGCGGCGGTGTTCCATTCTGCCGACTGATAATCATCGATGGAAACGAAGGTCGGCTCGCCGCCCATGGTGAGGCGCACATCGTGCCTCGCGAGATCGCGGTCGACGCTTTCGCCCAATGCGTCGAGCGCCGCCCGTGCGGCCTCGGAGAATGGATAGGTAGGGCGCGGCTTTTCCGCGATGCGCGCGACGCGCATGTCGACGGAGAAGGCCACCTGCGAGGGCTCGACCGAGCCGCTGATGGGAGCCGCCGCGCGAAAGTGCGGTGCGGCGGCGAGCGGCAGATGACCTTCGGCGCAGAGGAGACCCGAGGTGGCATCGAGCCCGATCCAGCCGGCGCCGGGCACGTACACCTCGGCCCAAGCGTGCAGATCGGCAAAGTCCTGGGCAGCGCCCGCCGACCCATGGAGCGGCGGGACGTCAGGCCGCAATTGAATGAGATAACCGGAAACGAACCGGGCTGCGAGCCCCAAATGTCGCAGAATTTGCACTTGCAACCACGCGCTGTCGCGACACGAGCCTGCCCTTTCCGCAAGCGTCTGCTCCGGCGTCTGCACGCCGGTTTCCGTGCGGACGAGATAGCGGATTTCGCGTTGCAGGCGTTGATTGAGGCCGACCAGGAAGTCGACGGTATTCTTGCGATCGCGCGGGATGGAGGCGAGGAGCCCCGACAGCTGCGGGCCAGCGGGCTCGGCATTGAGATAGGGCGCAAGCTCCTCGGCGAATTCGGCGGGATAGGCGAACGGAAAAATTTCCGCGAACGGCTCGACCAAGAAATCGAACGGATTGATCACCGCCATGTCGGCGATGAGATCGACCGTGATGGTGAATTCGCGTGTCTTCTCGGGGAAGACAAAGCGGGCGAGCCAGTTTCCGTTCGGATCCTGCTGCCAATTCACGGCGTGCCGCACCGGCGTCACCTTGAGCGAGTAGCTTTCGATTCGCGTGCGGCAATGCGGGGCCGGGCGCAGTCGGATAATCTGCGGCGCGAGAGCAACGGGCCGATCGTAGCGGTAGCGCGTGAGATGATGGAGACCGACCAGGATCGACATACGCTGCCCTGCTACGCCAAGACTGCTTCCATATTACGCAATTGTCGATGCAATTTTCGGACCGACTTGCCCTAACGAGAGAGCTAGTACCGAACAGCGTTTTCAATCAGCTCGTGGATTGCGGCGAACCGACCACGCGTTTGAGGCCCGCCACGATGGCGCGGATCGCATTGTGCTCGGAATCGTGCGGCTGATCGGTGCTCATGGCGTGAATTCGGTCGTGGATGAAGGTCAGCTTCCAGATCACGGCCGGAGGCAGGACGAAAGGGTAGAGATCCGGCTGGCCCATGCTGCGGTTGATCGAATTGACGGCAAACGTCAGCGGCAGCCAGGCGTCGATGATTCGGTCCATCTCGGCGGCATAGGGGTCGAAGTCGATCGCCGCGGCAAGCCCCGCGCCTTTAGCCACCCTGGGCCGCAGCCGCAGCCCGAATGCGAATGCGGTCTCGAGCGTATCGACCATGTGGAAATAGTGCGCCCAGGTTTCGGCGAAATCCTCCCACGGATGCGCGCTGGCATAGGCGGTGACGAACCGTTCCGTCCAATCTGAAGGGGGGCCCTCGTAGTGCCGCTTGAGCGCCGCGGCGTAGTCATCTCGCTCGTCTCCGAACAGTCGCCGGAACTCCTCGATGGCCGGCGAGTCCTTGACCAGACGATCCCAGTAGTAGTGCGCGATCTCGTGCCGAAAATGGCCGAGCAACGTGCGGTAGGGCTCGCCCATCGATTTGCGCTGACGTTCACGTTCGGGCGCGTCCGCCTCCGCCACGTTGATTGTAATGAGGCCGCCGGCGTGCCCGGTCATCACCGGCGCCCGGCCCGCTGTCCCTTCCCCAGGGCTCGACAGGAAATCAAAGGCGAGACCGTTCGGATCCTCGGATCTGGTTGTCAGCGGCAGCCGCAGCCGCAGCAGCGTGTAAAACAGGCGATGCTTGGCGTATTCGATCTTGCGCCAATGCAGGAGATTCTCGGGATTGGTGAGATCGGGGATGGTGCGGTTGTGGCGGCAGGCCGCGCAAAAAATCTCAGGCTCCTCGGCAGCCACCAGCCAGTTGCAGACATCGTGCTCCGCATTGGCGCAGAACCGATAGCGCTCGTCCTGCGCCGCGAGCGCGCGCCATGCTCCGTCGGCCTCTTCTAGTGCGGTCACGACTTCCTGATGGGGCAGATAGCCCAACCGCAGTCCGCAGCTCTCGCATTTCGTGTTCTCGAAATAGAGCGGTTGTCCGCAATTCTGGCACTCGAAAAGCTTCACGGGGAGAACACCCTCACGGCCGCTGCCGAGGACAACTACCGTTCGATATCAGATCGCTGAAGACTGGCGCCGGACGAGAGTTAATCCGGCATCCATCATCCGCTGCGCCGCGTCCGGCGGCCGATAGTCGTAGCTCGCCATCAAATCCTCGACCAGCTTGTTGAACTCGGCCCAATCGGTCTCGCGGTAGGAGTGATTGCGGATGATGAACGAGGCTCCGGCGTAGAACTTCTCGTATTGCAAGTGGCGGCCGGCGAACTCGGAACCCACCATGTCCCAGGCAAGCTTGAACAGCTTCATGCGCGTGACGGCATCAGCCTGCGGCGTCTGCCAATAGGTCGAGAACTGCTTGGCGAGCTCCGGATCGTCCATGACCGAGATATCGGCGGGCATCTGGAATACGCCGCCGCCACAGAGCTCGCGCAGCTCGTCGATGAACTTGCTGTAGTTCTGGGTGCACCAGTCGAGTCCCGCATACATGAAGCGGCGATTAAAGCAGACGTAGCCGTCGGGCCAATGTTCGCAGGCGTTGATCTGGCCATGCACGAGCCCGCCGATCGTACTCTCGACCGCCGCCATCTTGCCGAGCGTCTCCCGCACGGCGGGAACCTGATCGGCGCCGGTCGCCTGGGCGACTTTGCTGCACAGGCCAAGCAGCAGACGCATCTTCGACCAATAGCGCACGTTCGACTGGTGATTTCCGAAGCAATGGCTCGGCGTCTTGATGTAGATGTCGCGCGAGAGCACGGCGTCGTCGTGCACGAACACCTTCTCCCACGGCACCTTGACGTGGTCGCACAGCACCATGCTGTCGCTCTCGTCGTAGCGCCAGGCGAGCGGGGAGTCGAATTCCGAGGTGGCGCCGAGTACAGCCGGCTTGCGCGACCACAGCGTGAGGCCAGAGGCATTGCACGGCACGGCGCAGGTGATCGACTCCTTCTTCTGATCGGGCGCGAGCGGCAGCACGTTGCCGATCCAGATCTCGTTGGCATAGAGCGCGCCAGTCGCCAGCATCTTCATGCCCGAGATCACGACGCCGTCGTCCGCTTCCTGCACCACCCGCAGCGTCGGCACGGGAATGTTCTGCCGGTGATAGAATTCCGGGTTGCGCGCCGCCTGCGGCGGCACCACCGCGTAGACGACATACACGTCGTTGTCCCGGAGATGGCGGTAATAGCGCAGGAGATTGTCGGCATACGCGCAAGGCGCCGGCAGGGCATCGGGCTTGAGCGCCATGCCGGTGACGAAGGAAGCGACGTGGTCGGGCGAGCGGCCGAACATGCCGAACGTGGCGTCGGCGATGCGGCGATGCCCGAGCATGCGCCGCTCCAAGTCCTCGCGCGTGCGCGGGCGCAGGAAATAGATCGAGTGGCGTTCGCCGTCCTCCTCGTACGTCAAGACTTCTCGGTTGGCCGGGTCCGCCTTCATGTCGTAGAGCGCGGCGACGGTGGCGGCGGCGTTGCAAAAAGCGGGGTGACGCGTGACGTCATCGACGCGCTCGCTGCCGATATAGACGATGCGGCCGTCGCGCAGCAGTTCCAGATGCTCCTTGCCCGTACGCAGCATCGCCTGCTCCCTCTATGGCCTCGGAATTCTAGCATGTCGGAAAGGTGATAGGCAGCGGCCCCATGCTGTGGCGCCCCTCACCTATCCGTCGGCTCCTGACGCCAAGCGAACACTGCGCCATTGTCTTTCGCCCGCGATCTGCGGCAAGCTTCCGCCCATGACCGACGCGCTCGGCTTCCGCAAGAAATTCGGCGTGATCGCGCCTTCGACCAACACCTCCGTGCAGCCGGAGTTCGAAGCGATGCGGCCGCGCGGCGTCACCAATCACTTCGGCCGTATCCATATCCCCAATGATCCGATCCGCAACGACGCCGATTTCAATCAGCTCATGGACAACATCCGCAAGGAGATGTTTCGGGCGGTCGATGAGGTCATGACCTGCGAGCCCGACTATCTGATCATGGGCATGTCCTCGGAGACGTTCTGGGACGGACTCGAGGGCAGCAAGAAGCTGCATCAGCGGGTCGAGGCGCGCTCGGGCGTCAAGGTCTCGATGGGGTCGGATGCGGCGCGCGCAGCGTTGCGGCGCTATAGGGCGAAGCGGATCGGCGTGATCACGCCCTATATGCCGGTCGGCGACGCCCAGGTGCGCCGCTTCTTCGCCGATTGCGGCTTCGAGGTCGTACGCCTCAAGGGCCTCACATGCGCGAGCCCGGTGCTGATCGCGCATGTGGGCGAGCGCGAGTTGCGCGACGCCATCCTCGAAGTGAATGGACCGGATGTCGATGCCGTCATCCAGGTCGGCACCAACTTGGCGATGGCGCGGCTTGCCGGCATCGCCGAGTTCTGGCTCGACAAGCCGGTGCTCGCCATCAACACCTGCATCTACTGGTGGTCGCTGCGCCAAAACGGCATCGACGACAAGATCGAGGGCTTCGGCTCGCTCTTGCTCGACCATTGACACAACTGCCGTCGTCCCCCGCGCACGCGGCGCGGGATTGCGCCAACAATGATCGAAAAGGACGTAGCCGATCGTTGCTACGCGCCGGCCCGCGAGCACTCGTAAGCGTGCTCGCCGTGCTGCGCCGAGGCCTTGCCGATAAAGACGAGCGCCGTGACCGAGATCGACAGAGCGGCGCAGACGTAGAAAAACGCAACCGCGATCTTATGCATGGCGGCATCCCCGAAGAAGGTGACCGATGGGGCGTGATATTAAGGTTAATTGGTTAACGAAACGGTTTTTGCCGTTTCCATCGGCCCCGGGATTAGCGACCGTGGCGAGGGGATGGGTTTGAAAGGGCAGCAATATTTCAAGCGATGTGAACTAGTTCACCCCTGCCCTGTGCTTTTCTGGCATAATCGCCCGGTATAGCGCCAACCAACCGATTAGGAGGAGGACGTCATGCGTCTGACCCTCATGTCCACGGTTGTCCTCGCCTTGCTTGTCGCCACAATTGCTCCGAGCTTCGCCTGCCCCGCGGGTTACGTCCAGTGCGGCGGCCGCTACTGCTGTCCCGCGAAGCGATGAGCGACGGTCACGTCCGACGGACCAGGCTGGACAATGGTCGGCGGACGAAAAAGGCAGGAGTCGCAACTCGCCGAGGTCGAGGCCGACGGCTTTGGCTTTGGCTCGTCGTGTTCATCCTCCCCGTAGCCGTGATCATTCCCGCCGTGTGGTATGTGGCCTTTGGTCCGCACCGCGATGACATGGAGAAGGCGATCAGGGAGTACGGGTTCGAGCCCCTGATCCCGCCGAACCAGCTTCGCGGACCCGGCTCGCTCTACGTGGTCGAAGGGAACTCGTTCCGCAAGGTCTGCGATGTCGACGCTCCCCTTCTCACCGGCAAGCTGCAGAAATCTCCGACGCTCGATCACATCCGCCGGCGGCTGGAGAACGGCAAGTTCTCCCTGCGTGGTGGCTATGTCGACGAGCTGAACGCCAAATTGGAGGGAGCTCGGGTCACGACGATCGAATACCGGATGAGGGATGTCGCCATCAGCGAAATTGCGATGGATGACCTCCTGGAGATCCAGGACAATCTGCTGCGCCAGAAGAATTGCGACGACGTTGTGCAGCGCCTGCTCAAGGCCAATAAGCAGGTCTGCCCCGGTTATGCGGCGCTCAGCGCGACGACCTCCTATAAAGTGCATTACGACGTGAAACTCGACACCAGCGCGCAGGCCAAGATGACAACGACAGCCGTCGTGCAACGCGTCATTGAGGAGAATTCGGGAGGGCGGATCCAAATCCAAAGCGCGGACGAATTGTTCGGAGAGAACCTGTTTTACGGCATTCAGCTTTCGAAGTTCTGCATCACGCCCGACACAGCGACCCAGCCGAGCGTGCGCCCGGAATTGCAGCCTCCGGAAGGGAACAGCCAAAGCGGCAGCGTGTTCGACTGACGTCAGCCTCGCGGCGCCTGCCTGCCTATGGCAGCGGTAGCAGCGCCTCGGATTCGATCAGGTTTCCAAGCACGGGATGGCCCTGGACCGTTTCTCGCCGCGCGATCAAGAGTCCGAACAAGCGCTCGAGCTCATCATTGCGGGTGCTTTGATTGCTCAGTCGCTGCGAGATCCGGTCCTTATAGGCGACGATTTTCGCTTTGACGACCTCGAGCGGATTTGGCGACTTGAGGGTGGCCAAGAAATCGGCCTCGACCGAGCCTGCTGCGGGATTGGCGGCCTCCAGCCGAGCGATCACGTCGCGCGTGAGGCGGTCGGGGTGCGGCTCGCCCGACGTGCCGCTAAAGCTCGCCGGGACGAATGCGAGCAGCCGCGCGCGGGGGGCGGAGAAAATCGGCGTCTCAAGATCTGCGGCAAGAACGGCCGCGACGAAGGCGGGCGTCACCACCTTTTCGCGCAGCAGCGTATCAATCCAGTGATTGGCGACGAACGCCATCTCGGGCGCGAACCAGGCAAAGTGTGTGTCGCCGCGAAGGGTACGATTTTCGCTCGTCCTGAGCTTAACGCCCGATTTCTCGATCAACGTCTTGTACTCCGCCGGCTGGATGACGGCCACGGAGCGGAATTGCGTCGCTTCCGCGATGCCAAGCCCCCCAGAACCGGCGAGGTCCGATCCTCCGCCGAAGAGCGCGGAGGCCAGAAAGAAACTATTCGGAATGGCGATCGGCTGACTGGGACCGGTTTGCGGCGTGTCCCCTAGGGGATGCAAATTGCTGGGCTGGCTGTTGCTGATGAAGTTGACCTCGGTCGTCTCGAACAGCGGCCGCAAGACGCGTCTGGCGTCCTCTACCACGAAGCCGCCCTGGTCGACGCGCCTGACAAGCTGTTCGAGCCGGCGGTTATTGAAGCCCTTGATCGATCCCATGATGACGCCCTCGAGGGTCTGCGCCTCGGAGAGGCCGGAAAGTCCGGGATCGGTCGCGACGCGCCAACGCTTGTCGGGCGGCGTGTCGGGCAGCAGGTAAGCCGCCTGCGAGCGATTGGAGTGCCAATTGTTCCACGGGAACAGCAGCTCCTTCATAATCGGCGCACCGCTCACGTGGCAGGCGATGCAGGATCCTTCTCGCTCCTGGGCCGTTCGGATATCGGCGTCTTCCGATGTGGCGCGCAGCTTCCAGCTCCGCATCGGCGTGCCGGCACGATCAAGCTTGTAATAGTTGTAGACGCCTTTGGTGTCGTCCCAGCCCCACGCTTCGACGTCGGTGATTTCGGGCACGCGGTCGGAACTGAAACTGATCGACAGCATGATATTCCTGTCGAGTTGAACCCCCTGATTGCTGCCGAGAAAGTCAATGACGGCGCGGCGGGACTGAGGCGGTGGAGGATTCTTGATCTCCTCATCGACGACAAAAATTCGCCGCTTGGTCCGGTCGGGCTGGATCATCTCCTCGATTTTGGCCAGCCTGATTTCATCGGGCCGCTGCGCCAAAACCAGCCGGAAAACCGGATCCTGCAAGCGCTCCTTCTCGCCCGCCGATAGCGGCGCGACAACGACTTGCCCGTTGACGACCTTTGACGAAAAAACTTCCGTCGTCTGCGCCAAGCCGGGCCCGGCGAGAGTTGTGAGACCCGCAGCAAGCAAACCGATTTTCTGCGTCTTCATGTCGGCCTCCTTGGATGTCCGTTACACAATAGGAGCTCGCATCGGTTCGTTCCCAGGGCGGGCCCACTCCGGAAGCGCGGCATTCGGTGCGTGTATGAGCGCGGCGGCGACGATGAGCTGAGTGGATAATTGCGCCCCCGTTTCGATCCTCGCACCATCGAGCCGCACGTCGCCCTGAAACTTGAACACGGCGCGACGCCCATTGCGCAAGATTGTCCAGACACCGCGATTGCTGGTGGGATCGTTGATGTCGACAACTTGACCATCGATCGTCCATCGGCCGGCACGATCGAGGCCCTCGATCCGGATCCCGCATGGATCCTGCGGCGCGAACGAACGGTTGGCGCTTGCCAATCTTTGCGCCGTGCTGCACACGGCCGGATCCGAATTGCGACCCGGTACACACGCGTCGCCTACGCTGCCGCACATCGCGGTTGGATCGACATTCTTTGGGACACCGCACGCGCCGAGCAGCCCGAACAACGCCCCCATCGTGTTGGAGCCATGAGTCAAGCAGAGAATTCCGCGTTCGCCGTTGTTCCAAGGGTTGCGCCGCAAATGGCGGACAAACCGAGCCGCCCGCGCACGCGGGCTCGCCGCATCGGGATCGAAGTTGTCTCCGAAAAGCTCGCGGTCGGTTGCATTTGCCCCCGGATTGAGCCGCTTGATCTCTTCCTTGAGCGCCGCAGCACCGGCTTGCGCCAGCGCCTCATAGTATTCGGTGAATTCGGTGATGAATGTCACAGCGGCGAGTGAGCCGTCCGCTCGTTTCTCGACGCGCCACTCCACATATTCGTCCTGCAGTCGAAAACGGTCACCATCGATGCTGGCCGGCGGCTCTCCGGCCGTGACGGGAAATGCCTTCCACTCTACGGTGCCGGTTTCGGCCGCCGTGCCGGCCGAAAGCTCATCGAATGCCTCGCGCAGCGTGAAAGCGGAGTCTCGCTCGGAATGAAACAAGTGATGCAGCCGGTCGACGGCCTCGCGATAGATTTCCAGGGCGCCGACTTGCTGCAGAAGGCCGGTTCCTGTCGGGTCGGAATAAGCGAACATGATTGACTCCTTGATGACCGCCGCTTCCACCTTCCATCGCCCTCGGGGCTCGAGACCCGTTCTGTGTTCGTTACGGGCGCGACATGAGTTCGGCGCGCAGCAGCCGGCGATAGCTCCAAGCCAGCGCGACCGCGAACACCAATTCGTAGAGCGCAAACCACCGCAGCCCTCGGCCGAGATGGACATAGGCCACCGCGAGGACGAAGCGCGCGACGATGCCGACGATGTTCGGCCACCGCACGTGGACCGGTTCGATGCAGCCCGGCAGATACAGCATCGCCGTGATCAGCAGCATGATCCCCCAGAGCTGCACCCAGCCGGACGATGGCGGGCCCGGCAGATCGGCTTGCCGCGCAAGCCAAACCGGTACGATAACGGCGATGAGGCCAACCACCGTCTGCACGATAAGATTGAAAGCCAGCAGCCGGCGATAGGCGGTGCGCGCCGTTGCCGCCTGCGCCCTAGTCCAACCAACCGTCAAGGCATCCGTCATGAGTTCTCCGTCGCGTCAGAGAGTGAGCAGATAGGCTAAGAGATCGCTTTTTTCGGACGCCGACAACGTCGTGCCGTAGACGTGGCCATTATTGCTGTTGCCGACGAGCCGCGTATCGAAGCAGAAGCCTTCAGGCGGCTGCTCGCGCGAATCGCAAGACGGCGCGACGAAGCCGCCATTGCGGCCATCCAAAACGTCGAGGCCGCGAACGAACGCGGCCGGCCTTTGTGCCGGCGGTTCCAGTAAGTCGCGCAAGGTCGGAACGGAGCCGTTGTGGAGATATGGTCCATTGAGCCACAGCCCACCGAGCGGCTCTGCAACGTAACCAGAGATTTTGCGGAAGGATTTGAAGCCCCAATCGCGGCCTTCACGGAAATTGTTGTAGGTATCGCGGGCGAGCTCGGTCCACATGTGAGATCGGTTGATATCGGTGCCGACCTCGGCGACGGGAATCACGGTGAGCGTCCGCTTGCCGTCGGGGGCGTGGCACTCGGCGCAGTTGGCCGCGAATACGGCCTTGCCGCGTTCAACGGCCGCGGCGTCCGGCCGGTGCGGCGACGGCGGCGGAGGCAAAGCGCGCAGGAAGCGCTCGATGCGTTCCATCGCCGGCAAGCTGAACTCGCGCGCGACGGTGCCGTCACCAAGCGCCGAACTGATCACCACCTCTCGCACTGAATTATTCAAGCCGTCCCAATGCAACGGCGCATGCGGGCGAATTTGCTCGCGTGCATCCAGATTCCAGACCGCCTGCATGTCGCTGTTGCCGATGGTCTCGTCGTCGGAAAGATGCAGCATCCCGAATTTGACCGGGTTGAAAGGATCGATGCGGCCCGGTCCCCAGTCCGGGCGGCGTTTCGCCCAAGCTAAGTCCTCGCCCTGCTCCAGCAGGCGCTTGCGCACGAAGGGGATGAGGACGAACCGATAGGTTATCTTGTCAAACCAGGACAGCTTGACCTTGGCTGCCATCGCCGGGATCAAGTCGTCGGCGTTGAAGCGATCGTCTGCCGCACAGCGCGAGATGAAACGCAGATAACCCTGGACGTCGACGGTATTGGCGGCGCCGCCCACATAGAGCCGCGGCTCGGCATCGGCGGCCGTTCGCGCGCGCACGGTATGGCAAATTGCGCAGTTGATCGCCATGCGCTCGACGCCGACCTTCACCCGCGAAAAGCCGATCGGCGGATCGACGGCGGGATTGCGTCCACGGTCGTAAAGAAAACCGAGCGCGGGGTAGCCTTGCGGCCGCGGCAGGTGATGCGCACACACGTCCGGCAGCGCGACCCAGATGGGATACGGAATGCCGCTCGCGCCGTCATTGCCGATCGAGCCATATTTGAAATACTCCTCGTCGGACGCAAATTCCGGCAGGATCGGCTGCATCAACCATTGGAACGCGCCCCAGGCGAACGCTCCCGCGGCGACGACGCCAGCGAGCAGCGCGACGATCCTCGCACCAGAGGCGCGGCCCTCGGCGCCCGCCTTCATCCGTCGCCACGCCAAATAAAGAAAGATCGCCTGCGGCGCGCCGAAGATGAAATCGAACAGCGCGAAAATGATGTAGTGCCCGCCGACCGCAGTCATGAAGATAGTGCCGGCGAACCGGCAAACCACCGCGAAGACCGCATTGAAACGATGGGCGCAAGGATCGATCGCGGCAGGAATATAGAAACCGGCGAGAAGCATAATCAGCATCGCCGAAAGACGCGGCCAGACCAACGGCGTCGCTGGATCGACCTTGGCGAGCGCGAGCACCTGCGCGGGGTAAGCGATGGAAATGATGCCCAGGACAATGTTTGCGACGATGCCGGCCCAAACCAGCCGCCGGAACCAGCGGAGGGCGCCGTCTTCCATCGAGTGCGCAGTCGTCGCAGCTGTCGACATCGAACGCTCCTAGAAGGTCAGCAGATAAGCGATGAGGTCGTCCTTCTCGTTTGCCGGCAGCGTGCTGCCAAAGGTGTGGCCGCCGTTACCGTTGCCGGGAAGGCGGGTGTCGTAACAGAAGCCCTGCGCGGGACGCGTTCCCGGCGTGCAGCTCGGCGATAGGAAGCCGCCATTCTTGCCGTCGATGACGTCGATGCCGCGCACGAAGGCGGGCGGGCGTTCCGCCGGCGGCGCTAGCAGGTCGCGCAGCGTCGGCACCGAGCCGTTGTGCAGGTAAGGGCCGCGCAGCCACAGCCCATCCAGCGGCATGTTGGCGTAACCGTTGGTCTTGACGAAGTGTTTGAACTGGAAGGGCGTGCCAGCGAACAGCTCGGCCAATTGGCGCTGGCGGAAGGCTTCGGTATAGGAATCGAGCCGTCCCGAATCCGTGCCGAGCTTGCTATTCGGCTCGACCGTGCCGAGCTTGGCACCCTCGAACACGTAGCGATCGGGACCTTGGTAACCGTGACAGACCGCGCAGGCGTTCATGTAGATGCCGCGCCCGCGCTCGGCCGCGGCGGGATCGACCCGGTGCGGGCTGCGCGGCGGCTTTAGATCGCCGAGCCACGCGGCGACGCGTTCGATGGCGGCGTGGTCGGCGGTCTCCGGCGTGACCCCGGCACCGAGCGCGGCGGACAGATTGCGCTCGGCGAGGGAGGAATTGTTGCCGTCCCAGTGCAGATGCATGCCTTCGCGCGGCTTCTGATTGAAGACCGAGGGAAAGTCGCTCGCCGCATGGCGCTCGTCAGGGGAAACGGCATCAAGCATCATCTCCATCTGCACCAGCTTGTAGGGATTGAAGGTGTCGACCCGGCCTGGCCCCCAGGACGCCTGCGCGGCGAGGAACGGCTGCAAGCGCGAACGCCGCTCGATGAAGCCTTCGCGCATCCGGGGTATGACGACGAGTCGCCATACCTGCTGCTCGACGAGACTGAGGTTTGCCCCAGCCGCCTGCACCGCAGGGATGAGCTTGTCCGGCTTCAACCGCTCGTCCACGCCGGCATCGAGAATGAAGCGGATGAACCCATAGAGATTCAGGTTGTTCGACGGCATACCCCGGACGATGACGCGCTCGGCCCCTTCGGAGGTCCGGTAAGTCCCGGTATGGCAGATCGCGCAGTTGAACCAGACGAGATCGACGCCACGGAAATCGCGTCTCGAAATGCCGATCGGCAGGTCCTCCTGCCGGCCCTGGCCGTCGGTCCGGTAGAGAAAGCCGAAGGCGCGATAGTCGAGACGACCGTCGAACTCCGCGGGAAACAGTCGCGGCAGTGCCTTCCAAACCCAGAAGGGAATGCCGCCACTCTGGTCGGCGCCGATCGACCCATGCTCGAAATGAACCGTGATGTCGGGAAAGACCTCGGTGCGATTGCGCGTCAGCCGCTCTGCGGCAGCTAGGGCGAAGCCCACCGCAATCAGGCCAATCACCAACACCAGCGCGAGCAAGATCAGCACCGGAAGGAGCAGACGTCGCCGCCGGCGCAACTGCGTTTCGACATAGGTGACGGGCGGTTCGGAGGCCACGGTGATCGACCTCTCTAGGCGGCCTGGGCAACCGGCGGCAGATTGAGCGTCGGGCGCGTCGCGTAGATCGTCATCAACTCGTCAATCATGGCTTCGCGGCTCGGGAAGCGTGCAAGCTCATAGCAACCCATCGGATTCTTCGCCGCATTGAGCAGACATTTGTTGCAATAGGTGCACGGTCGCTCGGGCAGGTCGCGGCCCATGGCCCATTGCTGCACGAGGTCGTTGTTGGCGACCAGCGAGCGCGCGATAGCGACGCCATCAAATGCGCCCGAGTTGATGCCGTTGCGGATGAACGAAGCGGTCTGGTAGCCGCCGGTATTGAGCACCGGCACCGTCACATTAGCCTTGATCGCGCGCGCCTCTTCCATGCTGACGCCTTCAATCGGCAGGCCTTTTTTCATGCGGAACCACAGCCAGCGGAAGATCGGCCGCAGCAGGCGGTAGCGGAACAGGAGGAAATTGCGGAACGCATCCACGCCGGACGAGATCATCGCGTCGTAGGTGGTGGCGATAGTCTCAAAGGAGAAATCGCCGGGCGGGTTGAGCGGGTGGGGAAACAGCGAGCCGGTGGAGACGTGAATGGCGTCGGCGCCCTCGCTCTCGCACCATTTCGCCACGTCGATCGTGTCGGCGAGCACGTTCCCTTTCTTCTCCCATGGGATGACGTTGTTGCGGTCGACCGCGCTGAGCTTGACCTGCAGGTGGAAAGCGTGGCCGACGCGGTCGCGGATCGCGCGGATCACCTCCAGCAGAAAGCGCGCACGGTTCTGCAGCGATCCGCCATATTCGTCGGTGCGATCGTTGATTCCGGAGGAAAGAAACTGCGTGAAGAGATAGCCGTTGGCGGCGTGCAGCTCGATACCGTCGAGCCCGGCTTCGCGCGCCCGCCACGCACCGGCGGCGAAGGCTTGCACGAGGTGATCGATCTCGGCCTTGCTGGCAGCGCGGCAGAGAAAGCCGTGCAGCGATTCCTTGCGGCTTGTCGAGCTCAATGCCGGACGGTGGGCATTGTGCACCCCCGGCATATCCATCTGCCGGCCGGAATGGCTAAGCTGCATGATGTACTTGCAGTCGAACCGATGCACCGCCGCACCGAGCCGTTCCCACAGCGGGATAAAGTCGTCGCGGTGAACCGTGGCGTAGTCGGCGATGATGCGTCCCTCCATCAGCACCGGCACGTAAGACGAAATGATCGCGCCGACGCCGCCGGCGGCGAATTTGCATTCCCAATTGATGCGGGTTTGAGTGAGCGAACCATCCTCGTTGTCGAATCTGCCAGAGATGTTGGAACGGAAGATGCGGTTCTTGACTGTCAGGTTACGGAATTTGAGGGGAGTGAAGATGACATCTTCGCTCATGACACGACCTCGGCCGCCGGCGCGGCAATCGCCCGCTTCCACACCGCCTGTAACAAGGCCGGAACGAAAGCGGCGGCTGGACACTGCGCCCAATTTCCCACCATGAATTCGACATCTCGCCCAGGAGTGCGCTCGCGCGCAGCTTCGAGCTCGAGAACGACCAGGGTGCCGGCGCGCACCGCGCCGCAGACGGTGGCCCCCGGTTCGAGAGCCTGGCGCAGCACGCTCGGCGGCGCGAACAGGCATTGCTCGACGACGCCATCGACCATCGAGGGGGCGCGCCACCGCGGCTCGCTCCACAGCTCGCGCATGCGTTCGAAGCCGCGCACAAGATTGTGGATTGCGATCCCGGTGGCATGAACCCCGGCGAGATCGCCATGAACGAGATCGGCGAGCAGTCGACGCGAGCGCTGGAGGCGGCCGCTGAGATGGAGCAGGATCGAACGGACAGGATTGCGCGTGTGTACGGCGGCGTCGAGCACGCCGGCGGCGGCCCAGCTCTCCCGGCTCGCTTTGTAGTCGTTGGCGAACAATCGCCCGACCGCCTGCTGCGTGGCCGGTCCGAGCGGTGGAGCGCCAGGCGCGCCGCGCACGGCGGCGACGAGGCCGGCGACGGTCTCCTCATCCCACAGCGGCGTTCCTCCCGCCGGGTCGAGCCGGCGCCGCAAATTCTCCTGAGCGCGCGCGCGACCCGCATCCTGGCGCGGCGCAACCGATGGCAACGGCATGCCGTCGAGTCGCAACACGCTGCGGATGCGCCGCACTAGAATGCGATTGATCAGCGGTCCGCGCTGGTCGAAGCTCCGATCGAACCGAGCGTCATTGGCAAGTCCGTGAATGTCCGATCTCACATCCGCCCGAATGAGATCGACCAACCCGGGGATGCGCAACGATCGGGCCATTGGCCAGTCCCTCACTTCTCCCACGGGAAGTACACGTTGCGGATATTGGCAAAATGCGGCCGCAGTTGCGGTACGTGCCGTTCCAGCACCGTCCGGAAATTGTTGTCCTGCACCCATGCGAACCCCGCAGGCGTATAGACCTCCGGCGTGAAATCGGTCGTGAAAAAGCGGTCGCTCTTGAGCCGCCGCGACGCCATCAGGATGAAGATGCGGAAAGCCGTATCGGAAAAGCCGAAGCCGGGCGGCGCCTCCTCACAATGCATGCCGACCAGGAGATCGACCTCGTCAACGGACTTGTAGACGGCGGCAAGCTCGCGCTGCCAGTCAGGATTGGACGTGAGTTCCGCGAAGCTCTTCGGAACGCGCATGCCGAGGTGACGGCGGAACGCGCAATAGCGCGGCACGCCGCGCTCGCGATCGCGCAACACGTCGGTCGATGCCACATCGACGAAAATCGCATCCTTCTTGTGCAGCCTGCGCAGGCCCTGGGGGTAATTGTGCAGCACCAGCGCGCCGGGGTTGCTGGTGGCGAGTGAATAGACCACATCCTCGTAGGGCACCTTGGCGTAAAGCTCACGAACCCATCCGCCGGTGACCGCCGCGAACTCGTGCCTGGTAATCTCGCTCCCATCCCCGTGGCGCCGGAATGAGAATTCATCGGGCAACAGCGAATGCATGCGGTAGACCGCGGTGAATTCGTCGGTCATCGCATATGGCGCAGCATGGTGATCGGGGGGAGACCCCGGGATGCCGGAGAGGACTTCCCCGTCGCCGAGGCGGCCGTAAGCGCGCGCATATTCCTCGCCGAGTAGGCCCCAGAAGTTACCGCGCATGGCAAAGCGCCCTTCCGGCGAATTCAATAGCGCCGGCGTCCACTCGACCGTGTGGATCTTGGCGATGAGGGCCGCGTTGATGACCCGCGCCTTCTGGAACAGCCATTCCCCATCGGCTGCCGGGTAGTCGATGCGCAGCCGATCGACGATGGCATTGTGCTCGCGCGCGAACAGCGTGTGCATCACCGACAAGCCGACCCACCAATTGCCGTTCACTCCAGCAAGCTCTTGGTTCGGGGCATCGCTTTTCGGATCGACCGGGAGATGCCCGCGTGCATCGAGATGAAGCTTGCCGTCGGCGCGCAATTGTCCGGTCGCCGGATCGGTGCGCACCGCACGTTGGATCTCGAGGTCCGACCCGTAGATCTGCGAGCCGTCCCACCAATGCGTCTCGGTGTTGCGAAAGGTCGCGGGCTGGCCCTGATCCGCGGGCGAATGCCGGTCGTCCGGCAATGTGTGCAAGATGGTCATGTCGGGAGGGGGCCAATCGTCGCCGGGCGGCAGCGGCAGGCGATGGGGCGGCCGCGTCGGGTCGCCGCCGCCGTGGCTGAGCCAATCGTGCACCATGAATTGCAGCCACGCCGGGACGAGAACGTTGAGATGCGGTACCGGCACGAAGCTGCGGCGCGCGAGCAGATCGCGGCTCACTTGCCGTGGGTTGGGCTCGTAGAGTTCGGGCGGCTGTTCGCCGAACGTATCGGCGATCGGCACGTTGCGACCGAAGCGCGCGCCGGACATGCCCATCCAGGGGCAACCGAGATCGTTGTAGCTGCCGTCAACTGCGCGCTGATCGCGGGGACTTGCGCCGCCTAGCGGCTTGAGCAGCGAGGGATCGCGTTCCGTATCGGAAAGATTGTGCTCGCGCATATTGACGCGATGACCGACCAACGTCGGCATCGCGAGCAGGAAGGGAAGCCGATACCAGACGCGGAATCGGTTGGTCAGCCTGGCGAAACGTCCGAGCAACCGCTCGCGCAGGGGAATAGCCACTTTTCCCCTCCCCTCTACCTTCGCGCTACATCAGGTACCTCGTGGCCGTTATTCTCCCCCGGTCGGGACCGAACGCCGCCTGGGGGCGGGTCTTTGCATTCATATTGCAGCTAACAATCCATGGTTGCAATAGGCTTCGCGCCGCGCGCTCGGCATGCGGCCGGAGCGCAGACCAAGCGCTCGTCATAGCTGCTCTCAATCAAGTCCGATGGGAGTTG
>JBJMTU010000360.1:0-33645 GCA_045811545.1 Xanthobacteraceae bacterium | reverse complement strand
TCGCCGCCGCAATCTCATTGGCAAAGGGGAGATGCCGTACGGGCGTCCGCTGGGCACGCTCGGCACCGAGATCATCCTCGATTCCGGCGACTATGCCGGTCTCCTCGACAAGGCCCTGGCAGCCGCCAAATGGAACGACCTGCAGGATGAGGTTAAGCGCCGGCGCGGTGGTGGCGAATGCGTCGGCACGGGCCTTGCGCTGTTCGTCGAGAAGAGCGGCCTCGGGCCTTACGACGGCGTGCGCGTCTCGGTGGATACATCCGGCACGGTCGAGGTAGTGACCGGCGCAGCGTCGCTCGGCCAGGGAATCGAGACGGTGGTGGCGCAAATCTGCGCCGACGCGCTCGGCGTCGATTATCAGCGCGTGCGGGTTGTGCACGGGCGCACCGACCGCATCGCATTCGGGATGGGCGCCTTCGCATCCCGCGCAACGGTGATGACCGGTGAGGCGACCCGCCGCGCCGCGCTTGACGTCCGCGCCAAGGCGATCGAGCTCGCGGCCGAGCTCATGCAGCAAGACGTCGGCGCACTGACGATGATTGACGGCAGGGTGGTGCGCAACGGCGGCGACGGTCCTTCCATGGCGCTGGGCGAGATCGCCCAGGCATTGGAGCCGACATCGAAGCTGCTCGGCGCGCGCCCCCCGGGCCTTTCGGCGGACGGCTGGTTCTTCAGCGATCACATGACGTATCCCTATGGCGTGCATGTTGCGGTCGCCAAGATCGATCGCGACACCGGCGCCGTGACCATCGAGCGTTATCTGCTCGCCTATGACATCGGGCGGGCGGTCAATCCAATGCTGGTCGAAGGTCAGCTTGCGGGCGGGTTCGCGCAGGGCGTCGGCGGTGCGTTGCTCGAGGAATTCCGCTACGACGAGCGGGGCGAGCCGCTCTCCGTCAACTTCGCGGATTATCTCATGCCGACGGCGCGCGAGGTGCCGGCACTGGACGTGCTGATCACGCAGGACGCGCCTTCACCGCTCAATGCGCTCGGCTTGAAGGGCGCGGGCGAAGGCGGCGTCAACGCGGTTGGCGCGGCAATCGCGGCGGCCATCGACGATGCGATCGGGGTACCGGGCGCCATCACCCGCCTGCCGGTGACTCCGCAACGCCTGCGCGAGCTTCTCGCGCAAGCGGAGCGCTGATCGCACCCGACATCACACCGACAGCAGCCGCCGCTGCGCCGCAACGTCGTTGGCGAGATCGGTCATGCGACCGTGCCATTGCAGCTGTCCTTTTTCCAGAACATAAGCGCGGTCGCAGACGAGCTCGGCGAAATGGATGTTCTGCTCGGACAGCAGCACTGCGAGCCCTTCCTTCTTGAGCTCGACGATGGTCGTGGCCATCTGCTCGACGATCACCGGCGCAACGCCCTCGGACGGCTCGTCGAGCAGCACCAGCAGCGGGTTGCCCATCAGCGTGCGGGCAACCGTGAGCATCTGCTGCTCGCCACCGCTCATATGCGCGCCGCGGCGATTGGTCATCTCGCGCAGATTGGGGAAGATCGTGAAGAGCTTTTCCGGGGTCCATGACGGGGCGGGGCGCCCGTCGGGATGATAGCGGCCGCCCTGGCGGCCAATGTCGAGATTTTCGGCAACGGTGAGGTCGGAGAAGATGCGCCGGTCTTCCGGCACGAAGCCGAGCCCGCGGCGTGCGATCTCGAACGGCTTGAGACGAGAAATGTCTTCGCCGAGGAAGCGGACCGTGCCGCTGCGTTGCGGGATCAGTGCCATTAGTGCCTTCAACGTCGTCGATTTCCCGGCGCCGTTGCGGCCCATCAGCGCCACCACCTCGCCGCGGTCGACGTGGAACGAGAGCTCGAACAAAATCTGCGCGGCGCCATACCACGCCTTGAGCGCGTCCACTTCGAGCATCGCCGCGCTCATGGTCGCGCCTCGGCACGGGGCTTAAACGTGCGGCCGGTTCCGAGATAGACCTGCTGCACTTGCGCGTTGTCGCGAATGGCCGCGGCATTGCCGTCGGCGATCACCGCACCGCGGGCCAGAACGATGATGCGGTCGGCATAGGCGAATACCACGTCCATCGAATGTTCGGTGAACAGCACCGAAATCCCGCGCTCCACCACCAGCCGCTTCACCAAGGCGATCAACTCGTTGCGTTCCCGCGGCGCCATGCCGGCGGTCGGCTCATCCATGAGCAGCAGGCGCGGCTCGTTGGCGAGCGCGATGGCGAGCTCGACGCGCTTGACGTCGCCATAGGCAAGCTGCTTGCAAGCACGCCCGGCGGCGGGAGCCATGCCCACCTGGTCGAGCAGCGCAAGCGCCCGCTGGCGATGGCGCGCCGCAAAGGCCGCGCCGAACCGAAAGATCTCCCGGTGGTGGCTCACGAGTGCCATTTGCACGTTCTCGGCGACCGTCATCGAGCCGAAGGTGGCCGCGACCTGAAAGGTGCGCCCGACGCCGAGGCGCCAGATCTCGCGCGGCTTGAGACCGACGATGCTGCGATCGGCAAATTCGATGTCGCCATGATCGGGCGCGAGCTGCCCGTTGATCATGTTGAAGCAGGTCGATTTCCCGGCGCCGTTTGGTCCGATCAGCGCCAGGAACTCGCCTTCGCCGACCTCGAAGCTGACATTCTCGACGGCGTGCACGCCGCCGAACGCCTTGGACAGATTGCGCACGCGGAGCACGCTCATGCGGGCTTTCTCCGCGCCGCAGCCCGCTTACTGAGCGCCCCGACGATGCCACCCGGGAACACGAGCACCAGCAGCAGGATCACCGTGCCGAGCAGCCCGCGCCAGAAGGCGGTCTGGCGCATGACGTTGTCCTGCAGCACCGTGAATACCGTGGCGCCGACGATCGGCCCGGTCAGGGTTTGAATTCCGCCCAGGAGCACCATGACCATGGCGTCGATCGAGCGCGACACCCAGGCCACATCGGGAGAGATGGTGCCCTTGGCGAAAGCGAAAATGCCGCCGGCCACGCCGCCAAAAGTGCCCGCGATGGCAAAGCCGATCCAGTGCACGCGCTTGACGTCGATGCCGATCGATTCCGCGCGCAGCACCGAATCGCGGCCGGCCCGCATGGCGTAGCCGAACGGCGCGAACAGAAAGCGTCGCAGAAGCAAAACGCTCACGACCGCAAGCGCAAGTGTCAGGAGATAAAAGGTCGTGCGGCTGTCGAACGGCGCTTGCGGCCAGATGCCGAGAATGCCGTTGGAGCCTCCGGTGACATCTTCCCACTGAAACAGGATCGACCACACGATCTGCGCAAAGGCGAGCGTCAGCATCGCGAGGTAAACCCCGGAGAGTCGCACCGCGAACCAGCCGAACAGCAATGCGCCGAGCAGAGCCGCGAGCGGCGCGGCGATGAGCGCAACCGGCGTCGCCGCGGCGACAAACTTCACCATCAGCGCCGCGCCGTAGGCGCCAAGGCCGAAATAGGCGGCATGACCGAAGGAATGCATGCCGCCAGGGCCCATGATGAAATGCAGCGACGTGGCGAACAGGATTGCGATCAGCACGTCGACGGCTAGCACCAGCGCATAGGGCGAGACGTTGGCGAGCGGCAGCAGCAGCAGCCCGATGAGCACGGCCGCCGCGCTTGCCTTCAGCGCCAATGTCGCGGGCCGGATCGGATCGTCGATCTCAGCCGGATTGCGCACCGCGGCTTGCGGGCGTCCGAGCAGTCCGTACGGCCGCACGATCAGCACGATCGCCATCACCAGGAATTCCGCGACCAGAGTGAGCTTGGAGAAGTTCACGGCAAATGCGCCGAAGTGGACCAAGCCGAGCCCGATGCACAGCGCCTTCACTTCGGCGATGATGATCGCAGCGAGGAAGGCGCCGGTGATCGAGCCCATGCCGCCGACCACCACCACGACGAAGGCATCGCTGATGACCACGAGATCGAGCCCGAGATTGGCGGGCTCGCGCGCCACCTGCAGCGCGCCGCCGAAGCCGGCGAGAAAGGCACCAAGCACAAACACCACCGTGAACAGCATCGCTTGGTTGACGCCGAGCGCGCCGACCATCTCGCGGTCTTGCGTCGCGGCGCGGATCAGCCGCCCGAAACGGGTCTTGGCCAGCATCAGGTGAAGCAGCAGCAGGACGAGCGGGCCGATCACGATCAGGAACAGGTCGTAGGTCGGAAAGTTGCGCCCGAGAATTTCCACCGAGCCGCGTAAGCCCGGCGCGCGCGGCCCGAGCAGATCTTCCGGTCCCCAGACGTATTGCACGGCGTCGTTGATGATGAGGACCAACGCAAAGGTAGCAAGCAGCTGAAACAGCTCCGGCGCCTGGTAAATGCGGCGCAGCAGCAGCACCTCGACGAACGCGCCCAGCGCGGCCACCACGAGCCCGGCGGCGAGAATGCCGCCCCAAAAGCCGAGACCTCCGCCCAGCTTGAGGGCAAAGGTCGCCGCGAGATATAGCCCCAGCATGTAGAACGAGCCGTGGGCGATGTTGATGATGCGGGTGACGCCAAAGATGAGCGACAAGCCGGCGCCCACCAGAAACAGGCTCGATGCCGCGGCGAGGCCGTTGAGCGCCTGGAACAGGAGGGCTTCGAGAGTCATGCGATGGCGAGGCCGCGTAGGTTGGGTTAGCGCGGCCGAAAGGCTGCGTGAGGGGCCGTGCAGTCAACTCCGCGCGTAAACTAACGTGTCTCAGGCGCGGAATGTTGGGTACGCGCGGAGCAAGGTTACGGCAGAATCGCCAGGCCGCGCGCCGCGCTAACCCAACCTACGCACTTATTCGCAGCGCCATCAATTCATCGCGGCCGCCGGACGCAGCTTCTTCACCTCTTCGTCGGACGGCAATACGCTCGCGCCGTCGACATATTTGAAGTCGGACATCGTCCCCTTGCCGTCCTTGAGCGCAATCTTGCCGACATAGGCGCCCAGCGTCGCCTGGTGGTCGTTGGCGCGGAATTGGAACGGCCCGAACGGGCCTTCGACCCTGAGGCCGCGGAAGGCCGCGACGAGCTTGTCGGTATCGGTCGAGCCCGCCTTGGTAATGCCGGCGGCAAGCGAGTTGATGGTGTCGTAGCCCACCACTGAACCCAGCCGCGGATAGTCGTTCCAGCGCTTCTGATAAGCCGCGACGAACGCTTTGTGCGCGGACGTGTTGATCGCATCCCAGGGATAGCCGGTGACGATCCATCCGACCGGGGCCTCGTCCTTGAGTGGATCGAGATATTCCGGCTCGCCCGAGAGCAGGCTGATTACGGTGCGGTTCTTGAACGTGCCGCGGGTCGTCCCCTCGCGTACGAGTTTGGCGAGATCTGCGCCGAACAGCACGTTGAAGATGGCGTCGGGCTTGGCGTCATCGATCGCCTGCACGACCGCGCCGGCATCGACCTTGCCGAGCGGCGGGGCTTGCTCCGTCACGAACTCGACGTCCGGCTGAGCCTTTCTGAGCATTTCCTTGAACCAGGTCGCAGCCGACTGGCCGTACTCGAAATTGGGATAGATCACCGCCCAGCGCTTCTTCTTCGCGGCGATCGCGTCGGGCATCAGCATCGCGACCTGCATATAGGTCGAGGGCCGCAGGCGGAACGTGTACTTGTTGCCGTTCTGCCAAGTGATCTTATCGGTCAGAGGTTCGGCGGCGAGGAAGAACACCTTCTCCTTGCCGGCGAACTCGGTGACCGCAAGCCCGATATGGGAAAGGAACGTGCCGGCAATGATGTTCGTCCCCTCGCGGGTGACGAGCTCGTTGGCGACGCGGACCGCATCGCCGGGGCTGGCGCCATCGTCGCGCGAGATCACTTCGAGCTTCTTGCCGAGGACGCCGCCCTTGGCATTGATCTCCTCGACCGCAAGCTCCCAACCCTTCTTGTAGGGCTCGAGGAACGCGGGTTGCGCCTTGTAGCTGTTGAGTTCGCCGATCTTGATCGCGTTCTGCGCGAGGGCAGGCGTGCAGAAGCCGACGGCGCTTGCGGTGACGAGCCAAAAGAGCCGGGATCTGGTGCTCATGCGGTGCTCCATGTGACGAGGTTTCCGCTCATTCACGTGCGGACAAGTAGTGAGCCGGGCGCAAAGCTTGTCAAGGTCGCTTGATCGCGCAGCAGTGCCGAAAAACCTGGCAACTCGTGCCCCGGATTGAGCGGAGCGAAATCCGGGGTCCCGCACTTCGCTCCGCTCCAATGCGGGTTGCGGATTCCCGATTGCGCGAGAATGTGGCTGAGTGCTCACTTGCGGTCGCGCAGGCGGTCCATCAGCGATTTCTCCTGACCGCCGTCGACCTCGATCTGGGTGCCGTTGACCATGTGCATGAGCGGCGAAGCCAGCATGACCACGAGATTTGCGACCTCCTCGACCTCGGCGATGCGACCCAGCGGGATCGAGGCCGGAGCAAGCTTGTCGGCCTCCTCGTAAGGCAGTTTCATGTCGCGCGACATCGCCGCGACCAGTCCCGCCCAGCGCTCGGTCCGCACCGGTCCAGGATTGACCGCGCAGAAGCTGATGTTGTGCTTGCCGTACTGGCCGGCGAGCGAAAGCGTGAGGTTCTGCCCGGCGGCGTTGGCGGCGCCTGGCGCGATCTCCCAGTACGACGGCTTGACGCCGTCGTTGCCGATCAAATTGACCACGCGACCGCCGCCCTGCTTGACCATGATCGGCAGCACGTAGCGCAGGCAGCGCACATAGCCCATGAATTTGAGCTGCAGCGACTGCTCCCAGTCCGCCTCGGAGAGATGCTCGAGCACGCCGCCCGGCGAGGAGCCCGCATTGTTGACCATGATGTCGACACGGCCGAGCGCCTTGTGCGCCTGCGCCACAAAATTCTTCGCATCGGCGTCATTGCTGAGATCGGCGGGGATCGGCACGATTCGCCGATTGGTTTCCCGCGCGATCTCGGCCGCTGTCTGCTCGAGCGGTTCCTTGCGGCGCGCGCAGATTGCGACATCGACGCCTTCTCGTGCGAGCGCGCGGGCAATGCCTTTGCCGATTCCCGCGCTGCCGCCGGTCACCAGCGCGGTCTTCCCGTCGAGCTTAAGGTCCATGTCGGTCTCCTCGTGCGATGTGCGTCGATAGTCAGATCAGGCCGGCTTGTGCGCGAGCCAGCGGCCTGCCTCGGCGACGGCAAACAACTCGGCGAGAGCGGCATTCACCGCGCCCGGCTCCTCGCTGTTGATGGTATGGCCCGAGCGCGGCAAGACCAAGAGCGCCGCCGTCGGCGCGGTGCGCTTGATGAAGAGGCTGCCGTCGAGGCAGAGATCGTCCTCGTCGCCGACAATCACCAGGAGCGGCACCGAGAATTGCTTGAGCTCGGCCTCCATCTCCCACAGCGTCGGCCGCTTGAGCTGAAGGTTGAGCATGGTGAGCGCGTGCCCCTGGGCCGAGTGCTCCGCGAGCATGCGCGCGAATTCAGTCCAGCCGCGCGGATCTTTGTGCTTGAACGCCTGCCGCATGGGCGCATCGGCGTATTTGGCGGCCGCGGCGGCGATGCCCTCCTCGGCAAACATCTTTCCGGTCTCGGCCGCCAAGGCCTTCATGGCCTCGCGTTTCTCCGCGTCCGGCGCCGAGCCCCAGCCGCAGCCAGCCGCGGTCACCGACAGGCAGCGCTGCGGATAGCGGATGCCAACGTGCAGCGCGGTGTAGCCTCCCATGGAGTGCCCCACCACGTGCGCCTTGTCGATGCCGAGCGCGTCCATCACGACGATCACATCGTCGCGGGCGACGTCTTGCGAGTAGCGGCCGGGATCGGCGGGCACGTCCGACGGCGGATAGCCGCGTTGACTATAGGTGACGCAGCGGTGCTGGCGACAAAAGTAGCGCACCTGCGCCTCCCAGCTGCGGTAGTCCCCGGCATACTCATGCACGAACACGACCGGGGTTCCGGAGCCGACCGTCTCCACGTAAAGCTTCACCCCGTCCGGTGCGGAAATTTTCGCCATTGCGGACTTTCCGAATGCGGCGGCGATGGGCGCGCCACGTGGTTTGTGGCAGGCTAGTTGAGCGAGTTAGTGACCGCAACGGCGCGCTTAGCTCGCCATGAGCGCCTTCGCCGCGTTACCGACCGCCTCGACGTTGTCGCCGGCATCGAGGAAGGCGACGATGCGGCAGGGGCAAGCTTCGAGGCCCTGGTAGCGCCAGGGGAACGCGCCGATCAGCGCGCGCTTGTTCAGCATGAGCTCGATATCTCCGCCGAGATTCTCGGCATGCAGCAGCCCCTCCTGGAACGCCCAGCTGTGAAAGGGAAATACGTCGGCGGTAACGCGGCGGCCGGATTTCTTGTGGCTGTATTCGAACGTCCCGAAGAACTCGCCGGGAGTCTTGCCGTAAAGCTTCGTGAACTGCGCGGCGAGATCGGGGCGCATGGTGCGGATCGAGGTGTTCATGGCGTGATCGCAGGAGCCCGTATCCATACCCCACCACTTGATCTTCTTCTTGAGCATCCAATGCAGGGTGTCGAGGTTGGGCCCGGGGTGGAAGCAGAAATATTTCACCAGGTCCTGCCGCGGCCGCCCTTCATAGTGGCGGTGCCAGCCGGTATGCAGCAGCAGGATGTCGCCCTCGCGGATATCGGCGCCGGCGCTCTCGATGATCTCCGGCGTGATCACCGCCCAGTCCGACATCTTGCCGGAAATATCGACCACGACGCCGCGGTTGACGAGATAATCGAGCGGCAGCGAGGCCATGTCGCCTTTGGGATCGTCGGTAGCGTGCATGGCGCCGTCGAAATGGGTGCCGACGTGAAGCGCAGTTTCGATGCGCTGCGCGACGATCATCTGCGTCTGCAGGTTCTGCGCGTAATACATCCGGTTGCCGGCATATCCGACCCACCCCGGGGTGTGCACGTTCATCACGTGGCTCATGTCGACGATTTTCATCGCTCGCCCTTGTTGCTCGTGCGCTTCTGTCACCAGCCTAGAAACTCAACGCCGAACGCACCGCAATGACCCACGCGTTCGGCCGCAAGCTTCCGTCGCTGTTGAGAACACCGCCGCCGGGACGGATGATGTATTGCACCTCCGGCTGCAGCATCCACCAAGGCGCCAATTGCGCCTGGTAGATCATCTCCACCATCGTTTCTCCGCTCCGCACCGGATAGAAGAAGTTTCCAAATAATCCGATATCGGAATCGAGTCCGCGCGCGTTGTCGCCGACGCGGGCATAGGCTGCCGCAACGCCGACCTTGTCATTCGGCCGACGCGCGAGGAGACCTTTGTAGATGAAGCCTCCGTCCGCGTAGAAATTGATCAGATTGCGGTCGTTGGGTACGCCGCCGGCGCGAACGAACGCCGATAGACCCTGGTCGTCGCTGCCGGGGACGCGATAGAGCATCTGATCGATCACGCCGTAGACGCCGGAATCGCCGGTGTGGTTGAGCGGAATGCCGGTCGACTGCGGGTTTGCGAGCGAGAGGCCGGTATTGTCGAAGCGCTGATCGGCGAAGCGGGGGCTGGTGTGGTACCAAGCTCCGATGCGGTAAGCGCCGGGAAGGCCTTTGGCATTCTTGCCCTGGTTGGGCAAATAGCTGGCCTCGGCGATGAAAAAAGCACCCCCGCGAAAGCTGATGACGGTGCCGGTCGGAAGCGGGACGGGCTGATTGAAGCCGTTGCCTCCACTGGGATCGCCGCTGAACACCGCCGCTTGAAAAGCCCACTCGTCGGCGGGCGTGAAGCGAATGCGAACGCCGGGAGCGGGGAGCGGATAGGCCGGTCCTCCCGCGGGAAGATTGGCGGCCAGAAACGTCGGCCAGCTGATTCCGTTGTTGATGAAGTTCGCGGCCGTCTGGCTCTGCAGAAATTGACTATCCGCGGACATCAGCCCGGCGCGAACGGAGAAGCGCTCTTTGAAGTTTTGCTCGTACCAGAAAGAATAGAGGCGCGCGACCGGCCCGGCTTCCAGATTGGAAACGGCGAGAATGTTGCCGAGATAGGTCGCACTGAAAAACGGCCCGTGGGTGATGAGGCCGTGGGTGTGGAATTTCCCCCCGTCCCAGCCCACGAGCTTTTGCAGATCGAGATCGAGTTGCGGCTGAAAAATTCCGATCCCGACGGCGCCGGGCCCGATTCCGCCGCGGACATTGGCGAGAAAGTCGTTGGTGTAGTTGAGCGTGATGGTGACGCCGTTGCGGTCAAGATAGGACCGCAGCCCACCCCAGTCGCCGGTCAAGGTGGTGGGCGGAGCCGCTGGGGGTGGCTCCGACCGGTGGCCCTGCGCCCGGGCGGGCGATGCACAATACGCAACCAAGCCGAAACACAGTGCGGCAACAGCGAACGTCCACACCCAACGACGTCCGGCAATCGCCCCCATAGCGCCCCGCCCCCGGAGTGATTTTGCACGCGAGTTTCCGCTGGGATTCAGGCAAAATGTTGGGGCCGAGTCGCCGATGATGGGCATCGGGATGGGAGAAGATTTCGATGTTGGATGGCGTGATGTTGCTGTGGTTTCTTTTGACGGCGGCGGCGCTGCTGTTCGTGGCGGTGGACATCCGCACCACGCCGGAGTCTCCGGTGCTCAAATGGGGATTCGTCCTGCTGACCGCCTACACCGGCGTGATCGGTGCGTTCCTTTACGTGCTCGGCTGCCGCGAGCCGTTGCCTGGACTGCACGAACGCTACGTTGCCGTGCGCTGGCGGCAGACGCTGGGATCGACCATGCATTGCGTCGCTGGCGACGGCGTGGGCATCATCGCCGGCGCGGTGCTTTCGAGCGTGTTCGGGATCGCCGGACTGGCCGAGGTGGTCCTCGAATACGTTCTCGGCTTCGCCTTCGGCTGGACGATTTTCCAGGCGCTGTTCATGCGCGACATGGCCGGCGGCTCCTACCTGCGCGCGCTAAAAAGCACGTTCATATCGGAACTGCTCTCCATGAATCTGCTGATGGCGGGAATGGTACCGACGGTGATGGCGCTTAAGTCGCGCATTCCGTCCGCCGCCGACCCGGCGACTCCGCAGTTCTGGTTCGTGATGTCGATGGGATTGCTTGTGGGCTTCATCGTCGCCTACCCGATGAATTGGTGGCTCGTCGCCCACCATCTCAAGCACGGCATGATGACGGTGCGCCCGGCAACCGCCGGGGCGCACGGCGCGCACGCCGGAATGGATGCCGCGCCGACCATGACCATGGGCGGCAAGGCTCCGTGGCCGCCGCTGCCAGTAATGACGCTGCTTTCCTTTGTCGCGTTGGCTGCAGGCGTGGCGATCGCTTTGCTGTTGCGGTCGGCCTGAGCGAACGTCGGCCGCGACTTCACGGCGGCACGGACAAGCTATAACGTCGACCTCAGCTGGGGCTGCGCCATTGCCGAGGAGGCCTACCCATGCTTTCACGCCGTGCATTTCTGTCCGCGCTCGCGGCTTCGACCGCGGGCACGCTCGCGCGCGCGCAGACGAACGTGAAGGAGGCTCCGCCGACGGTGCTGCGGATCGAGCGCCGCAGCATCGAGGTGAACGGCAAACCGGCCTCGGTATTCGGTGTCCGGCAGCCCGACGGGACGTTCGGGATCAGAACGGAGGTCGGGAAGCGATTCCGGGTGCGCTTGGAAAATAAGATCGACGAGCCGAGCCTGATCCATTGGCACGGTCTCACGCCGCCATGGCAGCAGGACGGCGTTCCCGGCATCTCCGGCCCGCCGATTCCGCCGGGGGCTAGCGCCGATTACGACTTTCCGTTGCGCTTCGGCGGGACCTTCTGGATGCATTCCCATCAAGGGTTTCAGGAGCAGCTCTTGATGGCGGCACCGCTGATCATCCGCGATCAGCGCGACCGCGCGGACCAGCAGGAAGTCATCATCATGTTGGCCGACTTCAGCTTCACGCCGCCCGAGCAGATTTTCGCAGAACTCAAGAAGAGCGGCATGCCATCCATGAGCGGCGCAGCATCGCCCGGTCCTGCGACAATGAAGGGAATGGGGACTCCCGGCACGACAATGGCTCCGGGCATGGCAATGGACAAACCGGATCTGAACGATGTGAAATATGATGCCTTCCTCGCCAACGACCGCACGCTCGCCGATCCCGCGGTGGTCAAAGTCGAGCCTGGCGGGCGGGTGCTGTTGCGCGTCATCAACAGCTCCTCGATGAGCGCTTTTCATGTCGATCTCGGCGCGCTCGATGGGGAGCTGATCGCGGTCGACGGATTCCGCACCGCGCCGGTGACGGGCCGGCGCTTTCCCATCACCGTGGCGCAACGGCTGGACATCCGGTTGGCCATTCCGCGCGCGGCGGCGGCCCATCCCGTGCTCGCGCTGCTCGAAGGCGAAAACAAGCAAACGGGCATCATCCTGCGTGCCGGGGATGCGCCGATCGCACGCATCTCAGACACCGCCAACATGGCGTCTCCCGCGCTCACGCTCGATCTGGAACGCCGGCTGCGCGCGCTCGAGCCGCTCAAGCCGCGCAAGGCCAACCGGGTCCACACCCTCAACCTCACGGGCGAGATGGCCGGCTACCGCTGGTCGCTCAACAATGTCTCTTGGAGCAAGGACGTCCCGCCGCTACCGCTCACGCAGGGCGAGCGCGTGGAGCTCATCTTCATAAATCAGACGCGCATGCCGCATCCCATGCACCTGCATGGGCACGAATTTCAAGTCGTCGAGATTGACGGCAAGCGCTTTGCCGGCGCGGTGCGCGACACCGTGCTGGTGCCGCCCGGCCGCCGGGTCGTGGTGGCCTTCGACGCCAACAATCCCGGCCTGTGGGCGCTTCATTGCCATCTGCTCTACCACCTCGAGGCCGGGATGTTCACGACGCTTCGCTACGTCTGACGGCGCAACTGCGAGCACCGCACTCGGTCTGAACCCTCGCCCTGCAGCGCGGGGCCAGTGTCTCGCACCGAGCGCGCGACCACGTTGCGCATTAGGCACAAACGAGCGCGTCTTAAAGCGTGCACGAGCGCGTGTGCTTCATGTGCTCCAGCGTTCGTGGAACGATGACGCAGTCATGGTGGCCGCCATTGCTCGGCCAGATGCCCACCAGCTCGTCGGTCTCGGCATCGATGAAAGCGATGCCGCTCGAGAGCCGCTGGAAGCCGCTGAACACGCCGACCACGTATTTGCCATCGTAGGTTACCGCCAGCGTTGCATGTCCGGCCCAATTCCCTGGATCTCCTTCTTGATCTTCCAGGTCTTGGTATCGACGACCATGATGCCGCTGGCGGCCGGCGAGGGGTGCAGGATCGAGAGGTAGAGCTTGGAGCCGTCCATGGAGAAGACCATGTGGAACGGGTTCGGATATTTGCCGACCCACAGGGGGTCCTCGATATGCGCGATCTTCTTCCAGTTGCGCGGATCTGGGTCGCTCGAATCGAACACCGAGCAGTTGTTCTCGCGCAGATTATTCATCATGCACAGGAATCGGCCATCGGGAGAGAAACCGATCTCGTGGCCGGGCGAAAAGATCTTCTCGAACGTCACCTCCCAGTGATCGTTGTCGATCTTCTTCACGGGATATTGGCTCGGCGCGTCCTTGTTGAATTGCAGGAACGTGACCGGCTCGAAGTTCTTCTCGGCGTCGAGGATCATCTGGCCGCCGCACAATCGCACGATGGTTGAGGCCCAGCGGCCGCTCGGATGCCAGATCGTGCCGTCGGCGCCGCAGAGGCTGAAAACGTCATCGCCGGGCAGCGTTCCTTCCTCGACGAACAGCTCGCCCATCGGCACCATCTCCCATTCGATCTTCTGGCCTTTGGTGCCGCGATAGTCGTACTTGCCGGTCGCAGGATCAGGATAGATCTTGGAGATCTTGAGCACGCCGCCCTTCTGCCAGGCCTCCGACAGCTGGCGGACGTTGGGCACCCAGTCGTATTTGAGCGCCGCGATGACCCGAGACGTGCGCCGATCGAAGCACGCCGCGATGTCCTTCTGCCCGTCCGTGACGAAATAGCGCTCCGCGGTCTTGGGATCGATGTTCACGTGCACGCCGAGACCGAGCCCGGTCGTTTCCGCGACGTTCTCCATGACCTCCATTTGCGCGCCGTCATAGCGCACGCGATAGATGTTGAAGCCTTCGTCCGGCGTCTCGATATGGGTGGGAATGCCGTAGATCAGCGAATTCTTGCCGCCTTGGGTGCTGTTGATCCATTCGAATCCCTTCGCCGGATCGGCGCTCGGAAAGGCGCAGAGGTGGTGTGAGATCGGATTGTAGTCGCCGTAGTTCCAGTACGAGACCCAGGCGAGCGCCCTACCGGTATTAAGATTCACCGCGTAGGTGCCGCCGCCCATCTTGGTCGGCATCAGCAGAACCCAGTCGCCGAAGCGGCGGCCGCCCACGTCGGCCTGGGGATTGACCAATTCGCGATCGATGGGATGGCGCTGGGGCTCGGTATAGATTGCGCCGGCATGCCTTGCCCCGTGATCGGGGATGTTTTGACCGGTGAGTATGGGATAGCCGAGCGTGACGGCCTCGCCGACCACCGCCGTGCCCGCGGCCCAGGTCAGGAGACTCCTGCGGTTGAGCTTCCTCGGCGCTCGCTCTGATACGGACGCCGCTTTAGGCGGAGCTGGGGCTTGCGCCGCCTCCTGTTCATCGCGGGCAGCCTTTTTCCGCACATAGTCCGAAAAAGCCTCGTTGTCCTGCCGCGCTACCTCGGCCTGGCGCTTGAGATAGATCTGCTCGGCCGTGAGCGGCGCTTTCGCCTCGCTCTCGAGTTCGACCTTCACTTGCGGCAGATCGAGGTCTTGAACCGGCTCTTTGAATTTTGGCTTGCGCCCATCGGACATGGCCCAGCTCCTCCTTCCCGTGCGTGGCTGATTTCGATTGCACAATAATGTCACGCGATGATCAAGGTCGGCCGCAACGCGAGCAATGGATCGGTTTCCTCAGTGCGGTGGCATGGGAATCCACACCGGCGGCTTCCCCGAGAACCGCAATCGCTTCAAGACGACGTCGTCGGCAATATCGAACGGCTTGAGGTAGACGTAATAGTTGTCCTTGCGCTCGAACACGTCGCCGCTCGGCGTGCTGCTCGGGCTGACCAGCATCGAACCGGAGAAGCGCACGTGCATATAATTGGGGAGAAGTTGCGCGAAATCGCGCACGCGTGCGTCGAAGCGATAGCGATAGGTCTGCTTGCCCTCGATCCTTATGACACCGCTTGCACTATCGTCCGCCGGTGTCATCGGCAGCTCCTGCCACAAACCTGCGACCTGAACGTAGGCGCGCATGTCCGGTGCCATGACGTAGATCGGCTCGCCGCCGACATTCTGGAGATAGGTCGTCAATTCATAGCGTCCCTCGCCGAGATCGGTGACCGACTGGACATCGCCGCGAAGGCGATTGAGCGCCAGATGTTGCAGCGCCGAGATGCGCGCCGCGCGCTCGCGTAAGCGCATCGCCTGATATTTCTCGACCCCGATGTCAACAGCAAGGATGGCGGCGAAGATCACCGCCGCGGCGGGCAGCAAGATCCTCACCCCGCGCCACAGGCTCTCGCCCAGGCGAATCGGCGCGGGCGCAGCCGCTGCCGGCGTCACCGGCTGGGTGGCGGAGGTGAGGCGCCGTCGCGGCTCGGCTTGAGGCTCGGCTTGAACCTGTGGCAGGTCCGTTGCCGCCAGCGTCCCTTGCCGCATCTCGAAGCAGCGCCGGGCGCGTTTGGCGAGCTTGAGGTCGTGAGTGACGAGGACGAACCCGAACGATTCCGTCCGCTGCAAAGATTCGAGCAGATCGATGATGTCGGTTTCGGTGTCCTCGTCGAGGTCGCTCGTCGGCTCGTCGGCGAGCAACAGCGGCGGCGCATTAACGAGCGCGCGCGCGACGGCAACCCGGCGCTGCTCGCCGCCGGACATGCTGCC
Source organism: Xanthobacteraceae bacterium (assembly GCA_045811545.1). Taxonomy (GTDB): domain Bacteria; phylum Pseudomonadota; class Alphaproteobacteria; order Rhizobiales; family Xanthobacteraceae; genus VAZQ01. The sequence continues at coordinate 17,946 of JBJMTU010000360.1, read as the reverse complement.
CGGGTAGGCATTGGCGCGATCCGCCAAGCCGACGCGGGCGAGCAGCTCGTGCGCCCGCGCATAGGCGTCCTCGGCCGCCATGCTGCGACCGAGCAGCGCCGGAACGGCGACGTTGTCCGCCGCGGTCAAGTTCGCCAGAAGGCTTGGGAACTGGAAGACGAACCCGACCTGGCGGGCGCGAAATGTCGCCCGCTCCGTTTCCGACAACGTCCAGACATCGGTCCCATCGAGCAAAAGCTTCCCCTCGGTTGGCTTGGTCAAGGCGCCGAGCATGGCCATCAGCGTCGACTTGCCCGAACCGGAGCGGCCGACGATCGAGATGAACTCGCCGCGCCGCAACTCGAGATGGGCGCCGCGCACGGCCGCGTAGCCGGAGGCGGCGCCGTATCGCTTGGTCAGACATTGCGCCGAGAGCGTCATCGCGCTTCTGCTTGAATGAGGGCGTAGGGCTCCATGCGCCGCACCCGCCAGGCGGGCAAGAACGCGCCGAGGAGACCGAGGGCGACCGAGAACACGATTGCCAGGAGCGCGCCGGCTTCGAGCACGGCGGCTGGCGGCCAAGAGAATGGCACGCCGAGCAGCGCGAAATAGAAGCCGAGCGAGCGGGCAAACGTCAGCAATACGGCGGCGCCGAAGCCGAGACCGGCGAGCCCACCCAGGCCGGTGATGACGGCGGCTTCGGCAAGAATGATTGTCATGATCTGATTGGGCTTTGCCCCCATCGCCCGCAATAGGCCGACCTCGCGGTAGCGCTCCTGCACGATCGCGGAGAACAACAGCGCAAGAAGGATCAGCAAGGCGGCGAGCTCCAATGCGGTGAACACCGCCATGCCGATGAGCAGCGTGCTCAGCGCCTGCCGTGACGAGGTCAACACCCCGTTGCCCTCGACGATCTTTACGTCGGGAAACCGGGCAAGGGCAAACTTGACGTCTTCCACTTTGGCTGCCGGCGACAGTTGCAACAGGAAAGCGGAAACGCGGTCGAGCTGGAGGTCTCCCGAGCAGATGCCGGCATGGCTCATGCCAGCCACGGCCGGCGCGTCGTCGACTTTCGCGGGCGCTGCCGATTTGGGCTGCGCGTCCGATCGGCGGCAAAAGGAAACAATCTCGGCGAGCGCGTCGAAGCTGAGAAAATAGGATTCGTCGAACGGGCCGACGCCGGTCTTGCCGAGCCGGCCGGAAATGGGCATCGGCATCCCGCAGACACTCACGGTTTCGCCGAGTCGAATGGGCAATGCGCCGCCGGCGATCAGACCCGGTCCTCCCTGCCCCGCCTCGACCCAGCTCAGCACCGAAAAGTCCTGCGCCGGGTCGAACGCGATCAGGGTGGCGTTATTGCCCTCGACCAGCGCTGGAACGATCCGCTGCGGCGCCACGCGCGCGACGCCCGGAATAGCCGAAATGCGCTGCGCGAGCCCGGCGGCGAGCGTCTCGTCCGTCGGCTGCACGGTGAGCAGGCTTGCGGTGATGTTCACCAGCGTCGCGCGTGGCACCACGAGGAGGTCGGCGCCCATACGCGCGAAGCTTTGCGCCATGCCCTGCCACAGCGCCCAGCCGGCGACGAAGCTCGCAAAGCCGACGCCCACCCCGAGCATCACGGCAGCGCCGAGAAACATCGCGCGCAGCCGGCGGCGGCCGACGTTCTGCGCCGCCAACCGGATCAGCAGCCAACGATCGTGCCGGCGTCGCGACATGCCGTTCCCCGCGGCGAATGAACCCTATTCTCCGAGGAGAACGTCTCTGGCCTCGTTGATCTTCATGCTCAGGTAACGCGTGCCGCCGAGTTGCGGATCGAGCAGCTGTCCGAGCCGGCGATGCGCCTCGCTGATCTCTTTCGCGCTCGCGCTCGACGGAAGTCCCAGAAGGTCGAGTGCCTCCTCCCGCGACATGCGCGCTCGTCCGTTGCCGCTCCCGTTCACCGCCGCGCCCGTGAGGCGGGGATTGGCAGGCCTATACTCGAGCTGCGGTCCCGCCTGCTCCAGATAAGCCCGCAGCACCGCGATCGATTGCCGCACCAGCTCCGGATCCGGTCCTTGCCGCGGCGTCGAGAAGGAGGCAGGTACACTGCCGAAATTCTGCGCGCCGGCGGCAAAATCGCCGCGCGCCGTGTTGTTCGGGCCGAACAGCACGCGCCAGCGCGGTGCCGCCTGCACGAATACCGGCAGCATGAAAGCCGCGAGCATCATAGCGGACGTCCAGCGGCTGGTGGCGATGAGCCATACCAGAACACCCAGCGCGAGCGCGGCAAGCGCGATCAGCGCCCATCGTCCCGAGTTGATGATCGCGCGCGGATCAGCGTTGAGAATCCAGCCGCCCATCTTGACCGCTGATACGAACAGAGAGAGCGCAAGCGTGGCATACGCCACGGTCGTCAAGTCCATGGCACGTTATCCTCTCGCGGCCATCAACACGTTTACTTGCGGTTTCGGTTGCGCTCGGCGCAGCCGAATCCAACTCGAAGCACTTCGTCCATTGCCGGCAGAAAACACAGCACCCGACTATTCCTTGACCGCGCCCGTCATCGCCGAGACGTAGTGCTCGACGAAGAAGGCGTAGAGAATCACCAACGGCAGCGAGCCGACCAGCGCGCCTGCCATGAGCGAGCCCCAGCGATAGATGTCGCCGTCGACGAATTCGTTGACGATCGCCACCGGCACCGTCTTGTGCTGCGTCGAGGAAATGAAGGTGAGCGCGTAGATGAACTCGTTCCAGCACAGCGTGAAGCAGAAGATGAAGGCGGAAATCAGTCCCGGCACCGCTAGCGGCAGGACAATCTTGGTGAGGATCTGATAGCGGCTCGCGCCGTCGATGAGCGCGCATTCCTCGAGCTCGAACGGAATGGTCTTGAAATAGCCCATCAGCAGCCAAGTCGAGAACGGGATCAGAATCGTGGGATAGGTGAGGATCAGCGCGAACGGCGTGTCGAACAGCCCGTACTGGAACACGACGGTCGAGAGCGGAATGAACAGGATGGATGGCGGAACGAGATAGGCGAGAAAGATCGCGCCGCCCACCCACTGCGCGCCCTTATAGCGCAGCCGCACGATGGCATAGGCCGCGAGTACGCTGGCGACGATCGAGAGAATGGTCGCAGTGACCGCGACCAACATCGTGTTCATGAGCCACAGCGGATAATGGGTGCCGAACAACAGCTTGTCGATATGCTTGAAGGTCGGGGTCCAGGTCCAGAACGGATTGAAGCGCTCGAGGTCCAGCAACTGCTCGTCCGGTTTGATTGCGGTGAGCGCCATCCAATAGAACGGGAACAGCAGCACGAAGATGATCAGCGACAGCGGCAGATAAAGCGTGACCAGCCGCCGCGGTAAAGTCTGCAGATAGCTCATGCCCTCGGTGTGGTCGGCGGTGACGCCGGACAGCACGGCTTTCGGGCTTGCGACCTTGGCGAGCACGTCAGTCATTGCTCTCTCCGTGCTGCCATTTGCGGCACCGCGCGCGGGGCTTGCCCCGTTCGCGGCACGAAAACTTGCAGCGCCAGGCCTTAGTCATTGCTCTCTCCGTGCTGCCATTTGCGGCGCTGCAGCCCGAACCAGGAGATCAGGATGGCGGCGAGCAGGAACGGGATCATGGCGGTAGCGATGGCCGAGCCTTCGCCGAGATAGCCGCCGCCGATGGCGCGCTGGTAGCCCAGCGTCGCCATCAGATGCGTGGCGTTGGCGGGACCGCCGCGGGTGAGCACCCAAATGAGCTGGAAATCGGTGAACGTGAACAGGACCGAAAACGTCATCACCACGGCGATGATGGGAGTGAGCAACGGATAGGTGACGTAGCGGAACATCTGCCAGGGGCTCGCGCCGTCGATGGTGGCGGCTTCATAGAGCGAGGGCGACACGGTCTGAAGCCCGGCGAGTAGCGTGATGGCGACAAACGGCACCCCGCGCCAGATATTCGCGAAGATCACCGACCAGCGCGCATTCCAGGTGTCGCCGAGGAAATCGATGTTGCTCGCGATCAGCCCGAGCTTGCGCAGCGACCACGACACGATCGAGAACTGACTGTCGAAGATCCACCAGAAGGCGATCGCCGAGAGCACGGTCGGCACGATGAACGGGATCAGCACCACAGCGCGAACGATCGCCTTGCAAGGCATGTTGTGGTTGAGCAGCAGCGCGAGGTAGAGGCCGATCGCGAATTTGAACGAGCTGGCGACGCCGGTATAGAGCAAGGTGTTGAATACTGACAGCCAGAACACCGAATCGTCCCAGAGCCACTCGTAGTTTTCCAGGCCGATGAACTCTCCGCCGCGGCCGATGCGGGCATCCGTGAATGAAAGCCAGATGCCGAGCCCCAGCGGGTAGGCGAGAAACAGGAGCAGAAACGCCGCCGCCGGGAGCATGAACCAGAGTCCCAGCCACTCGCGGTTCACCTTGAGTCTGTCCCACGCGCCGACATCGCGGGTCGCCCGTCCGGGAATCGCCTGCTTGAGGGCAAGATCGGCCATCTGCATCAGGGCTCAGATATCGGATGTCAGTGATCAGGAAGCGCACTCGTCTCCTGATCACCGATCCGACACCTGATCTTTGTTCCCTGCTCTTTGCACACTGATTCGTGTTTTCCGAATATTGACCACTGTCAGCGATACAGCCGCATCGCCTGGCGCTCGGCGATTTTGACCGCGGCCTTTGCGTCCTCGCGCCCGGTGCAGACATTGGCGAACATGTCGACGACGATGAAGTCGGCGAGCGCGGCGGCGGCCTTTTCGCCCACCGAGCCCAGCCCACCCGCGGTGAGCGTGCGCTTGGCGGCTTCGCGGAAAATCGTGTTCTTGGGATCGGAGGTCCATACCGGGTTGGCGTCGTAGGCGTTCAGCGGATGCGTGAGATAGCCGACCGACCCCTCCAGCCACTTGTTGTAGTTGTCCGCCTCCAGCAAGAACGCGATCAGCGCCTTACAGGCCTGCGGATATTTGGTGTAGGTCATCGCCAGTATGGGGAAGCAGACGTGAAACTCGGTGGGCTTGCCCACCGGCCCGACCGGCCAAAGCGCGTGGTCCATGTCCTCGACGATCTCCTTCTTGCTGGGATCGCGTTTGGCTGCGGCGTAGATCGAGATGCCGTTATTGGTCCACGAAATCTCGCCGGCGAGGAACGCCTTGTTGTTGAACGCGTCGTTCCACGCGGCCACGCCTGGGATCATGTTGTCGTAAAGCTGCTTGGCGTATTCGAGTGCCTTCACGGTTTCCGGCGAGTTGAGGATCACCTTGTCGTTCTTGTCGACGACATTGCCGCCGTGTGCCCACAAGCACCAATGCACCCAGCAATTGGCGTCGCCGGTGGCGTGGCCGAGCGCCATGCCGCCGGGGGTGTTGTTACGCTTCGTCGCCTTGGCATATTCGAGGAACTCGTCGGTGGTCGCCGGAAACTTCGAGAAACCTGCCTTCTTCAGCGCCGAGGTGCGGTAATTCAGCATATTGCCGCCGTAGCAGATCGGGATGTCGATCCACTTGTTGCCGCTCTTGCCGTAGGCGATCGCGGTCGGCACCCATCCGCCGTATTTCTTGCCGAGGTAGTCCGCGACATCGGAGACGTCGACGCATTTCTGCGGGAACAGATGCGGCAGCGAGAACAGGCCCCAGAACAGGTCGGGGCCGGCGTTGGTGTTCGCCGCCACCGACGCCTTCGGCGGGATGTCCTCGAAGGATTCCCGCGTGACGCTGACTTTGACCCCGGTCGCCTTGGTGAAGGCGTCGAGCAGGACCATGAACTCGTCATCCTCGGATTGCACGAAATACTTCCAGCGCAACAAGCCGAGCTGCGCGCCCTTCTCCGGTTTCCACGGCGCGGCCTGCGCCCAGGCCTTCGCCCATTCCAGTATCGGCGAGCCGGCAAGCGCGCCGGTTGCGGCGAGCGCGCCCTTCACCAGGGTCCGGCGATTGAACAGGGTCATGACGGTTTCCTCCCTTGTCAGGCAGTGAGACGTTGTCCGCTCGGCGCGTCGAACAAGTGCACCAGTCGCGGATTGGGCTTGAGCCGGATCTTGTCGCCCGGTTTGAAATCGTGGCGTTCGCGGAACACCGCGATTACATCGTCGCCGCCGATCTTGGCGGCGACCTGCAATTCGGAGCCGGTCGGCTCGACCACCTGCACCTCGGCTTCGGCGCCGTCGTCGGCGATGACGAAGTGCTCCGGCCTGATGCCGTAAATCGCGGGCCGGCCGTCATTGCCGGACGGTACCGTCGTCAGCGGCAGCCGGATGCCGGTGACGCTCTCGAATTGCGGCGCACCGTTGGTGCGGATCGTTCCCGTGAGGAAATTCATCGCCGGCGAGCCGATGAAGCCGGCCACGAACAGGTTCTGGGGCCGATCGTAAAGCTCGAGCGGCGCGCCGACCTGCTCCACCAGGCCGTCGTGCATGACCACAATCCGGTCGGCCAGTGTCATGGCCTCGATCTGGTCGTGAGTGACGTAAATCGTCGTCGTCTTCAGGCGCTGGTGCAATTCCTTGATTTCGGTGCGCATGGCCACGCGCAGCTTCGCGTCGAGATTCGATAACGGCTCGTCGAATAGAAAGACCTGCGGATCGCGGACGATGGCGCGGCCCATGGCCACGCGCTGGCGCTGGCCACCGGAGAGCTGGCGCGGATAACGGTTGAGCAGGGGGGTCAGTCCGAGAATATCGGCGGCAGCCTTGACACGCTGCTCGATCTCGCGCCTCGGCGCGCCGCGCAGCATGAGCGAGAAGCCCATATTTGCGGCGACCGTCATGTGCGGGTAGAGGGCGTAGTTCTGGAATACCATGGCAATGTCGCGCTCTTTCGGCGGCACGCGATTGACCACGCGCTCGCCGATGCGGATTTCGCCGGACGTAATGTTCTCAAGCCCCGCGATCATGCGCAGAAGCGTCGACTTGCCGCATCCCGACGGCCCCACCAGGACGACGAATTCGCCGTCGCCGATGAGCACATCGACGCCGTGGATCACCTCGGTCGCCCCGAAGGCCTTTCTGACGTCGCAAATCGCAACCGTCGCCATGAACGCTCCTCCACTCGGCCCGTTTTGGGAGCTCAGGCGGGCTTCTTTCTCACTCTCCCCAACTTCCATAATCCGGCGGTAAAGCCGGGCCCCGCAATTGGAGGGGATTATACGCGCAATTTCAATTCCCGGCTCGTGGTACGTGGGTAGCCCGGATATTAAGCGAAGCGAAATCTGATGATGCCGGGCAGTGCCGAGGACGGGCGCTGACCATGGCATGCGTACGGCGCACCGCTTACCATCCACGCTTTCATCGCAGCGGCCAGCCCCAAAAAAGACGCGGACGGTCGCAACATGCGCCAGCGCAAGGGGAGGGGCGATTCAATTCCATCGAAACACGCTGGCCCGTCCAAGGGACCACAATGGCCAAGGTCGTCTTCACGCCGAATATCCAGCGCCACATCGCGCTGCCGGAGAGCGAAGTCTCCGGCCGCACGGTGCGCGACGTTCTTGACGCTGTGTTTGCCGAAAATCCGCAGGCACGCGGCTATGTGCTCGACGATCAATCGGGGCTCCGCAAGCACATGACGATCTTCGTCGATGGCCGAATGGTCCGCGATCGCGCGCGGCTCACCGATGCCGTGAGCCAATCGAGCACCGTCTACGTCTTTCAAGCCCTGTCAGGAGGCTGATGATGAGTGACACGCTTCTCGTTTCGACGCGCAAAGGTCTGTTCAAGGTCTCGCGCGCGAAACAGTGGGAGATCACGGCGGTCGATTTCCTGGGCGACAATGTCACCATCACGCTGAGCGACCGCCGCGACGGGCGCCGTTACGCGGCGCTCGACCATGGTCATTTCGGGGTCAAGGTCCACCGCTCGACCGCGAACGGTTGGGAAGAGGTCGCCGTGCCGACCTATCCGCCCAAGCCGGAGGGCTATGAGGAGAACGACATGTGGGGGCGCCCGATCAATTGGAGCACGGCGCGCATCTGGGCGCTCGAGCCCGGCGGCCCCGACGAGGCCGGCGTGATCTGGTGCGGAACACTGCCGGGCGGCCTGTTCCGTTCGAGCGACGGGGGCCAGAGCTGGGAGATGATTCGCTCGCTCTGGGATCATCCTCAGCGCAAGTACTGGATGGGAGGCGGCGCCGACCTGCCCGGCATCCATTCGATCTGTGTTGATCCGCGCAACTCCAAGCGTGTGTGGGTTGCGGTCTCAACCGGCGGCATCTGGTTCACCGAGGATGGCGGCGCAAGCTGGAGCGTGCGCGGCGACGGCATGCGCGCCGAATACGCCCCGCCGGAGCAGACTCACAATCCCGTCGCCCAAGATGTGCACTGTCTCGCGCAATGTCGCTCGGCGCCGCAGCGCATGTGGGTGCAGCACCACAACGGCATCTTTGTCTCCTCTGACGAAGGCAACACGTTCACCGAGATCACCGGCGTCGAGCCGTCGACCTTTGGCTTCCCGGTCGTCGTGCATCCGCGCGAGCCCGATACGGCGTGGTTCGTACCCGAAATCAAGGATGAGAAGCGCATCCCGCGCGAGGGCAAGCTGGTGGTGACGCGCACCCGCGATGGCGGCAAAAGCTTCGATGTTCTCACGAAGGGCCTGCCGCAATCGCACGCCTACGACGTCGTCTATCGCCACGCGTTGGCGCTCGACGAGCACGGCGAGCGGCTCGCCTTCGGCTCGACGACGGGCGGCCTTTGGGTGAGCGAGGACCAAGGCGACAGCTGGGCATGCGTGACGCACACCCTGCCTCCGGTCTACGCGGTGCGCTTCGCGTGAGAGCGACGAGCGTGCGGGGTTATGCTCGCTACGAACGCTTGAATATCTGAGGTGAAGGTGAAGGCCGCCACGCCTCCGCCGTCGTCTCAGCCGATCGTCAGATCGTCGGACTCCAGGGCGCGGGCACCAGCCGATAGCCCGACCCGGATTTCTCGACATAGCCGCGGCCCGGGAACGGGAAGTGGTATCCCTGGATCAGCATCTTGTCCGCGACCGCCATGTCGTAGACCTTGCGGCGGGTCTGCTCCGCCAGCGGTCCATCCGTGTCGAAGACCAACTTCCAGTCGGGATGGTTGAGAAACAGCGTGGCGGCGCCGGCCGTGACATCGGCCTGGATCAGGATCTTGTCGGAGCCGGATGCGACGATGTGCGATGTGTGTCCGGGCGTATGACCCGGCGTCGCCATCGACGTGATGCCCGACACCAATTCCTTTCCGGCCTCGTATTGCGTTGGCTTGTTGCCGAGGGCGCCGAATACGCGCTTGACGTTGGCGAACTGGCCCTTGATCGGCTCAGGAAATCGCGCCGCGTTCGCATCGTCCATCCAGAACGCCCATTCGCTTGCCGGTACCATCACCTCGGCGTTCGGGAAGGCGAGTTTGCTATCGGCGCCGAGCAGGCCGTTGATGTGGTCGCCATGGAAGTGGGAGATGATCACCACGTCCACCGCGTTGCGGTCGATGCCGGCGGCCGCAAGATTCGTGTGGGACTGGCCGACTGCGCCCTTGCTCTGTTGATACATGCCGGGACCGAGACCGGTATCGATAACAACGAGCTTCGAGCCGGTGTTGACGACAACGGGCGTGTAGGCGTGCGTCACCTTGTCCGGCGGCAGATGATTTGCAACGAGCGCCGCATTGACCTCGTTCTTCGGCGCGTTGCCGACGTAGCTGTCCGACAGAGGATTGGTGTTGGCACCGTCGGTGACGGCGGTGACTTCGAAGCTTCCGACCTTATAGCGATACCAGCCCGGGTTCTGTTTGTCGGCGAGCGGGGCTGCTGCCTGCGCCCGAGGCACCGCAAAGCTCGGCAGCGCGGCAACCGCGGCTGCCCCTGCGATTAGATTCCGCCGTGTCAAATTACTCATGTGCTCCTCCATGTTCTGCCCCCCTCGAGACTCGGTCCGTATCCTTGAGCGTCATCAACCCCCTCGTAGCCGGAATATTCCGCGTCTTCGGATAGGCGGCAGATTTTTGTTTTCGCTCATTCGGCGCCGCGCCGGCCGGGGCATAACCCTGATCGGTGCTGGGGCGGCGGGTAGCCTGAATTGGCACCAATCGATGGTTTTCGCGTTAGTAGCCCGACCATCGAGGGACGAACATTGGCAACATCCCCCAGGCGTTTGCAGCCGTGGACGGAATCCGGTCGTACCATTGATGCCGAGATCGTCGCTGCCGCGGCCTTGCTCAGCGCTGTGCTGGTCGTTGGCCTTGCCACCGCCGCCGACTACGGCCTCACCGTTGACGAATTCAACACCGACGACTACGGCCCCAAGGCGCTCGCCTGGTACACGAGCGGATTCCGAGACCGCTCGCAGTTCGAGACCGTGGAATTCTCGCTTTGGTATTACGGGCCGTGGTTCCAGATGCTTACGGCCTATCTCCAATCGTTCGACTTTGCCGACCGGATCACGGTTCGCCATGCCCTGACTTTCCTGGTCGGGCTTGCTGGCGTGGCCGCGCTGCTGCCGCTCGGGCGCCTTGTGGCCGGGCGCTGGGCCGGCCTTGCCGCGATCGTGCTCTGCCTGATGACGGGATACTTGTACGGTAGCCTGTTCTTCACGCCGATCGATGTTCCTTTCCTCGCGGCGATGACGTGGGCGACCCTCGCCATCGTGGTGATGACCCGGCAGGTGCTGCCGTCCTGGCGCGCAACGCTCGCCGCGGGTCTCTTGAGCGGGCTCGCGATCGCCACGCGCACCGGCGGCATCATCACCCACGCTTATTTGCTTGGAGCGCTCATTCTATGCGCCGCGGAGGTTATCGCGAGCGGCAGCCGATTGACACGGCGCTACGTTGTGGAGCTTAGCGCCCGTTTTGCGGCCGTGCTGGTCATCGCCTGGATCACTGCCGTTGCGCTTTGGCCGTGGCTGCAGACCGGCAACCCATTCGTGCATTTCAAGATCGCGCTTGTTCATTTCGCGACCATCCCGGCGTCGTTCGAGTTTGTGCATTGGGGCAAGCAAATATCGACCAGCGCGCTGCCGCCATCCTACGTTGCGGCGCAGCTTCTGGTCCGCCTACCGGAAGCGTTTCTCGTCTTGCTAGCGATTGCCTGCGTCCATGCCGTTGCCGCGGCGGCGAGGCTTGCGCGCGATGCTGTTGCGAAGGCGCACATCGAGCGCCCCGCTCTCTGGCGCGCGGCGGTGCTGACGCTCGCGCGCGAGCGGGCCATGGTTATGGTGTGCGCGGCCGTGGTGCTCCCGCTGGGATTTCTCATCCTCCAGCGCGCGACCATGTACGACGGGATACGCCACGTCCTGTTCGTGATTCCCATGCTCGCGGTGGTAGCCGGCTTCGGCTGGCGGGCGCTGCAACCGCTCCTCGCGCGCGCTCCCGTCGCCGCCGCCGTCATTGTCGGGGCCTATGTCGGCGGCAGCGTCACGACACTTGCGGCGTTGCACCCGCTCGAATACGTGGCGATGAACGCGATCGCCGGCGGAACGCGCGGCGCCTACGACAGATTCGAGCTCGATTATTGGTCTGCGGCTGCCACTGAAGCGTTGCGGCGGCTCGAACAGCGGCTGGACCGTGATCCATCCATACGGTCAGCCGAGAGCCCACCGCGCATCCTGATTTGCATTCGCGCGCGGGAGGAGCGGGTGCATCCGCTGCTGAAACGGCCCTGGATCGTTGAGACCGATCCGGACAAGGCCGATTTCATCATCGCGACGCAGCGCTCGCGGTGCGCGGAGAACAAGCCCGTTGTCCTCATCGACGAGGTCAAGCGCTTCGATCGGACGTTCGCCTGGATCTATGCGCGCAAGGAGCTATGGGACTAGTCGAGCACCTATCCACCGCTCATTCCCGAACGGGATATTCCCTTCCTCGATCGGGCGCCTGAGCGTCGGCGAGCGCGATCTTGCGCGCCAGCGCGGTGATCAATTCCATTTGGGTGCGCAGCTTCAGGTGCAGATTGAGCACCACGATCAAGCTCAGGCACACCCAGATATAAAGAATGAGGTCGACGCCGCGGCCGATCCCGACCAACTCCGCGAGCGCAGTACTGTGTTCGGGCATCCAGACGAAGTAGAGCCCGGCCGTTGCCACGAACAGTGCCAGCACCGCGACCGCGGGGGAGCGCGCGTATTCGCTCCAGGCGTAGATCAGAATCCCGGCCAACAGGATCGACAGGATTAATTGAGCGATCATCGGTAGAGCCTGCGCGCGAACAGATCGAGCAAAATAAGGACAGCGTCGCCGAGGCTCTGGCCTTTGGCGAGCGAGTAGGCGGTGTATTCGATGGTGACCGGCCGTTCGACGTAACGAAGTCCGCTGGCCGCGATCTGGCTCAGCAACTCCGACGCATGCGCCATCCGGTTCTGCCGCAGGCGGATGGCGGCGGCGGCCCGGCGGGTCATGGCGCGCAGCCCGTTGTGGGTATCGGTTACCTGCATCCCCGTCGTCAGCCGCGTGAAGGCAGTTGCCGCGCGCAGCAGCAGCCGGCGCAGCGGCGGAAGATTTGGCGCCTGTCCGAGAAACCGGCTGCCGAGCGCGAAATCGGCGCGCTCTTGGACGAGCGCCTCGGCGAGGCGCGCGATGTCGGAGACGCGGTGCTGGCCGTCGGCATCGAATGTGACGATCACCTCGGCCCCCTGCACCACCGCGTAATCAATGCCGGTCTGCAGCGCAGCGCCCTGGCCGAGGTTGAAGGGATGCGTGATGACCCCAGCGCCGGCGGCGCGGGCCTCTTCGGCGGTGGCGTCGCTCGAGCCATCGTCGACGACAACGACGGCGTAGCCCGCCCGTTTGACCTCGCTCACCACGCGGGAAATGACCGGCCCTTCGTTATAGGCCGGAATCACCACATACATTTGTGCCCGGGAGACCATCTGGCCCGTCCTGGCCCTTCCACATTGCGGGACAATGACAAATCCGTGTCAAAGGCAACCGCAAATGCCCCCAGTCTGGAAAAAGTTCCGGTTTGAGTCTGCAGTCAGACCTGCGACGTTTTGACCGGATGAGGTGTTATCCCTCACACCGGTTTGCGCAGCACGACGCGCATGGCATCGAACAGATTGACCGGTACGCCGATCCGGCTGGCGGCGGTGACGCTCTCGCCGCGTAAGCCAAGCATTCGCCGCAACTGGAAGACGATCAGGGAGGCTGGAACGATCTTCCAGGGATGGTCCAGACGCTCGACTGCAAGGCCGAGGCCGGCGGCCAAGCGGCGTATGCTCTCCTGCGTGAAGAACCACAGGTGCTGCGGCGGCGTCATGAGCCGCCATCGTGCGCCGGCTAGCCTCGCGGCCGTGGAGCCGAAGTCTCCCGTCGTGATCACGATGATGCCGCCGGCATTGACATGATCGCGGCACAGCGCCAGCGTCTCGCGCGGATCCGGCAGATGCTCGATGACGTCGAACAGGACGACGACATCCACCCGACCGAGCCGCTGCAGGGTCGCCGCGTCTGCCATGCCCTGCAAAATATTCAAACCCGCGCGCCGGCCGTGCTCGGCGGCCTCCGGAGCGAGTTCGATGCCGGTCACGTCGAAATAGCGCGCCGCCTCCATGAGAAAGAACCCGTAGGCGCATCCCAGCTCTAGCAGCTTGCCGCCCCCGCAGTACTGGCGGATGAAATCGACGCTGCGGGCAAACTCGCGGCGCAGTACCGGCTCTGCACCGAGGTAGTCGGAGTAGCCGTCGGCGCGGCGGCCGGAAAAATAGTCCTCAGTGTAGTAGGCGGCGGGATCGAAAGCGGACGTTTCCGTACGGCCTAGGCCGCATGCGTGGCATTGCAGGATGTCGCAGCCGTTGACGCGAAAGCGAAACGCGTGCTGCGTCGGGCGGCCGCACGCGGGGCATGGGCGCGTGAGCTCGCCTTTTGCCTCGATCTGTGATGCTTCCGTTTGCAAAGACTTGCGTCCGTTAATGGCGATTCATCCGCCCGTTCCTGTCGTCCCCGCGAAAGCGGGGACCCATGACCACCGCCTCTGGAATATGGGTCCCCAGCATAAGCGCGTTTACGCGCGTCTTCGACGCGCTATGCGCGGGGACGACGGGAAAACACGGCAATGACAACCCTAACCGAAATACGCCTCCCGCACCTCCGCGCGGCCCGCGAGTTCGTCCGGGCGGCCCGCCGCGACCACGCGTCCCTTCGACAGCACATAGCCGTAATGGGAGATGGCGAGCGTCTGATGCACGTTCTGCTCGACCAGAAACACGGTGATGCCGCGCGCATTGATTTGCCGGATGATGTTGAAATTCTCCCCGACCAGCATCGGCGAGAGCCCGAGCGATGGCTCGTCTACGAGCAACAGCTTGGGGGCACGCATCAGGCCGCGGCCGATGGAGATCATCGCTTGCTCGCCGCCCGACATGGTGCCGGCAATCTGCGCACGGCGCTCGCCCAGGCGCGGGAACAGGCGATAGATTTCCTCGATGCGCGTGCGCGTCACCGCCTCAGAGCTCTCCTGATACGCGCCCACGCGCAGATTCTCCTCCACCGTGAGCTTGGGAAAGACCTTGCGGCCTTCCGGGATGCAGGCAATCCCGGCGGCGATCACCTTGTGGGTCGGCAGCCGCGTGATGTCGCGCTCGTCAAACAGGATGCGCCCGGTGCGTGGCGGCGTCAGTCCCAGGATGGAACGGATCAATGTGGTCTTGCCGGAGCCGTTCGAACCGAGCAGGCAGGTGATGCTACCGGGTTCTATCGTGAGCGAAACGCCCTGCAACACGTCCGCCCGGTCGTAGGCGGTGGTGACGTCGGCGATCTCGAGCCTGCCCACCATTACGCCACCCCGAGATAGGCTTCTTGCACTTGTCGGTCGGCGGCGACGTCGGCGAACGTGCCTTCCTTGATCTTGCGGCCGTAATTGAGCACCACGCAACGATCGGTGATCCGCTCGATCACGCCCATCTCATGCTCGATGATGACGATGGTGAGCCCCGGAATGCGACCGCGCACGATGAGGATGTCATCCATGAGCTGGCGCGTCTCTTCGTGCGTCATTCCGGCGGATGGCTCGTCAAGCAGCACGAGGCGCGGCCGGCTGATGAGCGCGCGGCAGATCTCGACGCGCCGCCGATCGATCATCGGCAAGCTCGCCGCCGGCTCGTCGATGCGCCATGCCAGCTCCGGGTTGAATACGGTGACGAGCTCGCAGGCCTCCTCGAAGCTGCGCGCAAATTCCGCCGCGAATGCCCGCCGGCGCAGCAGATTGAAGACAAGGCCGTGGTTCAGCCGCTTGTGATTGCCGACCATGATGTTGTCGAACACCGAGAGCGGCAGGCACATGCGCGAGCGCTGAAAGGTGCGGGTCACCCCGGCACGGTACACCGCTTGCGGCGCGGCGCCGGTCATGTCGGTGCCGGCGAAGGTGACGCTGCCCTCGTCCGCGCCGTAGATGCCGGTCACCACGTTGAACAACGTCGTC
This sequence comes from Xanthobacteraceae bacterium, assembly GCA_045811545.1. Classification (GTDB taxonomy): domain Bacteria; phylum Pseudomonadota; class Alphaproteobacteria; order Rhizobiales; family Xanthobacteraceae; genus VAZQ01. The sequence goes on along the minus strand of JBJMTU010000360.1, from coordinate 2,628 downwards.
TTGCCCGAGCCGTTCGGCCCGATCAGGCCGACGATCTCGCCCTCATCGACGTGGAAATCGATTTCGTCGAGGGCTACGAGCCCGCCGAAGCGGCAGGTCAAACCATGACACGCGAGCAAGGCGCTCATCGAACTCTCTCCGCCTTGCCGACATACTCGCGCAACTGGCGCGGCAGCAGGCCTTGCGGGCGAAACAGAAGGATGAGGATCACCAGCACCGCATAAAGGGCAAAGCGGTATTCCTGGATGACCTGAAATTTTTCCGGCAGGATCACGACGAAGGCGGCAGCGACCGCGACGCCCCAGAGATTGCCGATGCCGCCGAGAAGGATGATCGACACCAGGATCAGCGAATCGCCGAACGTGAAATTATTGGGCGCGATGAAGCCGAGCACATGGCCATAGGCCGCGCCCGCCACGCCGGCGAGAAAATTGCCCAGCGTGAAGGCAAAGACCTTCCAGCGCGCGAGGTCGAGCCCGTAGCAGGCTGATGCGATCTCATCCAGGCGAATAGCGTCCAGGCTGAGCCCGATCCACGAGCGCTCGAGCCGGCGCACCAATGCGAAGCTTATCGCCAACAGCATGAGCGCCAGCAGCAGGTAGGAGAAATAGAACGAGGCGGTGAAATCGCCCATGCGGATCGGGCTGTTGAAATTCCAGCCGAAGAGCACCAGCGGTTTGACCTGGATGCCCTGCGGTCCGCCGAGCGTGTCGTTGACCTCAAGAAACACTTTGAACAGGATGCCGAAGGCGATGGTGACGAGCGCGGCGTAGTGCCCACGCGTGCGCAGCACGGGCAGGATGAGGATCGATCCGATCAGCGCCGCCATCAGCCCGCCGAGCGGGAGCGTCAAGAACGACGGCAGTGCAGTATATTTGGTGATCACCCCCGCGGTGTAGCAGCCGACGCCGAGAAAGGCTGCGCCCGCGAAGTTGACGACGCCTGCGTAAGCAAATTGGATCGTGAGTCCCAGCGCGGCGGTCATCAGCAAGAGCGCCGTCGTCATCATCAGGATCACGAAATGCTCCTCGTGGAACCACAAGGCCGCGATGAGCACGCCGGCGAGCGCAGCGAGATCGAAGGCGCGCTCGTTCGAACCGATGCTTGCCCTGATCTTGTCGACGAAGCGCAAGCGCGCGCCCAGCACGATCGCGATAGCCGCGAAGGCTAGCAGCGCGCCCACTTCACGTTCGCTCTCGGCGCCGAGAAAGACGATTCCGTAAAGGGTGGCGACGGCCGCCCAGGCGAGCGCGGGAAGCGGCGAGGGGGCGGACATTACACCCGCTCGCTCGATTTCTCCGCGATCAGGCCGGTCGGCCGCCAGGTCATGATGGCGATGATGACGGCGAGCGCGAACACGTCCTTGTAGGCGCTGGCGAACGGCAAGGCGACAGCGCCGACCGTTTGCAGGCCGGCGAACAGGAAGCCGCCGAGGATTGCGCCGTAGATGTTGCCAAGTCCGCCTACCACCGCGGCGCTGAAGCCGAACACGCCGAGCAGGAGACCCATACCGAAGTTGATCTCGTTGTAATAGAGGCCGTTCATGACGCCGGCAAAGGCGGCGACCGCCGAGCCGATCGCAAACGTGATCAGCACCACGAAGGTGAAATTGATGCCCATGGTGCGCGCGGTCTCGCCGTCCTGCGCGACCGCGCGGATCGCCAGCCCGAGCTTGGTCTTGTTGATCAGGAGATGGATGGCGACGATCATCGCCACGCCTGCGACCAACAGGATTAGACTATCGAGCCGCAAGGTGAAATGGCCCCAGCTGAACGCGGTGGTTGGCAGCAGGGCCGGGAACGGCTTTGGATTCGAGCCATCGGGAAAAATGAGCCGCACGCCTTCGCGCAGCACCGTTCCCAGCATCAGCGTGATCAGCAGCGTGTTGAGCGCGGGCGCCGAGCGCAGCGGCAGCACGAGCACGCGGGCGATCACGGCGCCGAGCGCCGCCATCGCCGCCATGCCCACGACCGAGATCACGATGAGCTGGAGAACCGGCGAGCTCACCTGCGCCGCCCGCAAAGCGAGGTAGGTGGCAAGCGCCGTGAACACTCCTACCGTGAGCACGTCGCCGTGCGAGAACTTGATGACGTCGAGCACGCCGAAGAACAGCGTGAAGCCGACCGCCACCAGCGCGTACATCACGCCGAGCATGAGCCCGTTCATCAGGTACTGCAGCGCAATGTCCACGCGGCTAGCTCCGGCCCAATTGACGTAGTGTGGGCAACGGCGATTTCGCCGTTGCCCCCGCGAAAAACGGGAAGCATTCGCAGGCGTATAAGTCGCGTGGGCAAAGGTGCGCCATAGCGCGCGTTTTTAGCGGCGAGCGTTTTCCGCCTTTGCCCACCCTACGCCGTCACCCGTAGGCGCAACGAGTCAATCCGCCGTCACTTCTTCAGCTTGCGCTTGCCGGAGGCGTATTCGCTGTCCTCCCACACCAGCCACTTGCCGTCCTGGGCGACGAACTTGGTGATCAGAGGAACCGTGTTCTGCCCGTGATCGTCGAAGGTGACGGGGCCGGCGATGGAGTCGTAATTGACCACGTTGCCCAATGCATCGGTCACCTTCTTGCGGTCGGGCCCCACCTGCTCGATCTTGTCGAGCACGAGCTGCATGGCGACGAAGGCG
>JBJMTU010000359.1:0-12142 GCA_045811545.1 Xanthobacteraceae bacterium | reverse complement strand
GCGCCCGCTACGCGAAGCGGCAGAGTAGGACGGCGCGACCTTGCGGTTGCGTCTTCGCAACCATCGTGTCCAGACGATGTCGGGCAGCTTGAATCGACGCGGCCCACGGGACTGACTTTATCTCCCGGAACCTTGGTCGTCGCGTCCGCCTATCCCGATCCTCCCTTTGATCTCATCGAGGACGGATCGGCGACCGGCTTCGACATTGAGCTGATGCGCGCGATTTGTGCGCAGCTTCGCCTCGCCCTGCAGCCGGTGCGGTATTCAGGCGATGACTTCAACGGCATCTTCGACGAACTGGCAAAAGGCAGCTGCGACGCCGTCGTATCGGGAACGACTATCACCCCGGAACATGCCGCCGTCGCCCTGTTTTCGCAGCCCTATCTCGAATTCAACCAAGGCGTCGCGGTGAATCGCCGCTCGAGCCCGAACGTCGCCTCGCTCGGCGATCTGCGCGGCCAGACCGCGGGCATCCAGTCCGGCAATACATCCGATTTCGTGGCCAAGCGGCTGTTGGCGGAAGGCGCGATCGCCGGCATCGAGTACTATCCCTATCACGGCATAGCGACGGCGCTCGACGATCTCGAGGCGGGACGCATCGGGCTCGTGATCAAGCTCTTCCCGGTCATCTCGTGGCTGGTGAAGGATCGTGCGCAATTGTCGGTCGCGCTCGAGGTGCCCACCCACGAAAAGCTCGGGATCGCCTTTGCCAAGCAAAATGTGCCGCTGTGCGAGGCGGTCAACGGCGCGCTCGCGATGCTGCGCGACAATGGCAAATTTGCGCGGCTGCAGGCGCGCTGGTTTCCGCGCAACGTCGGCTCGTGAGGTGCGAAACCTCGCTGAGGCAACACTCCCCGGTGAGCCGCGCTCTAGGCATGCTCAAGCCTAGCGCGGCAGCTCATTGATCGTCGGCGACGGGCGTGTGACTGTCGAGGATCTCGCGCAATTTCGCCGCGAGCTCATCCGGCCAATAGGGCTTGCTCACCTTTTCGATTCCGGGATCGAGCCCCCGGCGGAGCACGGAGTAGTTCAGATAGCCCGATGCGAACAGGACCTTTAGTTCTGGTCGCAGACGCCGCGCCTCGGCTACGAGTTGAGGGCCATGCATTCCGCCGGGCATGAAAAGATCAGTGAATAGCAGATCGATCCGAGTATTTTGACGCAGGATTTCCAGTGCGTCATGGCCGTTGCTGGCCGACAGCACACGATAGCCCAAGCTCTCGATCAGGCTGACAGCGGACGGGCGCACCAGATCGTCGTCGTCGACGATCAGGATCGTCTCGCCGCGACCTGGAGGAAGTTTCATAACCTTCACCTTTCGAGGAGAGAGGCACGCACCGCTTCACGCCTCGTCCAACCATGGGCCGATCTACCACACGAAAGCGTACTTGAGACGGCGCGGTAGGGGATAATTTGTCGCAACAACATGTCTGTTAATAGGCTCCAGGCAAATCTGACGATCCATTGCGGCGAGTCCGTTGCCGGTGAGGTATATCGTGCGCGACGTGAGACCGCCGTTCTTGATGATCCAGGCGCGAACCGGCTCCGGATACGTGCTGATTAAAAACCGCGTGGCGTCCGGACTGTCAATTTGTCGTCCATGCTCGTCAAGGCGCCAAGCGGCATGGAATCCGAAGCTCGCCCGCGGGGTGACGCAGAGGCGGGCGGAGGGAATGATTCCGAGAATCAAGGTGCATGCCGAATCACATGGCCCGTCAATGATGACGCGGGCACCGGAGCGCTCCAGGGCGGTAAATTCCACCACGTACTGGACGATCTCGCCGCCGCGATCGGCGACGATCCACACATCGGCGGGGACGTCAACGCGGGCGCCCACCGTTGCATCCTGTGCACGTGAGTGGACTGGCGCGAGTGCCAGCGCCAATGCGCCGATCACCAAGAGGCTTCGCATCGTCCCCTCGAAACCCGTTTCCGATGGAAGTCTAGACTAGCCCGTCGTCCTCCAGATGCATTGACTTAGGTCAAACCGGCAAACGTACGTAAATCTACTGACGTGCGCCGGCCTTCGGTGGATCTGCCAGACGCCTGTTTTGATCTGGGTCAATGACAAGGATGATGATTCGAATCACGGTTACTGCACGGTCGCACTGGAGGACGACTGGACTCCAGCCGAAGCCGTTGGGCCCCCGGCGTTCGCGAGCGTCGGTGGTTCGTCGTAACTGAAACGCCGCCGTGAGCGGCGGCGTTGAATCGATCCGGCTTGATGGGCTGAAGCGCGTCCGAACAACGACACGAAACTAACCGAACCAGTACTCGAGTTCGACGTACACCTCGTTTGTGCCCGCTTTGAGATCGGCTGTTACCGATGTTCGCAAAAGTCCGCGGATTCCGGAGAATTTGCCGGTGCCTCCAGTGATGGGCCCGGTCGTCGTGGTGGTCAGCTTGCCATCCGGCCCGCCCTGCACCCCAGGCGGAGAACTTTGAATGAAGAACTTGTCGCCGTTTTCCGCGATGTACACGTGATAGACGATCGACGCGCCGCTGTTGTTGGTGAAGTCGGAGACGCCACGGGTCCACGATTCCGCGATCTTCAGTCCATTGATCACCGGCGGTTTTGGGATAGGTGCGATGGATCTCGAACAGCCGCACCTGATGGCCGGGCACATCACCCACATCGATGACGTGTTGTTGGGTGTATTTGGAGTTTGTCGCCTCGACCTTGAAGACAACTTGTTGTCTACGGGCCAGCGCATCGCTTGCGATCGGCGACAGCGGCTCTCCTGCACTGGGCCCAGCGCAGAGCACTGTCGTCAGTACCAGCATCGCTGTTCGCCTCATGGCGTTTCTCCATCCTGGCGTGGCTCGTTATTTCGAAGTTCAGTGGTAATCATTCGTCGGCGGTACGCGTCCGCGCGAGCATCCCGCGCGGCAGAATCAGTGGCGGTGAATTCAGGAACGAGTTTTCTCACGCCAAGATGATCGAGCACAAAAAGCGGAACGTAATTCTCCAGTTTGATGTCGCTGAGAATGGCTGAACGCAGGTTGTCAAGGATGTACCACCCACCCTCATACCGAGCGGCCAAGACCATGTGCAGTTCGCTACCGCCGTCAGGCCACGCCAGCACGAGACGGATGTCGTTTGAGGGCCACTCGCTCTGAAGCAAGGCTATGTATTTCGCAATCGCGAATTCCATGCAGCTCCCGCGCCGGGTAGTGAATATCGCCGCAGCGCTGGACCATGGATACTCGACTCGAGCCGGCTGAATGCCGGCGTACCGGATGGCGGCATTCACACCGCCGTTAATGATCGCAAGCTTTATAAGCCCGTCACGGCCGCGAGCACTCTCTAAGATTTTCCCAAAACGAATGCTCGCCGCAGAGGAGCATCGGCCTGGCTGCGTGCCGCATTGGGAAAGAGCCATAATGTCTGATTGGATTTCCGCCCACACCGAACGCCATTGCTCCGCAAGCGGAGTCTCTGGAGCGTCGATGCTCGTCGATGCAAAGGGCTCCTCAGTCGCTGCCGGAACGGCTTTATAAACCCACGCACCAGCGTTAGCCGGCAAGAGGATGGTCACCGCTGCGGCGAGCGCAAACGCCAAGCGGAGGTTCACTATGACCTCCCTTTGTCGCCGTCTCGCGAGCAACGGCCTGTTCAGGCTCTCAATCAACCGACACGGAGAAGGAAAGTTCCGGAGGGAAGGCCGAGACGGAAAAAAGTTCCAAAGGGGGACCAAGTCCGAAAATATCATTTCTAGCAGGGTTATTTACGCCTCTTTGCGGGGAATATGCTGCCGCACATTACCGGACCTCAGAAAATAAAAGGGGGCCATCCTACAAGGACGGCCCCCCGCTCACGCCGCGGCACTGCTAACTGCCCATCACTGTCGTTCGATCAAAAGGTCGTCACGAGGGATGATGTCTGCCGCTCATAGGTGAGGTCCCGCGATCTCGCGCTCACCGCGCTCGCGGCGCTGCTCGCGCCACCAACGACAAGCGTCGCGCGCCATTCCGACCGGGACCATGCCAGCTGGGATGAATATGCCAAGCGCCAACAGTACCCAAAACCAGTCGTAGTCCATCGCCGTCTCCCCGTGTCTACGAGCTCGATCGATCGCCTTGGGAGGCGATTCGGCAGGGTCGAATTCGTGCGCAAGGCTCGCGAGATCGGGCGCCCAAACCCAATTGGGGCACATAGCAAGCCCGCCAGCCCGGCGTGACAGTCGCAAATGCCCAAAATCGCAAAAGGTTCCCGGCGACTACGCCAAACTGGAGTTGCTAAGACCCTGAAACTACATGTTTTTCCGAAATCGCAGGGCTGCTATGCTTTGGCAGAATGCCAGAATCGTGAGCAATGCAGTGTGGAATGCATGCCCTGCGACGGCGTTCTTGAAATGATCCGCACGCGCAAGGGCTGGACGCAAGGAGGTGAGATGCTCGTCAGCGTGATGCAAGGGGCGCATTCACGGCATCGCCGTCGCGCGCTGGCTGGCATTCTGGCGGCACTAGCATTCCCGCTTGGTTGCGCGCTCTCCCATGCCGCCTATCCAGAACGTGTCATCACACTCATCGTGCCATTTCCGGCCGGAGGTCCGACCGACATCATTGCCCGCATCGTTTCGGTCGGCTTGCAGAAATCGCTCGGCCAGTCGGTGATCGTGGACAACCGGGGCGGCGGAGGCGGCAATCCTGGCATGGCCATCGCGGCGCGCGCGCAGCCCGACGGCTACACGCTGCTGCTCACCTCGACCGCCATTGCCGTCAATCCCGCCATCTACAAGAACCTGCCCTACGATCCGGTGAAGGACTTTGCGCCGATCTGCGAACTGGTCAACGCGCCAAACGTGCTGTTCGTGCGCTCGGACTCCGGGATCAGGTCGGTTGCGGATCTGATCGCGCGCGCCAAAGCGGCGCCCGGTGCGCTCAATTATTCGAGCCCGGGGGCGGGCACGAAATCACATCTCGCGGCCGAACAGCTTAAGCTGCGCGCCGGCATCGATATGGTGCACATCCCCTACCGGGGCGGCGGTCCCGCGACCATGGCGGTACTCGAAGGTACCGTGCAGGTCGGCTCGGTCGCGCTGGCGCCGGTCGAACCGCTGATCAAGGAAGGCAAGTTCACCGCGCTGGCGGTGACCGGGGCCGAGCGCTGGTTCTCGCTGCCGGACGTGCCGACCATGATCGAGTCGGGCTTCCCCGGCTTCGTCTCCGATACCTTCAACGCGCTGTTTGCACCCGCGGGGACGGCGCCCGAAATCATCGCGCTGCTGTCGCGGGAGACGCGGGCGACGCTCAAGACGCCGCAGGCGCGCGAGCAGGCGCACCGTGCCGGGTATCAAATCGTCGGCGGGACGCCGGAAGAGCTCGCGGCGCGGCTTGCGTCGGAGATTCCGGCGGTCAAGGAGTTGGTCGCGCGATTGGGACTCAAGCTGGAGGAGAGATGAGCATGTACCGCTTTGCATTGGCGACGTTGGTCTGCGCGACGATGCTGGCGCCGTCGGTATTGCGGGCGCAAACCTATCCGAGCAAGCCGATCCACTTTATCTTGCCATACGTTCCAGGCGGCATCATCGACACCGCCGGCCGCCATCTTGCGCTGCGGCTAAGCGAAGGTCTGGGACAGTCGGTCGTGCCCGAGAACCGTCCCGGCGCCGGCGGCATGGTCGGCGCCGACGTGGTCGCGCGTGCGGCGCCGGACGGCTACACGATGCTGCTGACGGACCCCGCTCTCGTCACCAATCCGACGCTGCAAGCGGATGCTCCTTACGATCTGAAGGCGCTGCAGCCGGTTTCCATCGTCGGCTCCTCGCCGGCGCTGATCGTTGCGTCGTTGACGCTGCCGGTAAACACGTTCGCCGAACTGATCGCGTATGCCAAAGCCAATCCCGGCAAGCTCAATTTCGCATCGGCCGGTGTCGGAACTGCGCCGCATCTCGCCGCTGAAATGATCAAGCTGCGCACTGGCATCGAAATGACGCACGTGCCCTACCGCGGCATTGGCGCGGCCTATCCGGACGTCATGAGTGGCAAGGTGCAACTCGCGTTCTCCAGCATCGCCGGCGCGGTGCCGTTCACGAACCGCGTGCGAGCGCTTGCGACGACGGGCTCGGTGCGCAGCCCGGTTCATCCCGACGTGCCCACGGTCGCGGAGTCCGGTCTGCCCGGCTTCGATGTCGACCTTTGGATCGGCATTTACGCGCCCGCTGGGCTTCCGCCCGAGGTGCTGGCGAAGCTCAACCGCGAGATCAACAAGGCGCTTGAGCGTCCCGAGCTCAAGGCGGCCTTTGCCAAGATCGGGGTCACGCCGCGCGGCACCACGCCTGAGGAGGCTGCGGCCTTCACCCGCTCGGAATTCGAGAAGTGGAAGAAGGTGATCGTCGAGGGCAAGATCAAAGCGGAATAGCGGTGCTCAGCCCATTCCGGATGCGGATGTCGGCTCGATCTCGCACATCAGGCGCACTTCGCCGGGCTGAGCATTGGTGTACTTGTCCTGGCCGAGATATTTCTTGGCGAGCGAATCGATGTGCGAAACGGCGCCGTCCTCAGTGACGCGCCGGACCTGGCCGCGAATCTGGACGTAGCGGTAGGGATTGCCGGGGTCGACGATCGCCAGCGCCACGGCAGCACCTTTCTTCAGGTTGCGTGCCTTGACCCGGCCCCGGGCGGTGTTCACCCGAACGACACCGTCGGTGTAATCGAACCATACCGGCGTCACCTGAGGCGATCCATCCGGGTTGACCGTGGCGAGATTTGCAAAGGCCTTCTTCTGCTGCAGCAGGTCGAGATACTTGTCGGGAACCATGGCCATGACACGAGCCTCCTTGCGCAGCATAGCGCGATGGGCGCGAAAACGCATCCTGCAAGCTAGTGTGCATACACACTAACGCGCCGACTGAATTCCCTTTTGGGCGTATTCAGTCCGACTTGACCGCCGCCGCCTTGATGATCGGCGTCCAACGCGCGATCTCGTCCTTTAGCAGCGCGGCAAGCGCCTGCTGACCGCGCCGGGTCTGGTCCGGAATTTCGCCGCCCAGGTCGAGCAGGCGTTTCCGCGTCGTCTCGTCTTCAATCGCCAGCTCGAGCGCGCCGCTGAGCTTGTCGAGGATCGGCTTGGGCGTTCCCTTGGGGGCAAACAAGGCGTTCCAGGCCGATGCCTGGAACTGCGGAAGCCCGGCCTCTTTCGACGTCGGCACGTCCGGCAGTGCCGCATTGCGATTGGAGGTTCCAATTGCATAGGCTTTGAACGCGCCGCCGCGAACGTGCTGAACGACGTCGGGCGTGACATTGCACATGTAATCGACCTGGCCGGCGATCAGCGCGGTGATGGCGGGCGCGGCACCGTTGAAAGGCACCAAGGTCGGCTTCACGCCGAGTATCGAGTTGAGCAGCAGGCACGTGAAATGCGTGATCGAGCCGACCCCCGCATGCGCCATGTTCAGCGTCTCGGCGTTGGCTTTCACGTAAGCCGCGAAGTCCTTCAAGTCGTTCGGCGGGAAATCCTTTTTCCCCACGATCACGACGGGAAGGCCGGCGACCATGCCCACTGGCGCGAAATCGACTTCCGGGTTGTAGGCGAGGCTGGGGTAGAGCGCCACGGCAGCCGCGTGCGTTCCCATATTGCCCAGTTCGATCGTGTATCCATCGGGGCTTGCGCGCATCGCACGCGTGGAGCCGGTGGTGCCGCCCGCGCCGACGACATTCTCGACGATGAACTGCTGGCCGAGCGTGCGCGACATGTGCTCGCCGAGAATGCGGGCAATGACGTCGGTCGTTCCGCCTGCAGAAAACGGCACGATGATCGTGACCGGCCGCGAAGGATAGACCTGCGCCATTGCATGGTTCGCGGCGTTTATTGCAAAGGCAAAGGCTACGGTCGCGAGAATAATCACACGTTTTGTCATCATGCTCTTTCCCCTCTCCGTCCCGGGCTCGCGGCCACGACCCGAATGAAGAAGGGCCGCCCTCGCGGACAGCCCTTCCATTGTCGAGCCGTGATCCGGCTCATCCCGCAGAGCGCCGTTTGGGCGACGCGTCAATTCGCTGGGCCCCTCAAAGCGGGAAGGATCCAGCTCACGGATGCCGGTAATCGCGGCGATTGACAATGAGACACTGGATCACCTCCTTTCGGTTGTTGACGACGCGCGTAATCTAGCGAGCCCTCACGCATTGTCAAAGCGAGGACATGCGACCAGGATGAGCCTGCGCGATCGGCCAGCGTTCAAATCATAACTCCGGGAGGTTGACATGCGATTGCTGCGATCGAAGACGGGTCTGGCCATGGCGCTCGCTTCGCTATCTTGGCTGGCGGCCGCGCAGGCGCATGCGCAGGACTTTCCGTCCCGTGTGATCCGCGTGGTGGTGGCGTTTCCAGCAGGTGGCCCGACCGACTTCGTTGCACGTCTGCTCGCCGACAAGCTCAAGCCGCTGCTCGGGCAAAACGTCATCGTCGAGAACAAGCGGGGCGCGAACGGCGCGATCGGCGCCGAATACGTCGCAAAAGGCGAGGCGGACGGCCATCTCCTGTTTCTCACTACGATCGGCGCGGTCGCGATCACGCCGCATCTGAGCAAGCCGAACTACGACACGCTACGCGATTTCGCGCCGGTCACGCTGGTGGTGCGGCCCACCACGATCCTGGTCGTCAAGCCGGAGACGCCGGTTAATTCCGCCAAGGAACTCGCCGCGCTCGCCAAGGAGAAGCCCGGATCGGTTCCGTTCGCATCGACCGGTTCGGGCAGCACGACCCATCTCGCGCTCGAGCTTTTTCAAGCTGCGGCAAACGTGAAATTCCTGCACGTGCCGTATCGCGGCGCCGCCCCCGCCTTGACCGATCTTCTCGGCGGCCAAGTCACGGCGCTGTTCGCCGATACCCCGGTGCTGCTGCCGCACATCCGCGGTGGCAAGCTCAAGCCGATCGGCGCGGCCTCCGCCGCCCGCAACCCGCTGTTGCCGGACGTCGCCACGCTGGCCGAGCAGGGGTTCCCGGACACGGTCGCCGATAACTGGTATGGCCTGTTGGCGCCGGCCAAGACGCCGCCCGCCGTGCTGACGAAATTGCACGACGCGGTCGTGGCCGTGCTCGATGCTCCAGACGTGCGCGAGCGGCTATTGCAGTCCGGTGCCGTGCCCTCGCCAACCTCGAGCGCCGAATTCGGCAAAATTCTCAGCGATGAGCTTGCGCGCTGGGGTCGTGTGGTGCGCGAGAAGAACATCAAGGAAGACTGACGATTGCGGGAGGTCGTCGTGACCAAAATATTTGCTTTGCTTAGTGCATTGATGGGACTGGCGGCGGCTGAGCGCGCCCCCGCCGAGACGCTGAAGGTCGCGGTCGCCCAGCCTGGGTTCTGGAACAGCACCTTCATCGATGTCGGGCTCAAGCAGGGTTACTTCAAGCAAGTCGGCCTCGACATCGAGATTCTCTACACCGAAGGCGGCGCCTCCACGCTCACGCCGGTGATCGCCGGCAGCATTGATATCGCGATGACCAACGGCATCCTCGGCGTGGTTGCGGCCTATGCCAAGGGCATGCCGGTCAGGATCATCAGTGCGGAAGCGACCGGCGCCGCTGAGGCGTTCTGGTACGCGCGGCCGGAGAGCGGCATCCGGCGTCTTGCCGACACCAACGGCAAAACGGTCGCGTATTCCTCGCCCGGATCCTCGACCAACCTCATTCTGCTGCAGCTCGTGAACCAGGCGAAGGTTGCGCCCAAGCTCGTCGCCACCGGCGGCGCGCCGGCAACCCTCACCCAGGTCATGTCCGGCCAGATCGACGTCGGCTGGTCGGTGCCGCCGTTCGTGCTGCAGCAGCTCGCGGACGGCAAGCTCGTCATCGTCGCGCGCGGCAGCGACGTGCCGGCGCTGGCGCAGCAGACGATTCGCGTCAATGTCGCCAATGCCAACGCGCTCAGGGAGCGGCGCGATGCCTTCGTGCGCTTCGTCAAGGCGTTAAGCCGGGCGATCGACTGGGCCTATTCCGATCCCGGTGCCATCGAGCATTACGCCGAGATCGCCAAAGTATCGCGCGCGCTGGCGCAGCAGACGCGCAACGAGTTTTTTCCGAAAGAGGCCCTGCAGCTCGCCGAGGTGAAAGGGCTCGATGTGACGCTCAAGCAGGCGCTCGAGTTCAAGTACATCACTTCGCCGATGACGCTCGCGGAGGCGCAGGGCATGTTGGATATCCTCTATAAGCCGGATGAAAAATAGTGGGCCTCGCATGATGCGCGCGCTCGGCGCCATCGCCGCTGTCGCACTGTCATCCAGCGCCGCGCTGGCCGCGGAATGGCCGAGCAAAGCGGTGCGAGTGGTGGTGCCGTTCGCGGCCGGTGGCGCGGCCGATACGATCGGCCGGCTCTATACCGACGCGCTCACGGCCGCCTTCGGCAAGCAGTTCTACATCGAGAACCGGGTCGGCGGCGGCGGGCTCGTCGGCACCGAGGCGGTTGCACGGGCGGAGCCGGACGGCCTCACGCTGATGGTTTCCGGCATCCCCACGCACGTGCTGGGGCCGGCGATGAACAAGAACGTCGGCTTCGATCCGATGCGCGACTTCACCCACATGGCCTATTTCGGCGGCACGCCCAATGTGCTCGTCGTGCATCCCTCGCTCGGCGTGGCGTCGTATCGCGATTTTCTGGCGCTCGCGCGCGACGCGGGCGGCATCGAATACGTCTCGGCCGGCTTCGGCACGATGGGCAATTGGATCGCGGAGTTTCTCGCAGCCAAGGAAAAGATCAAGCTCGTGCACGTCGCTTATAAGGGCGGCGGGCAGGCGGTGCTCGATCTCGTTGCCGGTCACGTCAAGCTGGGCATGCTCACGTGGACGACCGTGGCCGAGCACGTCCGCGCCGGCAGGCTCATTGCTCTCGCCACCACCTCCGGGCAGCGGCTGGTCTACCGTGCGGATGTGCCGACGTTGCGGGAGCTTGGGCATGTCGAGTTCGTCGCCACCACCTGGTATTCGCTCTCGGGACCGGCCGGCCTTGCTCCCGGAATTGTCGAGAGCGCCAACCGCGAGGTGGTCAACTCATTGGAGAGCCCGCGGCTCAAGCGTCACATCGAGCAGGATGCGATCGAAACCGAAGCCATGAGCCCGGCCGAGGTCACCGGCTTCATGCAGAGCGAGATCGACCGCTGGACGCCGATCATCACGCGCCTGCTGGGCGCAAAGTAGCGGCTGTGTAGGGTAAGCACGGCGCGTTCCGCGCTTTTGCCGACCCTACGCTGTGGCGATGAGCTAATGCCGCCTTGCCTGCACGAGATAGCCGAAGATGGTTTGTTCGCCCAGCTGCTTGCACGCCTCTAAGCGATGCAGCCCTTCCACCAGCACGAAGCGGTCGCCGTCCTGCCGCACGAGGATCGGGCTCTGCTGGCCGACCTGCAAGATGCTCTCGGCGATCTCCTGCGCCTTCTTGGGGTCGAGCGTCGCGCGCCGCTTCGCCGGCACATAGATCTTCGCGATCGCGAATGTCTCGCGCTTCATCATGGATGAAGCCGTCGCGTTCCGCTGCTCATTGCAGCTGATCCTTCACCTTCTCCAGGCCCGCCATCACGCACGGCTCGTCGACGCCGGGCGAGCCGGACAGGCCCACGCCGCCGATCACGTCATTCCCCACCTTGATCGGCACCCCGCCGCCGATGGCGATCACGTTGGGCAGCGTGGTCTGCTCGCGCCGCACCGGCCGCGTCGCCATCTCCTTGATGAAGGCGTCCGTGGTCATCTTGAAAGTCATGGCGGTGTAGGCCTTGCGGCGAGCGTTCTCCATCGTGTGCGCGCTGGCATTATCGCCGCGCAACGCGACCACGGTGTTGCCGCCGCGGTCGACCACGACCACCGAAGTAGCATAGCCGCGGGCCTTACAGTCCTCCAGTGCCGCTTGCGCGATCGTCAGCGCGATCGGATAGCTCAGCTCCTTGCGCTGGAGCAGTTGCGCGCTCGCCGGAGTGGCGACGGCACACACGAGGGCGATGAGCGCGAGGCGGGTTGCAGTCATGGATCGATCCTCTTTGATACAGGCGGGCTTGTGCTTTGCCGCTAACAGCGCAAGCGGGAAGCCTATTCCACCCTCCAAAAGAAATCGCCCGGCGCTGACGGTGCAGCGTCGGGCGGTCCTCTCGCTCGCGATCGTTCAGTGCGCCAGCGGATCGGGCCGCACCTGAATCTGTACGGCGCGCGGCTTGCTGC
>JBJMTU010000358.1:0-13266 GCA_045811545.1 Xanthobacteraceae bacterium | reverse complement strand
GGCCCGGGGCCGAAGTGGTTCGAGCGTCACGGCCGATAAGCCCGTTCGAATGACGAGAGCAAGTCTCGCCGGCGCCGTGCCAAAACGGCGGCGGGGTTGCTATTTGCTCGAGATCTGCCGGCACACCACGGCTGCCTACGCCGCTGCGGCCGCGCGCTTGCGTACACTGTCGATCAAGGAGGCTCGCAGCAGATAGGCGCGGTGGGCAACCGGATCGGCTGCGGTCCGGCGCAGCGCCTCGTTGTTGTTGGCCCGTATCACGGGATCCTTCTCTTCCAGCCGTTTCTTGTTGGCAATCGTCTGCTGCTGCACATACTCGATATTGAGCGGCCGACGGAAACGATCGTACTGCTCGAGGACATGCGCTGGCTCTTCGCCGCGCAAGACGCGGCCGAGCAGCGTGGACAACTCCACGGCATCGTGAATGCCGAAGTTGAGGCCAAGCCCCCCGCGCGGATTGTACACGTGGGCGCAATCTCCTGCGAGATAGACGCGACCGCTGCCGAATGACGCGGCAACGCGCTGGTGCACGTTGTAGAGGTTGCGATGGACGACAGGATAAGCACCGCGCTTGGGAAAGAATCTTTGTAGCCGCCCCTCGACCGCGTCCGCATCGAGCGCTTGCGCGTCGGTTTCCTCCGCCCGGGTGGGAAAGAGCACCCGCCAAAGGCCGCTGCCATCGTCTCCCGTGACCTTGAATAGCGCGCACCATTCGTCGGGGTCGGAAAAGTAATTGCGGGAGCACTGCGCATGTTCGGCGTCGAAAGAGAACGTTGTGGTCAAAACCAGGAAACGCTCCGGATGCGTGTACCCCACGAAGGCCGTGCCGAGCGCCTTGCGGATCGTGGAACGACCGCCGTCTGCGCCGATCAAGTACGATCCATCAATCTGGCGCGTGCCCCGCGTGTCCTCGACCCACACCTCGACCCGGTCATCCAACTGCCGCAGCGCGGTGACCCGTGAGGAAAAGTCCAGTCGCGCATGCTCGAGCCGGCGCAGGCGCTCGATCGCCATGTGCGCGAGCTTGTGCTGCTCGCATTGCACGACATAAGGAAAGCGGGTGTCGTTTTTGAGCACGCCGAAGTCGAACTCGGCGATGATCTCCCGGCTCGCGCGGTCCCAGATGCGAAACTTCGGCTCGATCAACCCGCGGCGGATGACCTCGTCCACCAAGCCCAACTCGACCAGCATTTCCAATGTCGCGGCGTGTGTGGTCGCGGCGCGCGGACTGTCGTTGACGCGCGGCTGCGCCTCGAAAAGGTGGACCGCGACGCCCTGGCGCGCGAGCGCCAACGCGGCGATGCATCCGACCGGGCCGGCGCCGGCAATCAATACCGGGCGCTGTCTTGCCGGCATCTTAGAACTTCAATCCGAGTGATTGCACCGTCTCCGCCCACAAGTCCGTATCCGCGGCCACCATGGCGCGGAATTCCGCGGGCGTATTGCCGAGGGGGTCGACACCGTATTCGGCAAGCCGCGCGGCGAATTGCGGGTCCTTGACGGAGTGGCCGATTTCGGCGGCGATTTTGTCGACCACGTCTTCGGGTGTTCCCGCCGGCGCCATCAGCCCGTTCCACGTGAGCACGTTAAAACCAGGAAAGCCGGATTCGGCGACGGTTGGAACGTTGGGCAGCTGCGGAGCACGCTCTTTGCCCGACACAGCAAGCAGTCGAATTGACCCAGCCGCGGCCTGCGGGATTGCATCGGCAATGCTGGAGAACATCGTGGGCAGATGTCCGGCCACCACGTCGGTGAGCGCCGGCGCATTGCCGCGGTAGCTGACGTTCGTCATCTGCAGCCCGGCGCGTTTGAGGAACAGCGCCATGGTGAGATGCGTCAGGCTGCCGACGCCGCTCTCGGAATAAGCGAGCTTATTCGGCTGTTCGCGCACGTATGTGATAAACTCGGCGACTGTCTTGGGCGGGAAGCTCTTATTCACCACCAGCACGAATGCGTTGACGGCAACCGCGCTGATCGGCGCGAAATCCTTGATTGGATGGTAGTTGACCTTCGTGAGCGCCGGATTGATGGCGACGGGCGGTGTCACAGCCCATAGCAGCGTGTATCCATCCGCCGCCGAACGGGCCACCGCCTCGGTAGCAATCGCACCATTGGCGCCGAGACGATTTTCCACGATGAAGGTCTGCCCGAACGCATCGCCCAGCCGCTGTGCGACCATCCGCGCCATCCCGTCGGAATTGCCGCCGGCGGCATAAGGCACGATGATATGGACCGGCCGCTGCGGCCAAAGTTGCGCTTGTGCCTGCGTGGTGCGGCCATTGAGCGCCGCGCCGAGCGCCGTGATCACTGCGATCGTAATGATCGCCGCTAACGTTTTTCGCCGACCCATGTCATTCGTCCCGACTGCGGAGCAGTTCCCCGATCCGCTGGCGGCCGAGAAACTATTGCATGAATAGTCCGAAAGGCTCATTTTTCCAATCGCCGGTGGCGTCTGGCCTAGCGCGGCATCATGTCCCGCGAGTTGATATTTGATTGCGAGTCGCAAACGAACGATGAGCTAATTGAGACCGGTTCTGAATTTGTCCCTCGGCGGGAGGTGTCATGTCTCACATTCCTCTTCGGTTGCGCGCAATAGGCCCAAGCCTTTACATCGCGGCGGCGCTCCTCATGACCGGTGCACCTCCCGCGGCCGCGGCGAAGATCAAGATGGTGTTCCCGGGCCCGGTCACGACGTTTTCACTCCCCTATCTCGTGGCGCAAAAGAAAGGCTGGATGGCCGGTCTCGAGGTCGAGGACGTCCATGTCACCGGCGATGCGAACACCATGCGTGTGTTGCTGTCTGGGAACGCCGATATCGGCCTTGTCGGCACGCTCAACGTGCTGGCGTCGATCCATGCCGGCGCCGGCATCCGCGCGATTCACTCCTGGCAGCCGATAGGCGACTACAGTCTCGTGCTGGCGACCGGAAAAGGTGACAAGCTCGCCGATCTCGCCGGCAAGACGTTCGCATCGTCCGGCCCCGGCGGGCTTCCCGATCAGCTGCCGCGCCTGATCATGCGCAAGCACGGCATCGATGAAACGAGCGCGCGTTTCGTCCAGGTCGGTGGCCACGCCGCGCGTCTGCAGGCCGTGATCGGCGGCCGCGCCGATGCGACCTTGGTGAATACGGTCACCGCGCTCAAGGGCGTGCAGGAGGGCAAGGTCACGGTGGTGGCGAGACTGTCGGCGGAATTTCCGGGACTGGGTTACGTCTGGAACGTCGTGCGCACCGACGCGCTCGGCAAACCGGAGCTCGCTGCTGCGTTCCAGACCATGACCGACATCGGCATTCAAGGATCGCGCTTCATCATGGCCAATCCTGATGAGGCCGCCGCCATCCTGCACGAGCGGTTAGGCGATCTCGACTTGGCCTTCCTCAAGGCCGTGGTCCGGGATCTTAACGGCGAGAACGTCTGGGGCGTCGACGGCGGCCTCGATCCGGCGATCGAGGAATTCACCGCCGATCTCAACATGAAGCTCGGCAATCTTCCGGTGGCGCCGCCGCCCAAGGACGTGCTCGAGCCGCGCTTTGTCGACCGCGCGCTCGCCAAGCTCGGCACCTATCAAAAGAAATAGCGCCCCATGACGAATGCGCCGGCGGCCAGCATGGTCGTTTACGACGGCGTCAGCAAATTCTTTCCAGTGCGCCTTCGTTCCGTCGGTAGCGATCGACCCGAACTGATGGTGGCGCTCGACCGCGTCAACGCGACGGTGCGCAAGGGCGAGTTGGTCACGCTGCTGGGGCCGAGCGGGTGCGGCAAGACGACCTTGCTTCGCCTCACCGCCGGGCTGATCGCGGCGGACGAGGGCCACATCACCATCGCCGGCGTGCCGGTCACCGGCGCGCGCAAGGACGCCTGCATGGTGTTCCAGAATTTCGGGCTGCTGCCGTGGCGCACCGTCCTGGGTAACGTCGAATTTCCGCTCGAGATCGACGGCGTAGGCGTGGCCGAGCGGCGCGATACGGCGCGACATTTCATCGATTTGGTAGGGCTTGCCGCCTTTGCCGAACACTTCCCGCACGAGCTGTCCGGTGGCATGCAGCAGCGGGTCGGCATCGCGCGTGCGCTGATGCGCAAGCCCATCCTCATCTTCATGGATGAGCCTTTCGGCGCGCTCGACGCGCAGACACGCGAGCAGCTCCAGGAGGATTTCCTGGCAATATGGTCGCGCACCGGCGCGACTGTCATCTTCGTCACCCACAGCATCGACGAGGCACTCATCCTCTCCGACCGCATCTTCGTCTTCGACACTGCCCCCGGGCGGCTTCGCGCCATTGTCGATTCCCCCGTTGCCGGCGAGCGTCTGGGCGGCGACATCCGCACGCATCCCGATTTCGGAAAATCCCGCGCCGAATTGCGCGATATGCTCAGGAGCGAACCATGATCTCATCAGGGGGTATGCCGCCCCGCCGGGCGGTGCCGGCGCCACGGCCGACATTGGCGCAGCGGTTGCGCGATGTGCTGTTCAGTCCGAACGCGATCCGCACGGCATCGGTCGTCGTCTTCTTCGCCATTTGGGAATATTACGGCCGCCGCATGGATCCGATCTTCATGGCGCCGCCGAGCGCGATCTTCGAGGCCGCACTTCAGCTTATCCAGAGCGGCGCTCTCAAGAAGGCGCTCATTCAGACGTTGTGGCCATTCTCAGTCGGCATGGTGCTCACCGTCGTGGTCGGCATCGCGCTCGGCATCGTCATGGCGCAGTGGCGCACAGTGGAATACGTGCTCGACCCCTTCATCAACGCCCTTTACGCCATCCCGCGCATCGCCCTCGTCCCCCTGATCATCCTGTGGGCCGGCTTGGAATTCGTGGGCAAGGTCACGATCCTAGTCTCGGTCGCCGTGTTTCCCATCATCGTCAACACCTATTCCGGCATTCGCGACGTGCGCGGAGCGATGCTGGAGATCGGCCGCGCCTATGGCGCGACCGAGTCGCAGATCTTCTGGAAGATCGTGCTGCCGGCGGCGATCCCGTTCATCATGGCTGGGATCCGGCTTGCGGTCGGCTTGGCGATCATCGGCATCATCGTCGCCGAGTTCTTCACCGCAATCAGCGGGCTCGGGGGCATGATCGTCGAATATGCCAACGTATTTGCGACCGCCAAGCTGTTCGTGCCGATCATCGTCATCGCGCTCATTGGCGTGGTGCTGACCGAATTGGTGATGTGGCTGGAACGGCGGATGTCGCGCTGGCGGCAGCTGGAGCGCGAGCGCTTTTAGAAACTGCTGATGCGGTCAGCGAAATTCGGGCGGAATGTCCTTGATCCGCAGCGTGTGGGCTGCGATGTCCTCGAGGCTGCGGGACAACCGCACTCTGGTGCCCGAGGGCGGCCGTTTCGCCACTGAGAGTCCCGGACGCCACTCCGTCGCGGGACGAATAGGCCTCGGCGCAAAGCCGCCGCCACAGTTGGGGCAGACATTGTGCAACTTGGTCTCAACGCAGTCCGCACAGAATGTACACTCATAGGAACAGATGCGGGCGTCTGTTGCATTTGGCGGCAAATCTTTGTCGCAATATTCGCAGTTCGGTCGAATCTGCAGCGCCATTGTCGGCTCCTTCGTAAGCGGCACCGCTGGCTATTCGAGCGGGGACCGAAGCGCCGTAGTAGCCCGCCAGGCCATGTTCCTAGTTCTGTTGCTTCTGGCGGCCCGCAGTAACGCGAACAGCCGCGCCGGCGTGACCGGATATTCGCCAATGCGCACCCCGAAGGGCGCAAGCGCGTTCTCGATGGCCGAGACGATCGCGCCGGCGGCCGGCACGCAGCCGGATTCGCCCACGCCTTTGACGCCGAGCGGATTGAGCGGAGAGGGAAATTCGGCGAATGTTACCTCGATCCTCGGCACCTCGGTGGCGGTGGGGATGAGATAGTCGGCAAACGTCGTGGTCAGCGGCTGCGCCGCATCGTCGTAGCCCATCCACTCGTAGAGCGCGTTGCCGATGGCGTGCGCAGCGCCGCCGACGAGCTGTCCTTCAACGATCATTGGATTGATGATCCGGCCGCTGTCGTTGACGACGACATAGCGCAGAATGCGCACGCCGCAGGTCTCGATATCCACCTCCACCTCGACGGCATGGCATCCTCCCCCGTAGGTGAGCGCGCTCGGCAGGAAGCTCTGCATGCTCTCGAGCCCCGGCTCGAATTGACCGGGCATGGCATAGCCGGGCACACCGGATACCGCTTCGGCGATCTCGCGCAGCGAAAGGCCGCTGCCCGGCGCGCCGGCAATCTCGATGCGGCCGTCGCGCACTTCGAGATCGCTCACGCCCACCTCCAGGAGGTGGGCTGCGACCTCGAGCGCCTTTTGCCGTACCTTCAGGGCGGCGAGATGCACCGCGGAACCCGCGGTCACGGTCTGCCGGCTGGCGAAGCCGCCCTGGCCATGGGGAATGACAGCGGTATCTCCGGCAACCACGCTGACGTCGTGCGGCGCGATGCCGAACTGCTCGGCACAGATCTGCGCGAGCGCGGTCTTGATGCCTTGCCCCATGGGCATCGCGCCGGTGTAGACGGAAACGCGACCGGATCGTCCGATCCGCACGATGCCGGATTCGAACGGGCCGCGGCCCGTTCCCTTGATGCCGTTGCCGATGCCGATCCCGAGATAGCGACCGCTCTCCCGCGCGCGCCGCTGGCGCTCGGGAAATCCGGCATAGTCGATCGCCTCGAGCGCGGCGCGCTGGTAGCTCGGAAAGTCGCCGCTATCGAGCGTGATCGGGGAGCCGGCGCGCGTCTTGAGCGGAAACACATAGGGCATCTTTTCCGCCGGCACGAGATTGCGGCGGCGGACCTCGGCGCGGTCGAGCTTAAGCTCGTCGGCAATGCGGTCGAGCAGCCGTTCCATCGCGAAGGCGCCTTCCGGATAACCCGCGCCCCGCACCGGCATGGTGGCGACCTTGTTGGTCTCGGCGACGCGCACGTTGAGCGCAAAGGCCGGCAGCATGTAGGGCCCGGGTAGCGCCGTCGATGCGTTGTAGGGAAGATTGATGCCCTGCGGCGTATAGGCGCCTTCGTCGTGGATCATCTCGCCACGCACGGCGAGCAGGCGGCCCTCATGGTCGAAGGCGACCTCGAGATCCCAATGCTGGTCGCGTTCCTGGATGGCGGCGAGAAAATGCTCGCGCCGGTCCTCGATCCATTTGATCGGTCGCCGCAAGAGGAGGCATGAGGCGGCGAGCGTCACCTCCTCCGGATACATCACGAACTTGGCGCCGAAGCCGCCGCCGACGTCCGGCGCCACGACCCGCAGCTGATTTTCATCGAGACGCAGCATGGTCATGAGAAAGCCGCGCACCTCGTGCGCGAGCTGGGTCGAGGACCAGAGCGTGAGCCGGTCCTCATTGGCGTCGTAGACGGCGAGCGCGCCGCGCCCCTCGATCGAGTGCGCGCCGCCGCGGTGCTGCTTGAGATTCACTTTCACGCGGTGAGGCGCGCGGGCGAAGGCATCCGCGACGTCGCCATAGCACTGTTGGAACTCGATCAGGAGATTGCCGTCGCGGAGGCGGTGTGCGCGCGGCGCTTGCGGGGCGAGCGCGTGGCGGCAATCGGAGACCGCGGGCAGTGACTCATAATCGACGGCAACCAGCGCCGCGGCGTCTTCGGCAATGTAGCGCGTCCGCGCGATCACGACCGCTACCGCCTCGCCGACGAAGGCGACCTCGTCCTTGGCAAGCGGAAACGGCGTGATGTCGCTCGGGAGCTTCGCCGTGCGAAACTGCAGCGGCAGTCGTTCCTGCGCGAGGAGCGGCGCGAGATCGGCGAGCGTCAACACTGCGTGCACGCCGGCGCAGGCACGCGCGGCCCCGGCGTCGATGCCGCGGATTGCTGCATGGGCGTGCGGGCTGCGCACGAATGCCGCCTCCAGCATGCCGGGGAAGGCAAGATCGGCGACGAAGCGGCCCTTGCCCGTGAGCAGCGGCCGATCCTCGAGCCGCCTGACGGAGCGGCCGATGGATTTGTTTTCGCTCACGCCATGCCTCGCGGAACGGCACGCGTAGCCCGTATGAGCGAAGCGACATCCGGGTTCTGCCTACGTGAATGAGGCACGCTCACTGCGCCAGTGCAGCCTATGCTCATGAGAGTGCCACGCAGCAACCCGATCACGATCGATACTTTCAGGAAGATCATATCCCGGATTTTGCTTCGCTCATCCGGGCTACTCCGATCACCCGTTTTTCTTCTGTCGTGCTTTCGCCGAGCGCGGCCCCATGGGCTCGGGCTGAAACGGTCCGTCGCGCATGTCGAGATAGCCCTTGAGCCCGTGCTGGCGCTGGGCCTCAAACAGCTTCTCGCGAAACTCATTGTGAGACGAGTGCGCGAGCGCGCCGAGCGCGCCTTCGAGCAGAAGGCCGGAGTAGACGCCGGCGGCCTGCATGCCCATCATGGTGATTGCCTTGTTGAGTCGCACCGACGGCTCCGGCACCAGCGCGATACGTTTGGCGAGCGCGCGGGCCGCGGTCATGAGCTGATCGTGGGGGACGACTTCGTTCACCATGCCGATGCGCAGCGCCTCCTGCGCATCGAAATGGTCGCCGGTGAGCCCCCAACGGTTGGCGGCTTTCCAACCGCACAGCGCGCCGAAGAGAAAGGTCGTGTTCGAGATATGGCGAACCTCGGGCTGCGCGAACACCGCCTGATCGGAGGCGATGGTGATGTCGGCGGCGAGTTGATACCAAAAACCTCCGCCCATGGCCCAGCCGTTGACCGCCGCGATGACCGGCTTTCCCAGCCGCCACATATGCGTCCATAGCGCCACGCGGTCAGCATCGGTGCGCTGCCAGAACTCGATGAAATCGGCAAGGGACTTGCCCTTCGGATCGGTGTGCCGGGAGCCAGATTTGTCGGTTTGGCTCTGGTCATAGCCGGCGCAGAAGGCGCGCCCGGCGCCGGTGAGGATGATCACGCGCACCGCGCGGTCGGCGTCCGCCCGGTCGAAGGTGCGATGCAGCTCGGCTTCGAGCTCGTGGGTGAGCGCGTTCATTCGTTCGGGACGGTTGAGCGTGATGGTCGCGATGCTTTCCTCGACGCTGTAGATGATCTCTTGGCTCATCCCTCATCCTCTCCTTTGCGGGCGCCCGTGGGGGCTGGAGGCGGCTCGAACAATACGCTAGTCCGATCCGAGACGAACGTCATTTGGCGTCGAACGAAGGACGCACCATGATCACGCGCTGCAAGGTCCTCCTGGTTTGCATCATCTGCACTGGCCTCGGGGAGGTTGGTGTAAGTGCGGCCGAGTCTTCCGCCAAGCCGTTCGTGGAAGCCATCTACGCCGCCTACAAAGGTAAAGATGCACGTGGCGTTTCGCTCGAGAGCGACGCAGCCGTGCGGCGCTACTTCGAACCCAAGCTCGCGGCGCTCATCATCAAGGACCGCAAGGACGCGCGCGGCGAGGTGGGCAAGCTTGACGCCGATCCCTTCATTGATGCGCAGGATTGGGAGATCGACGCCGTGAACATCGCGGTCCGCGAGACTGCATCCGACAAGGCGAGCGCGACCGTGTCATTTACCAGCCTTGGCGAGCAGCGCACGGTTGTCCTTGCTTTGGTCAAGCTCAAGATGGGCTGGCGGATCGCCGACATCACTTCGGACCGCAAGGAAACCTTGCGCGAACTTCTGACAAGGAAGTGACAAATCCGGCTCATTTGCCGGCATTGCCCCCGGTCGTCCCCGCGCAAGCGGGGACCCATATTCCAGAGACGGTGGCCATGGGTCCCCGCTGGCGCGGGGACGACAGGCGCGGAAAATCACGCGTCTCATTCGACCTTGATTTTGGCCTCCTTGATGATCTTTTCGTATTTCGCCATTTCGTCGCGGATGTAAGTGGCGAACTGTTCTCCGCCCGATCCGATCGGATCAAATCCGATTCCGTTCAGCCGCGCCTTCACCTCCGGCAGTGCCAGCACCTTGGCGATATCTGTCTGCAGCTTGGTGGAAATATCGACGGGCAGGTTCTTGGGCCCCCACAATCCGTACCAGGACACGAATGCGAAGCCCTTCATGCCGGATTCCGCGACGGTCGGAATCTCGGGCGCCGCGGCCGCGCGCTTGAGGCTGGTAATGCCGAGCGCCTTGATCTTCCCGCCTTGCGCCAGCGGCAGCGAGGAGAGCATGGGGTCGGCGAGCAACTGGATCTGCCCGCTCATGAGGTCGGTGAGCGCCGGTGCCGTGCCCCTTAGGACACCACCAATGTATCGAGACCGGCGTCGAGCTTGAGCAATTCGATGGCGAGATGGCTGGCGGAGCCGATGGTCGTGGCGCCGAAGGTGTATTTCTGCGGATCTTTGCGCACGAGCGCGAAGAAATCCTTGAGGTTGTTCGCCGGGACGCTCGGCGTCGTGCTGACGATCAGCGGTCCCTCGGCCAGGAGGGTCACCGGCGTGAAGTCGCGCACGACATCATAAGGCACGCTCTTGTAGAGGAACGGATTGATCACGTGCACCGAGGCGGACACCAGCAGGGTGTAACCGTCGGGCGCGGCCTTGGCGACCGCATTGGCGCCGACGTTTCCCGAAGCGCCGCCGGCGCGGTTCTCGACGATGAAGTGCTGGCCGACCGTTTCATTGAGCTTCTGCACCAGGATGCGCGCGACGCCGTCGACGGACCCGCCGGCGGGAAATGGCACCACCACCGTTACCGTGCGGGACGGATAATTCTCCGCGCTCACGGGAGTGATGGTCGCGCCGAGCGCCAGCGCGAGTGTGATTGCAAATCTCATGGGATGATCCTTTCGCCGGTTCAGTATGTTCCCGGATAGCTTCCTCCGTCGATCAGCAGATTTTGGCCAGTGATGAAACCGGCACGTTGCGAGCAGAGAAACGCGCAATAGGCACCGAGCTCGGCCGGCCGACCAAAACGTTTGGCGGGATTGGCTTCGGCGCGCTCGCGCCAGAGCTCCTCGAACGTTTTGCCGCTTGCCTCCACGAGTGCGCCGACGTGTGCACGCTGTGCGCCGCTGTCGAAGATCCCGGGGAGGAGGTTGTTTATGGTGACGTTGTGCGCGACGGTCTGGCGCGCCAGACCAGCGACGAAGCCTACGAGCCCGGAGCGCGCGCCATTGGACAGGCCGAGCTCGAGTTGCGGCGTCTTCACGCTGCGCGAGACGATGTTGATGATGCGGCCGAAACGGCGCGCCATCATGGCGTCCACGGTGAGCCGCATCATTTCGATGGGCGCGAGCATCATTGCGTCGAGCGCAGCGATCCAGTCATCGCGCGACCAGTCGCGGAAATCGCCGGGCAGCGGTCCGTCGGCATTGTTGAGAAGGATATCGGGTTGCGGACACGCGGCAAGTGCAGCCGAGCGCCCCGCGCTGGTGGTGATGTCGGCGGCAACCGTGGCGACCTTGACGGCTGCCGCCGCCGCAATCTCCGCGCCGGTTTCTTCCAGCGCCTCGCGCCGACGCGCGACGATGGTGATGTCGACGCCTTCTTGCGCCAGCGCGAAGGCGCAGGCCCGCCCCAGACCGCGGCTCGCGCCGCTCAGTAGCGCCTTTCGTCCGCGGATCCCGAGGTCCATATCAGCGGGTCTTCCCGCGACAGGCGGCACTCACGCGGCGACGGCGGAGATCGGACCCACCTTGTAGCCGTACTGCTTGTCGAGCCCGAGCTCCTGCACGATGTGAGTGCCTTTGGCGAGCGCTTCGCCGTCGAGGTTGGTGAGCGGCCTGCGCAGATCGCCCGCCGGCAGCCCGAGCGCCTTCATCAGCGATTTCACCGCCACGGGGTTGATCGCCGAATAGGTGAAGTGCAGCAGCGGCAGCAGTTTAAGGTACGTGGTCTTGAAATTCTCTGCCTCGACGTAGCTCGTCCACGGGGTCGAGATCGTCGCGAGCTCGGTGGGCGCAATATTGCCGGTCATGTTCGCGGTGCCATGGCCGCCGAGCGACATGGTGGGCACCACCAGGCCGAGATTGGGGCTGTCGCAGCACATGACCGATACCTTGGGCTTGGCAGCCAGCACCTGCGCGACCTGCCCGACGCGCGCGGTGGATTCCTTGTGCACGACGTAGTTGGGATGCTGGAAAATGCGAAGCAGATGCTCCCAATGCAGGTCGCTCTTCACGCGCGGCGGGTTGTTGTAGATGCCGAGCGGCAGATCGGTTGCGTCCGCCACGTCGAGGAAGAAGCGCTCGATATCGCTTTCCGGCGCACAGATATAGGCGGGCGCGGCGAGAATGGCGCCGTCGGCGCCGTTCGCGGCGGCGAAGCGCACATTGGCAATGGTCGCGTCGGTATTGTTGCCGGTGCAGCCGAAGAAGATCGGCATGCGGGGGGTCTTCACCTTCGCGGTCTCGACGATGATCTGCTTTTTTTCCTCCGGAGAGAGCATCGATGTCTCGCCGGTCGAGCCCATGATCAGCACCGCCGAGGTGCCGTGCTCCTCCTGGAACTTCAGCAAGGTCTGGAATGCACCGAAGTCGACCGAGCCGTCCTTATTGAATGGCGTGATGAGCGCGACGAATGAGCCCGTCAGCATCTTTCTCGACATTGCGGTCTCCATGCCCCGTTCGGCGTTCCCTAACGACCGGCTCAATGGCTGGGCAGCCAGCGATAACCGAGCCGTTTCGCCGCTCCTTATACGATAGGGTGCTGCCTGCGCCTACACGCTTGCCGCCGTAACCGGCCGGCCTTTTGCCCATTCGAAAAACTGGACATGCTGTCGCTTTGCGGAGAGAGACGATGCGGTTGCTGCGGGTCTTCATTGCGGTGGCGGTCAGCGGCGCCCTGGTGAGCTGCGGCCAAGGTCCACAGGGGCCTAAGGGCGATCCGGGGCCGCCCGGTCCACCCGGGCCGAAAGGCGATCCCGGTCTGTCCGGCTTCGGCATTCGCATCGTTCGCGCGAATTGCGATGCGGCGCATTGCAGCGTGCAATGCGCCGAGGACGAGTTGCTGCTGACCGCCTACTGCGGCGCCAGACGCAACGCCGCCATCATCCCGACCGAGCGATCCGCAACCTGCCGCAGCCCAGTGCCGGCCAACAGCCCGCTCGTGGCGGCATGCGTGAGGGTTCCGCCGCAGTAAGGATGATTGAGCCTTTGGCCAAGCTAGCTCGCGGCCGCCAATGTCGGCGGGGTGAATGCACGAACCGCCGGCGCCGGCTGATCCCAGCGCTCGATCTCGACCAGCGCCGTGAGCGCGCTGGTGCCTTGCGCGAGCGGTGACGTTCCGATGTCCAGCGTCAGCACGTTGGGATTGCCGTGGCGCTCGGGTTCGCCCGCCGCGTCCGCCGGATCGAACCAGGCGCCGGTGGCCATCACCACCACCCCT
>JBJMTU010000357.1:0-7970 GCA_045811545.1 Xanthobacteraceae bacterium | reverse complement strand
GCGAGCCGCAAGAAGTCGAGATCGCGCGTGAGGCCGTCGACCGCCGCCTTCGCGGCTTCGGCCATGGCCGGTTCGAAGCGCTCGATCTCGGCGAGCATCGTCGCGGCGTGGAATAGAAAATTGCCGCTGTTCCAGAGATACTTTTGCGCCACGTAATTCGCGGCGGTCGCGGCGTCCGGCTTCTCCACGAACGCTTCGACCGTGCGGGCCGATGCGCCGCCATTGAGCTTCTCGCCGGGGCGGATGTACCCGTAACTTGTCGCAGGATGGGTGGGCTCGATGCCGAAGGTGACGATGCGTCCCTCGGCGGCGGCGGCGGCGGCACGCCGGCAGGCGGCGCGGAATTCGTCAGGCTTGCGGATCACATGATCGGCTGCGAGCACCAGCACGAGGGCATCGCGATCGCGTGCGGCCGCGAGTACCGCGGAAACCGCAACCGCGGGACCGGAATCGCGGCGCATCGGCTCCAGCACAATATCGGCTTCCACGTCGCTCTCACGCAACTGCTCCGCCACCACAAACCGGAAGTCCGTGTTGGTGATGACGATCGGACGCCCGAACAACTCGGGATCGGCAATGCGCTCGAGCACCTGCTGGAACGTCGAATCCTTCCCGACGAGGGGGACGAACTGCTTGGGCATGCTTTCGCGCGAGACCGGCCACAGCCGTGTTCCCGCGCCGCCGCACATGATCACCGGGACGATTTGAGCGGGCATTGACGAAATTCCTCGGTGGCCACGACACTTCAAGCGGTCCCGGCGCAAAACGTCAAGCCGCGCCGGCGTTAACCAAGGTTAACCGGTCAAAGCCGCCAAACCTCGATGCCGGCAGGTTTTTTGAGCGGGTCGAGGGCACCTTTGACGTCCATGACCAGCCCGCGGTCATTCTTGAGCAGACGCATGATCAGCGGCCAACCCGCGGTTCGATAGGCGTCATGCGCCACAGCAAGGATGATGGCGTCGGCGGGCTTCGGATCATTCTGCAAGGTGAGACCATACTCCTTGAGCGCCGCCGCTTTGTCGGCGAGCGGGTCATTCACCTGTACGGACACGCCGAACGACTGCAGCTCACGAATGATGTCGAAAACCTGCGAATTGCGGACATCGACGACGTTTTCCTTAAACGTCAGCCCCAGCACCGTCACGCGCGGTGTCGGTATGCCGCGCTTCAAGAGTCGGCGCAGGCACTCGCGCGCCACGCGTACCCCTATGGAGTCGTTGATGCGCCGACCCGCTAGAATCACGTCCGGATGGTACCCGGCTTTTTGCGCTCGATAGGTCAGGTAATACGGATCGACGCCGATGCAGTGGCCGCCGACGAGGCCTGGGGTGAAATTGAGAAAATTCCATTTGGTCCCGGCCGCGGAAAGCACATCGCCCGTATCGATACCGAGCTCATGAAAGATCGCGGACAGCTCGTTCATGAAAGCGATGTTGAGATCGCGTTGTGCGTTTTCGATCACCTTGGCGGCTTCCGCCACCTTGATCGAGGGGGCCCGGTGCAGGCCGGCGGTGACGACCGAACCATAAACCGCCGCGATGATGTCGAGGGTCCGCGCATCCTGGCCGGCCACGATCTTTGTGATTGTCTCGAACCGGTGAGCCTTGTCGCCAGGATTGATCCGTTCAGGCGAATAGCCCACCGTGAAATCGCGTCCAGCCAACAGACCCGACACCTGTTCGAGGACCGGCACGCAATCTTCCTCCGTTGCGCCGGGGTAGACGGTGGATTCGAAAACGACGATGTCACCCTTCTTCAAAGCCTTGCCGACCGTCGTCGAGGCGCGCAGCAACGCCGTCAGATCCGGTCGTCGCGCCTGATCGATGGGGGTTGGCACCGTCACGATAAAGAAATCCGCGGCGGAGAGTTCGCGGGGATCCGACGTAAACACGACTTTCGCAACGGCGAGATCACCCGGGTCGACCTCGCGTGTGCGATCGCCGCCGGCCTTGAGTTCGGAAATGCGCGCGCTGTCGATGTCGAACCCGATCACGCGGCTGCCTTGTCGGCCGAATGCGACGGCGACCGGCAGGCCGACATACCCAAGACCGATGACGGCGAGCTTGCGACCGTGCGGCACGATCTACCTTTGACGGAGCCCCGCTGCAGATCGGCTTTCTTAGCCCGCGCGTAGCGCCATCCGCAATGGACCTTTCATGCGGACTCGAGCAAGCGTCGATAGAGCGCGATCAGGTCACGGCCGATACGCTGGCTCGAGAATTCGCGTTCGACGAGCTCGCGGCCGGCCTTGCCAAACTTGCGGCGCAGCTGTGGATCCAGCGCAAGCCGCTCGATGGCGTCGGCGAGTGCCTCGGCATCCTCGAGCGGCACCAAAAGCGCGTTGAGGTCTGCACGCGCAATGTCGCGGCATCCCGGAACATCGGTGGCAATCAACGGGCGGCCGCAGGCCGCAGCCTCCAACAAGCTCAAAGGCAGGCCCTCGCGATGGGACGGCAGAACCGCGATATGCGAGCACGCCCAGAACCCACCGATGTCCTTTACGAACCCAAGATGCTTGACGTTGGGTCGCCTGATCCAAGCGTCGATCTCCTGCGGCGGAATCGAGGTCGGGTTGGCGGGATCGGGTAGGCCAGCGATGAGTAGCTGGATGTCGCGGCCGCGTTGGATAAGGCGCTCGTGCGCGGCTAACAGCGTGCGTATCCCCTTCGATCCCACCAAACGGCCGACGAATGCGATGGTGATCGGACCTGCAGATTCAGGCGAGACCGCCAGCGCGCCGATATCGACCCCCGACCCCGGGATCAACGCGATCCGGTCTCGATTGACGCCGAGTCGCTCGATCACGGTCCGGTCGTCCGGGTTTTGCACCAGCACCGCCGCTCGCGAGCGATTCAGCAGGGACCGCAGTGCCAGCCTCAGCGGTGCGCGCGCCACGCGGACTTTCCCCGTGTCGTCGATGAACATCGTGCCGAGGCCGGTCAGTGCATTGAGGCAAACGACGGGCAAGCCAGTGGCGGCGAGTGATCCGACCACGGCTGCCGGCAGTGCGACGTGGTGGGCGAGATCGGGCTTGAGCTTGCGGTAAAGCTTGCGCACTTCGCGCACGACCCGGATCAGGTCGCGCGGATCAAGGCTGCCGCGGCGCCAGGAGATAGGATGGAAATGAAATCCTTCAGCCTCGATTGCCGCGCCGTGACGGTCGATTCGGGTTGCCACATGCACCTCGAAGCCGGCATTGCGGGCCGCACGTGCCATCGGAAGGCGGTGCGACATGAAATACCAGTCTTCGGTCACGAGGTAGATCACGCGAGGCGCCGAGGCACGTGAATTGCTGGCATGAAAGCCGGCGTGGCGGGCAGCAGGGCGCGCAGGGCAGAACTCCGCGACCGCGCCGATGATGTGATAGAGGCTGGTGGCCCGTGCCGGCTCAAGAATGAAAACGTCGTCGGCTGCCAATTGGTCGAACCAGACGCCTTCCGTTGGCGTCGCGAGAAAGCGCCGCAGCCCGTTGATGGCCGCGGCAACGTCGGTGTCGGAACGGCGCTGCGCGAGATAGGCGCGGATCCGTTCCGCCTGCGCCCACAAGCGCGCCACCGGATCATGGACGCCGCCATCGGCGAGCACGGCATTGACCGCCACGCCCCGGTCCGCATCCACGCCGCGAGAATCGGCGAATGCGATCAATCGTAGCACCGCCTCGGGCGCCCTTCGGCCGGTGAGCCGCGCCCAGCGGTCCAGCAGAAATGCCCACTCGTAATGGTGCCCAGGCTCGCGGATCCGTCCTTCGATACCCGGCTCCGGCGACCAGTCCGCGGCAAAGAACTCGCCCAAGGCTCCCGTCGCCGGATCAATGAATTTCTCCAGGCAAAGTGCGGCAATCCCATCCGCCATGCGGCGCCAGGCCGGGTCGTCGTCGACGGCAATCCAGGCGAGTGCGGCTTCGAGCAAGTGCATATGTGGGTTCGAGCGCTGCGGAAGCCGCACGGCGCGATCCTCGACAAAGCCGCCGAGCGGGTGAGCATAGGATTGCTCGAGGGTCGTGCGCAGCGCCGCAGCCTGCCGGAACCATCCCGCAGCTTCGCCGAACGTGTGGTGGCCGCTCGCATATGCAAGCAGGGCGAAGGCCTGATTGTAGAGGTCGAAGCGCGGGTCGGCGACTTTGCCATCGAGATCGACGACGGACACGACCGTTGCGTCGGCGGTGATGAAATGCTCGCGGAAATAATCGAGCGCATGGCGCTGCGCCTCACGCCAGGGGCCATGCCAGCCGAGCCGACCGGCTTCGCAATACGAGAACGCTTGCCGGGCGATGACCCGTGCACGGTGCGGCCGTTGCAACGGCTTGCCGTCCAGGGTGATTGCCTCGTGAAAGCCGCCGCGAATGCGATCCGCACCTCGCTCCCACCACAGCGGGAGCGCCGCATCGAACAGCCAGCGTTTGAGCGCATCCGCCTCAGCCGTGACTTCGCTCATGGCAGCGGTCTCGATCGATGACCGCCTAACGTCATTGCCGCCGGATGCAGGATAGTCATTGCTCGCGGAAAGGCCCTTGGCATTTTCCGGTTTATACTGCACGAAGCACCGCCAGCCGAGCGCAAACAGCGCGAGCGGACTCAATCGGACGGGATCATGACCGCTTTATGTGAAAGGACCTAGCTTGAAGGAGCCTGTTCTCGTCACCGGAGCGGCCGGCTTCATCGGCATGCATGTTGCGCGGCGCCTGTTGTCGGACGGGCACGAGGTGGTGGGCGTCGACAACCTCAACGCCTACTACGATCCGCATCTAAAGCAGGCCCGGATCGCGCAACTCGAGGCGTTCTCCAATTTCAAATTCGCGAAGATGGATATTGGCGATCGCCAACCCGTTGCGGAATTGTTTGCCGCGCACCGCTTTCCTGCCGTCGTGCATCTCGCCGCACAGGCCGGCGTGCGTCATTCTCTGATCGATCCGCATGCCTATGCCGATGCCAACCTCACCGGCTTCCTCAATGTGCTCGAGGGTTGCCGGCATGCGGGGTGCCGGAACCTCGTTTACGCCTCGTCGTCCTCGGTCTACGGCGCCAACAGCCGCGTGCCGTTTCGAACTTCGGATAATGTTGATCATCCCCTGAGCCTCTATGGCGCAACCAAGAAGGCAAACGAGCTGATGGCGCATGCCTATGCGCATCTGTTCGCGCTGCCGGCGACGGGTCTGCGATTTTTTACCGTCTATGGACCGTGGGGTCGTCCGGACATGGCGATGTGGCTGTTCACCGAAGCGATCCTGCAGGGTCGGCCGATCAAGCTGTTCAACCATGGGCAGATGCGCCGAGACTTCACCTATATCGACGATGCGGTCGAAGCGGTTGTGCGGCTCGTCCGCCGGCCGGCCGCGCCAAATCCGGCGTGGTCGGACCAGACCCCGGATCCCGCGACGAGCCGGGCTCCGTGGCA
This sequence comes from Xanthobacteraceae bacterium, assembly GCA_045811545.1. Taxonomy (GTDB): domain Bacteria; phylum Pseudomonadota; class Alphaproteobacteria; order Rhizobiales; family Xanthobacteraceae; genus VAZQ01. The sequence goes on along the minus strand of JBJMTU010000357.1, from coordinate 2,576 downwards.
AATCTACAATGTCGGCAACAGCCAGCCGGTCGAGGTGACCGAGGTCGTGCGCTTGCTCGAAGAGGCTTTGCGCAAGCCCGCGGTGCGGGAGTTGCTCCCGATGCAGCCGGGCGATGTCCCGCAGACCTGCGCCGACGCTGCCGACCTCGAGCGCGCCGTCGGGTTCCGGCCCGACACGCCGATCACAGAGGGCGTTCGCCGCTTTGTCGACTGGTTCCTGCAATTTCGCCAAAACTGATGGCATAGAACTTCCCCCGGAACCCGCGCAGTGGATGTAACTCTTTGATTCAAAACGTGTCCACAGCCTCGAATGGAGGCATCGCCAGGGGCTTCCTGGCGTGCTAGGAGGGATTCGTCACGCGAGCCGGCAGGGGGGACTCGTCCATCATGGTGCAAGCCGCGACACGCGACGCGCAGCCTCCGCTACGCGTAGGTGTGGTGGGCGTCGGCGTCATGGGCAGCAACCATGCGCGCGTGTTCGCCGATCTGCCGGGCGTCAAGCTTGTGGGCGTGGCCGACCCCGATGGCAAGCAGCGTGATTTCGTTTCGAGAGCGCTGGGTTGCCCGGCGTTCAGCGGCGTTGAGCCACTGCTTGCGGAAGGTATCGATGCCGTCACCATCGCGGCGCCCACCCATCTGCACCGGGAATTGGCGCTGTGCTGTATCCAGCGCGGCGTTCACGTCTTGGTGGAGAAGCCGATCGCTCCCTCGGTGGAGGAGGGACGCGCAATCATCGCTGCGGCACGGCACGCCCGCGTCGCTCTGATGGTCGGCCATGTGGAGCGGTTCAATCCGACCGTCGAGGCGATCAAGAACGCGATCTGCGACGAGGATATTCTTTCAATCGCGATAACGCGGGTCGGGCCGTTTCCGCCGCGCATGTCCAATGTAGGCGTGGTCATCGATCTCGCCGTGCACGACATCGACCTCATTCGTTGGTTCACCGACTCCGAAATCGCCGAGGTGCAGCCGCAACTCTCGAATGCGGTCGCCGAGCGCGAGGACATCGCCCTGCTGCAGTTCCGTACCACCTCCGGCGTGCTCGCCCACATCAACACGAATTGGCTGACCCCATTTAAGGCACGCAACGTCACGATCGCGACGCGCAACAAATACATCATGGCCGACCTGCTGACGCGGCAGGTGACCGAATGCTTCGGTTTTCAGCCCGACGGCAGCTATTCCATGCGCCATCTCTCGGTCGGCCACGCCGAACCGTTGCGCGCCGAGCTGCAAGCCTTTGTCGCGGCGATTCGCGAGGGCAGGGAGCCTGCCGTGACAGGCGAGGAAGGCGTCGCAAGTCTCGAAATCGCCATCCGTTGCCTCGAGCAACGCCCCGTGGCGAGTGTGAGCCGTCGCCGGAGCGGCCCCCGACGGCTGACCGGCTGAAGTACTGCTTCGCTGAGACGATCGGTTCAGTACCCATTCGATGAATCAGCGCGCTCGCCTCGATCCTGTGCCAATCCCGTTTATCGACGTCGCCGCGCAGCGGCGGCGGCTCGGGCGATCGGTGGACGAGGCGATTGCCCGCGTGCTCGGGCATTGCCAATTCATCCTGGGGCCCGAAGTGCGGGCACTCGAAGTCAAGCTTTCCGAGTTCTGCGGCGCACGCCACGTGGTCACCTGCGCGAGCGGCACCGATGCGTTGGTCATGGTGTTGATGGCGCGTGGGATTGGCTCGGGCGATGCCGTCATCTGCCCGAGCTTTACTTTCACTGCGACTGCCGAAGTCGTGGCGCTGGTCGGTGCTATGCCCGTCTTCGCCGACGTCGAAGAGCGAAGCTTCAATCTGGATCCCGCAAGCTTGCAACGAGCGTGTGCTGCGGCGCGCGAGGCCGGGCTTCATCCGAAAGCCGTCATACCGGTTGATCTGTTCGGGCAGCCCGCGGACTACGATCGCATTGTGCCGATCGCGGAGGCGGAAAACCTGTTCGTGCTCGATGACGCTGCCCAGGCCTTCGGTGCAACATACAAGAATCGCCGCATCGGCGCCCTCGCCCCGGCGACTGCAACGAGCTTCTTTCCGGCCAAGCCGCTCAGTTGCTACGGCGACGGCGGGGCGGTCATCACGGACGACGACGAATTGGCGCAAGTGATCCGCAGCCTCCGCGTCCATGGTGAGGGGCGCGGGAAGTACGATTGCGTGCGCATTGGGCTAAACGGCCGGCTCGACACCATCCAAGCGGCCGTGTTGATGGAGAAATTGAAGATCTTCCCCGAGGAGATTCTGGCACGCGAACGCATCGCGCGCCGCTACTCCGCGGGCCTCGCGGACGTTGCGACTGTTCCGAGGCTCGCGTCGGGCTCCACTTCGGTCTGGGCGCAGTATACCATCCGCCATCCGGCCGGCCGCCGCGATGGGCTCGCGGCTGCGCTCAAGATGGAGGGTGTTCCGACGGCGATTCATTACCCGATCCCGCTGCACCGCCAACAGCCTTACCAGCACTTTCCGATCGCGGCCGGCGGCGCGCCGGTGAGCGAGCGGCTCGCCGAGGAAGTAATCAGCTTGCCGATGCACGCCTATCTCGATCAAACGACCCAGGATCGGATTATCGACGCCGTGCGACGCGCGCTGG
>JBJMTU010000356.1:0-14690 GCA_045811545.1 Xanthobacteraceae bacterium | reverse complement strand
GCGGCATCTTCAATGCTTGCGAGTATTTTGGTTAGTTCTGAAGTCGTCTCTCCGACCTGGTGGATAACGACACCATCGTCGCCCTTGTGTTGATAAGCTGGATTGTTATTCAGCTTTTTATTTATTGCATCTAGGCCGCCCTGCGCGTTCTTTATGGCGTTGGCGTTGCCCGCCTTTTCAGCCTGGTAGAGCTTATCAACTGCGCTATACCAAGCTCGGAAATCACCATTCGTTTTCTTGTCGAAATCGTTCAGATCGCCCCATGCCTTGTTGAGCGCCGTCTGCTCTTGCACACAACCAGCACACGGCGTCTTCCGGCCTGGGGCAAATTTCTTTGCGATGGCGGGCTCGAAGAAATTAGCAGGCGTTTGTTGCGCGTGCGCCGGCGTCATGCACAATTGAGAAGCAAGAACTGCAATTGAGAAAAAGCCGACCACCAACGCGAAGCGTCGCCCACCCATGACGCTCCTCGATCGTTCCGTGCGGCACCGCCGCGTAACAAAGTTGATCCCACTCGCGAGAGCGGCAATCCACCGGCCCAAGCGTCGCTTCCGCATGACCCCTCCCGACCTGCGCGCGCGCACCGCCTCCGGTCCGACGGGCAAACGCCAGGACGAGCCCGTTCGCGTGCGGTCCAATTTGCCGCGCAAGTCTAAATCCGCCGGTCCCGGCGTGTGAAGACGAAAAAAGAAGGCCATGTGACCCTCACAAGATTCCTGCCCAATGTTGCTCTGCGCTAAAGGGCCCGGGCCGATGCTCCAGTTGGCATCTGCCGTATGGGTGGCTTTGCCGCCCATGACGGTTCAAATCCGCTGAATGACTCACCCGGAATGCGCGAAAAGGTGACGCCCGTCACAGCGTAGCACGGCGCAATGTGGAACCATTTCGGTCAAGGTGAACTGGGGGGCAACGCCAGCTGATTGAGTGAGATTGGGTGCAGCCATGGAATATGGTCGCGCAATTTCCGGCACCGCATTGAGCCGGCCATCGACCGCCAACGCAATATCCGATGAGGCCTTAGTCGGACTTATCGCAAATGGCGACAGGGACGCCATGCGGCTTCTTTTCATCCGACACAATTTGCGCATATTCCGCTTCCTCCTGAGAATTGTCGGCAACGATGCCACGGCTGAGGATTTGCTGAACGACGTGTTCCTCGAGGTGTGGAGGAGTGCCGACCGCTTCGAGGCGCGCTCGCAGGTGAAGACATGGCTCTTGGGCATCGCGCGCTTTAAGGCGCTGTCGGCGCTCAAGCGGCGCTCCTTTGACGCGCTCGATGACGGCGTCGCCGAATCGATCGAGGACCCGGCCGACGACCCGGAGCTCGTCCTGCGAACGACCGAACGCGGCGCGTTATTGCAAGCCTGTCTCAGGCAGTTATCGAGCGCCCATCGTCAGGTCATCGATCTTGTCTATTATCATGAGCAATCGATCGACGAAGTCGCCCGGATCATTGGCGTGCCGCAGAACACCGTGAAAACCCGCATCTTTTACGCACGCAAGCGCATTGCCGAACTGCTGGCCGAACACGGCGTCGAACGAGCTTCCTTGTGAAATCGCGACCCCGCGTTTCGTAGGCGCAGAAACCCCTCACGTCACGCCCCGTTCGCGCAGCACGTCGTGCGCGATGCGATGGCCTTCATTCGCAGCCGGTATTCCGCAGTAGAGCGCGACCAGGAGCAGAACGTCGCGAATCTCGTCCGCCGTGCAGCCGTTGGTGAGCGCGCCGTTGATGTGGACGCGAAGCTCGGCGGTGCGTCCGATCGCAGCCGTCATCGCGATTGCGGCCAGCGATTTTGTCTTGAGCGGCAGCGTGGGACGGCTCCAGACGTCCCCATAGCCATACGTATTGATCATGTTCTGCAGCGGCTCGCCGAATGCGCCGAAGGCGTTCATGCGCTGCTCGACCGCCTCGCAGCCAAAGATCTCGCGCCGAAGCTTCAATCCTTTGTCATGCAGGTCGCGCGTATCCATTGCTCTTTCCCTCGTCAGCTGATTGCATTTGGCTCGACGGCGGCTCGTCCACGGTCATTGCCGGGCTTGACCCGCACGTCGGGTTTACCCGATGTGCGGCGCATCATATTGCGCAACTCGGGCAAGCCCGAGTTGCGGTGCAATCCATCCGCTTCGCAAGAAGATGGACCATCCAAAATCGGGTTTACCCGATTTCGGGCATTTATGTGCGCAAGTCGGATAAATCCGACTTGCGTGGTCAAGCCCGCGGGTGACGACAGGGTTGGCCCGGGCATGACGACCCGCACGACGTATGACCGTCCGGCTTAGACGGCGCGCCGTGGCGATGCTAGGGTCTCCGTTCGGCAGGAAAAACGCAGCATGGTCTCCGCATCGTTCGATTTCACGCCGCTCTTGGCACCATCTTTGCCGGCGTCCGTGGACAAGTGGACGGGAGTTCCCAAATATAACTTTATCGGCGGCAACAACGATGCCGACCACGTTCCCGTCGATGGGCTCATTGCGGCGGCGACCGCCGTGCTCAAGCGGGAAGGCGCAACGCTTGCGAGCTACGGTCTCAACAGCGGCCCGCTCGGTTATCGCCCGCTGCGGGAATTTCTGGCCGACAAGCTCAAGCATACCGCCGGCATCGGCTGCAGCGCGGATGAAATCCTGATCACGTCGGGCTCGCTGCAAGGCCTCGATCTCGTCAACGGCTTGCTGCTCGCGCCCGGAGATACCGTCCTCATCGAGCAGGAAAGTTATCAGGGCTCGCTCACACGCCTGGCACGATTACGCGTGAACGCAGTGGGGATCCCGCTCGATAAGGACGGCTTGCGCATCGACGCGGTGGCTGCCGCGCTCGACGACCTCAGGGGTCGAGGCATCCGCGCCAAATACATCTACACGATCCCGACCGTACAGAATCCGACCGGCACCATCCTGAGCGAAGCGCGCCGGCACGAGCTCTTGCGGCTCTCGGAGGAGCACCACGTCCCGATCTTCGAGGATGATTGCTACGCCGACCTCACCTGGGACGGCCGGCGCCCGCCCGCGCTCTATGCCATGAGTAGGCATGGCAGCGTCATCCACATCGGCTCATTCTCCAAATCGATCGCGCCGGCGCTGCGCGTGGGCTACATCGTCGCGCGGTGGGATATTCTCTCGCGCATCCTCGCGCTCAAGACCGACGCCGGCTCGGGCGCGCTCGAGCAGATGGTTTTGGGAGAGTTTTGCGCGCGCCATTTCAGCGAACACGTGCCCCAGCTCACGCGCGGGCTGCGCGCCAAGCTCGATACGATGATGGAGGCGCTTGCCGAGCATTTCGGCACAGCGGCCGAGTTCGACGAGCCCAAGGGGGGCATCTTTTTGTGGGTCAAGCTGCCCGACGCGGTCGACACGCCAAAGCTCGCGCAGGCGGCGCTGTCGGCCGGCGTGGCCATCAATCCAGGGCCCGATTGGTCGACGCACGAGGCCTATGGCAGGAGCCGGCTGCGGCTTTGCTTCGCCAATCCTTCAACGCAAGCGATTCGCGAGGGCATCGCAGTGCTTGCCGAGGTCTGCCGGCGCGAATTCGGCGTGCCCGAGCGCATTGCCAATGTGGAGCGCCGCGCGAGCGCGTAGGCTGTCCTTGCCGCGACTGTGTGATTGTCGTCCCCGCGCAAGCGGGGACCCATGATCTCAGGCTGGTGGTTATGGGTCCCCGCGTTCGCGGGGACGACACTAGCCGGGTGAGCGACTGCGTTACTCCTCCATCTGCAACGGCAGCCGCACCGTCTTGCCGGACGCGGCCGCGCGCTCAATCGCGATCGTCGTTTCCAGATTGATGCGTGCCTGCTCCGGCGTGCAATGGATCGTTGGGGCTCCGGTGGCGAGATGATCGAGCCACGCGCGCGTCTCGTTGCCGAGCGGGCCCCAGAAATCGCCGACCGCCCAATCGCCCGCGCTATTGCTGCCGAGAAACGCCATGTCGACCGCATGCCCGGGCACATAGGGGTGGGGCACGCCTTTCTGCGAGAACAAGAGATGATCGAGATGATCGTCGTCGATGATCATCGTGCCTTCGCTGCCGAGCAGCTCCACGCGGTCGGATTGCCCGAGCGTGGGGTAGCGCGCGGGCAACGCGTAGCTGATCCCGAGATTGATCACCGCGCCGTCCGCGAAGGTTAAAATCGCCCAGGTCACGTCCTGGGCGCCGTAGCCGGCCTCCTTGAAAATGCCGTGCTGGCCGCGCGCCACCACCTCGACCGGCCGGTTGCCATCCAGGAACCAGCACATCAGATCGACGTAATAGGTGAGCACGTCGAGCACCGGCGTCGCGTGGGGATCGCGCTTGAGAATCGCAAACGCCTGCGCGCGCGAATTGTAGACGCGCGCCATGCCGCCGACCACCTTGCCCAGGCGGCCCTGCAACATCTGCTCCTTGGCGCGCAGAAAGCATTCCTTGTAGCGGCGGCTATAGCCGACCCGAAGCTCGCCCTTCGTGGCGTGCAACGTGTCGAGGATCTGGTCCGCCTCGCGCAGCGAAAATCCGATCGGCTTCTCCACCAGCACCGGCTTGCCGAGCTCCAAGGCTTGGAGGATCGGCTGCGTGTGCTGCTGCTCCGGCGTCGAGACGATGACCGCGGTCACCCGCGGATGGGCGATCACTTCCTCGTTGCTGCCGCTGTGGACATCGGCGCCGGCCGCCTCGGCGAGCGCGCGGGCGCGCGCAGGATCGCGATCGGAAACCGCCAGGAATCGAACGGCCGGATGCTTGGCGGCAAGTCGCGCGCGCAACGTGCCGATGCGGCCGGCGCCCACCACCGCGATGCCGACATGGTCTTGCTTCATTCGCTGCCCCAGCCCCGACCTTGTCGCTACGCCACTTGCCGCACCGGGACCTCGCGCCGGTAGCTGCGCACGCGCTCCTCGTCGACGTCGATGCCCAGTCCCGGGCGATCGGAGACTTCCACGTGTCCGCGCACGATGCGCACGGGTTGCGAGGTCACGTCCTCGGCGAGGTCCTCATTGGTCAGCGTAAGCCCCCAGGCAATCTGCGGTAGCGCGGCGGCGATGTGCGTAGCTGCGGCGCAGGCGATGCTGGATTCGCCGGTCTTGGCCGAGACATTGACGTTGAGCCCGAGGGCGTCGCACAGCTGCCCCGCCTCGGCCGCGCCGCGCATGCCGCCGAGCTTGATCGCTTTGAGGCTCACCCCGCGGGCGGCATGGCGCTCGTGGTGTCGGCGAATGTCCTCAAGCGAATGGATGCCCTCGTCGGCGCCGATGGCGATCTTACCCGCCGCGGCCGCCACGGCCGCCATGCCGGCGAGGTCGTCCGCCTGCACGGGCTGCTCGAAGAAATCGAGTTCGGCATCGGCGACCGCGCGTACGTATTGCACCGCTTCCTCCATGCTCCAGCCTTGGTTGGCGTCGGATGAAATCAGCGCGTCAGGTCCGATGAGCTGGCACACGCGGCGGGTGCGTTCGCCATCGACGAGCGGTGCGTCGATGCCAACCTTGATCTTGAAGGCGACATAGCCGTCCGCCTTCTTCCTTTCCGCCTCGCGCAAGTCGGAGGCAAGCTCGCCGGTGCCGATCACGCCGAGCACGGTCATGCGGCTTCTCTGCTTGCCGCCGATGAGCGCATAGGCGGGCCGGTTGGTGGCGCGACCGACCAGATCGTGCAGCGCGATCTCGATCGCCGCCTTGGCGCCGTTGTTCGCGTACATGCGCGCGGCCATGACCGCCAGCGCGCCGGCGATGTCTTGCGCCGGCCGGCCCTCGATCACCGGCGCGAGATAGGCGACCGCCGCCATCATGCTCTCCACCGTCTCGCCGGTCATGGTGGGGGCGGAGGCGGCCTCGCCCCAGCCGACGAGGCCGTTGTCCGCTTCGATGCGCACGAGCACGTTGTCCGCCCGCTTGATCTCGACGCCTGCCATGACGACCGGCTTCTTCATCGGCAAACTGACCGCGATCGGCTCGACGCGCTTGATCTTCATGGATCTCCTCACGCCTTGGGCTGTTCGAGCTCGACCAGCGCGCCAAGAAAATCGCCGGGATGGATAAACGCAATCGTTTCGCCCTCCACATTGCGCTGCGGCCTGCTTTCGCCGAGCATGCGCACGCCGTTTTGCGCAAAAGCGCGCGCGGCGGTCTCGACGTCTTCGACGCCAAGGCAGAGGTGATGAATGCCGCCCTTGGGATTGCGCTCGAGGAATTTTGAAACCGGCGAATCCGGCCGCAACGGCTCCATCAGCTCGATCTTGCCGTTGCCGAGCTCGACATAGGCGAGGCGTACGCCCTGCTCGGCGTTCACCATGGGCGCTCCCACTCTAAGCCCATATTTCGCGCTCAGCTCACGCGCCGCCGCTTCGAGATCCGGCACGGCGATCGAGACGTGGCTCAGTCCGTTGATCATGCGCAAGCCCTTAGATCACTTTCTGTCGCCGCAGGTCGGCGATGGCCTTGTCGTCGAGGCCAAGCTCGCCGGATAGAATTTCCTCGCTGTGCTGGCCGAGCGTCGGCGGCGGGCGTCGCACCGAGCAGGCGGTATCCGAAAACTTGAACGGAATCCCGAGCATCTTCAAGGCGCCTACGGTCGGGTGATCGATAGTTTCGGTCATCTGGCGCGCCGCCGTCTGGGGATCCTCGAGCGCTTCGGCGACCGAGTTGATCTTCCCGCAGGGGATTCCCGCCGCCTTGAGCTTGGCAAGCCAGGCATCGGCCTTATCGTGCGACAATGCCTCGCTGATGAGGCCGTCGATCACGGCCCGGTTCTCGACCCGTGCGCGGTTGCTCGCGAAGCGTGCATCCTTGGCCCATTCGGAATGGCCGAGCACCTCGGCGATGCGCGCGAACTGGCGTTCGTTTCCGACTCCGAGCGCGATCATGGCGTCTGCGATTTGATAGGTCGTGTACGGCACGATGCTCGGATGGCCGTTGCCGAAGCGGCCGGCGTTGCGGCCCGCAGCGAGATAGCTCGCGGCGACGTTGACGAGCATCGCAAGCGACGTCTCGTAGAGCGAGAGTTCGATCTTCTGGCCCTTGCCGGTGCGCTCCCGCGCATTGAGCGCCGCGAGGATCGAGTTCGATGCGAGCATGCCGGTGCACACGTCGACGATGGCCACGCCGTATTTCGTAGGCTTGCCCTCGGGCTCCCCGCATATGCTCATCAGGCCGGATTCCGCCTGCAGGATGAAATCGTAGCCGGGAAGCGCCGCTTTGGGGCCGCTCGATCCGTATCCGGTGATGGAGCAGCGCACGAGGCGCGGCGCTTGGCGCTCGAACCAGGCATCCGTGAAGCCCCATTTCTCGAGCGTGCCCAACTTGAAGTTATCGATCAGCACGTCGGCCTTTTCGATGAGCCCGGCGAGAATCTTCTGCCCCGCCGGCACCGCCATGTTGAGCGTCAGCGAACGCTTGTTGCGATTGACGCCGAGGAAATAGACGGCATCGCCGGCGAGAAAGGGCGGGCCCCAGCTGCGGGTATCGTCGCCTGTTTCGGGCGGTTCGACTTTGATCACGTCGGCGCCCATGTCGCCAAGCATCATGGTGCACAGCGGTCCTGCCAGGATGCGGGTGAGATCGAGCACGCGAATCCCGGCGAGCGGGCCATCCTCGCTCATGAATCATTTCCTGCGCATAGAGGGCGGCGCGTTGAGGTCCTTGGCGCAGCCGTCGAGGTAATCTTCGAGCTCGCGTTTGTTGCGCATGCGGAATTTCTGGAAATCGGGTTTGCGTCCCTCGAGGAAGGCGTCCATGCCTTCGAGGCTCTCCTCCGAACCCCAGACATGGGCGAGCAATTCCATGCCGTGCTGCCACGAGGCATAGAGGAGATCGGACTCGAAGTTGAGGCTTTTCTTGGTCATGCGCAGCGTCTGCGGGCTGTGGCCCTTGATCGTCTCGCACCAGGCCAGCGTCGCCTTGCGCAACTCCGACTGCGGCACGCATTTGTTGATGAGGCCGATCTCGACGGCCTCTTTCGCCGTGAAGCGCCGGGCGCAGAAGATCATCTCGCGCGCCAGCCGCTCACCGATGATACGCGGCAGGTATTGCGTCGCCCCCACAGTCGGACAGGCGCCGACGCGGGCGCCGGTTTGGCCGAGCACGGCATTCTCCGACGCAATGACCAGGTCGCACCACAAGGCAAGCTCGTGGCCGCCGCCCATGCACCAGCCGTTGACCATGGCAATGACGGGGATCGGCAGGCCGCGGATGGTCATGGCCAGACCCTGCATGCAGTCGTTCCACATGGCCCCGTTGACCCAGTTGAGCCGTTTCATGGCGTAGAAGTCGCCGCCTGCGGAAAACGCCTTGTCTCCGGCGCCGGTCACGACCGCGCAGGCGATGGAGGGGTCTTCCCGGGTCGATTTCAGTGCGTCGATGAGCTCGTCGAGGGTCTGCTCGCGAAAGGCATTGAGCACGCGCGGCCGGTTGATCGTCGCCCATGCCACCTGATCCCTGACCTCGTAGAGAATATCGTTGTAGCGCCGCTCATTCGTGCTGCGCTTCTTCGCTGCTGGCTTTTTTGCCATATCGTGTCACCTATCCCGTACTTTCGGTGCCCGAGCGTTGAATTATTGGCCGAGCTTGAGGTCGACGTCCTCGACGAGCTTTTTGTGCAGCTCGAGCTGTTCCCGGACGAAGGCAGCAAATTCACGCGGTCCGCTGCTTGCAGGCTCGATTCCCTGGACGCGCAACCCGGCGACAACGTCAGGACTTTTCGCGGCTTCGGCGACGGTCGCGCTCAACTTCGTGACAATGTCGACGGGCGTCCCGGCCGGCGCCATGAGGCCGAACCACCCAACCGCCTTGTATTTCGGTTGTCCCGCTTCGGCCATGGTCGGAAGTTCGGGCAGGGAAGGCGATCGCGTGTGGCCACTCACCGCCAGGGCTTTGACCGAGCCCGCTTCGATGAACGGGATCATTCCCGCCATCGGTCCGAAATAGAATTGCGTCTCGTTCGCGATGGTGGCTGTCATCGCCGGCGCGCCACCCTTGTAGGGCACGTGGACGGTGTCGTTCTGGATACCGGCCAACGCGACGAACATGGCGACCGCGAAGTGGCTGGTGGAGCCGGGACCGCCCGACGCGTAATTGAGTTTGCCCGGTTGGGCTCTCGCGAGTGCGATGAGGTCGGAGACGTTGGCAACCGGCAGCGACGGGTTCACCACCAGCACGTTCTGCACCAGCGCTAATAGGGAGATCGGCTCGAAATCTTTGATCGGATCATAGCCGAGCTTGGGCGTCACGACCGGGGCGAACGAATGGGTGGAGACCGAGCCCGCGAGCAGGGTATAGCCATCGGGCGTCGCCCGCGCGACCGCCTCCGCGCCGATCTTGCCGCCGGCGCCGCCGCGGTTGTCGATCACGACGGACGCGCCGAGGATGGTGGACATTTTCGCCGCGATGATGATGCGCACGATCGTGTCGTTCGCGCCGCCGGCGGGGTTCGGCGAAATCAGTCTGATGGGGCGATCCGGATAGGTCTGGGCAACGGCGTCCTGCGCGCAGAGCGTGAGGCCGATAAGAACGACGATCCCAGCTCGCATTCAACGCTCTCGCTGATCGCGCTTCGTGGCATCATAGGCGCGGCGCGACGCTGCGAGCAAGTTCGCACGTTGGGCTGGGCCGAGAGGAGGGGAGCACCCATGCAGGACTTGATCGCACGCGCGGAGAAAGTCGCTCGTGTTCTGAAGGACCGCGGCGAGACGATCGCCGTGGCGGAATCCTCGACCGGCGGCCTGATTGCGGCGGCGCTGCTGGCGTTGCCCGGTGCCTCCGCCTATTTCCTGGGCGGCGCTGTTGTCTATACCCAGGTCGCGCGGCGTGCGCTGCTGGACCTGCCGGACATATCGACGCTCGGGATGCGCGCCTCGACGGAGCCCTATGCACTGCTGTTGGCGCAAACCGCCCGGCAACGCTTCGCGGCGACGTGGGCGGTGGCGGAGAGCGGGGCAACGGGCCCGCCGGCAATCGCTATGGCGACGCGCCCGGTCACAGCTGCATCGCCGTTGCCGGACGCACCGAGCGTGCCATCACGCTCGAAACCGGCAGTAGCGATCGCCTCGGCAACATGCATGCCTTCACGGTGACCGCGCTCGACCTGTTGGCGGACATGCTTGCGGCGGAGACCGGCTCAAGCGCGTGAGCGCCGTCACAGCGCCTTCCAGTCGTCCTTCTTAGCCTCCCAGCGGTCGAATACGTCCTTTGCCGCCTTGAGCGCGTGGTTGGTCTTGGGAAAGCCGACATAGGGTGCGCATTGGAGGATCGTCTCGATGATCTCTTCGCGCTCGGCACCGCGGTTGAGCGCGCCGCGCGCATGCAGCGCCACTTCATTGGGACAGTCGGACGCCACCGCCGCCGCAATCACGATCAATTCGCGTGTCTTCAAATCGAGGTGCGGCCGGTCCCAGATGGTCCCGAAGCAATATTCATGAATGGCGCGGGCGTGGGTCGGGCAGATCGCGTTGAGCTCGTCCCACGTCTTCAATCCATCCTTGCCGAAGGCTTCGTCGCGAATCTTTTTGCCGCGCGCGGCGCGATTATCGCTCATCGTTTCTTTCCTGTTTGTGGAGGCTGCTGCGATTGCGCGGCGACCATAGCGAGTCACCCCCGCTAGGGAAAGGCTAGGTCGCGCAGAACGCGCTGTTCACTGTTCTAGGGGCTGGCTGGCAATATCACGGTGAACGAGTTTCCTCGCTCGGGATTGTAGGCGACGTCGCCGCCGTGTCGGCGCGCAATCTGCCTGACCAAGGCGAGACCGAGGCCGGTGCCCTTCGCCCCGCATCTGCCTGGAATCCGGTAAAAGGTCGAGAACAGCCGCTCGCGTGCTTCTTCGACGATCACCGGTCCATGGTCGAGCACGCTGAGCACAGCCCGATCATCCTCCCTCGCGACCATCACTTCGATGGGCGGCTTGCCATGGAGTTTCGCATTGTCGATGAGGTTACGGATCATTCGACGCAGGAGCGTCGGGTCCCCGCGTACCGTGACCGGCTTTGCTTCGAGGCCGCAATCGTCGTATCGCGCGCATTCCTCGGCTGCGAGCGCGGCCAGGTCGATGTCTTCACGAACTTCCAGCTGCTCGGTGGCGTCGAGGCGGCTGAGGAGCAGAATCTCGTCCACGAGTTGGTCGAGCTCGGCAATGTCCCTCTCAAGCTCTCCTTTGCGTTCGGGATGCGCCGCAACCAGCTCGAGCCCGAGCCTGATCCGAGCCAGCGGGGTCCTGAGCTCATGGGACGCATTGGCCAGCAGCATCTTGTGCGCGTTGACCAGGCTTTCGATCCGAGCGGCGGCTTGATTGAAGCTCTGCGCCAACCGTGCCACCTCGTCGCGGCCCTCGACCTTGACGCGCGCGGTGAGATCGCCGGCTCCGAGCGACTTCACTCCGCGCTGCAGCCGCTCGAGCCGTCCTGTGAGTCGTCGCACGACCGGGCGGGCACCGAGAGCCACCACAAGCGCGATGGCCCCAAGGAAGGCCGCGAGCACGAGCGGCCTGGGGCGTTGCCGGGGCGGCAGCCGCGCAACCAGCCGCCGACCATCCGGGAGCGGTATCGAAACAGCGGGCCCGTCAAACGTTCGCATCCAACCGCCGCTCTGACCGTTGCGACTGGGAGCCGGTAGCGGCCGGCCGGCAGCGGCCAATGGCTCGTTGGTGCGGCTGAACAGCGCCAAATCTGCGCCGAGGCGCTCCGCCAACCGGTCGATCGCTTGCTGCTGCGTCTGCGCAGGGGCATTGGCCGGGGGAACAAGCTCAGCGATGACTTCGCCGGCGACCTCGAACTGCGGCCCGAATGGACCAACGCCCGCAAAGAAGTGCCAAAGCAGACCCGCCGTGAGCACGACCAGAACCAGGCTAGCCACGATGGTGAGGTAGACTTGCAGATAAAGCCGTCTCATCCGAGTCTGCCTATCGACGCGAGATCGCTGGGTAGCGACGGTTTAGTCCTGGGCTTTGGCAAACACGTAGCCCGAGCCGCGGACCGTGATCACCCGCCGCGGTTTTCTTGGATTGTCCTCGATTGCGGCGCGGATGCGCGAGACATGCACGTCGATTGAGCGGTCGAACGCTTCGAACTGTTCGCCCTTGACCGCGTCCATCAGCGCGTCACGCGACATGACCCGACCCGCGTGCTCGGCGAGCGCCAGCAGCAGGGCGAATTGATAACCGGTGAGGGGACGCGGCGTGCCGTCAAGGCGCACCTCGCGGCCGCCGCGATCGATCTCGAGCCGCCCATGGCGCAGCACGTCGGGCTTGGGTCCGGCCCGGCTTCGGCGCAGGATCGCGCGCAGCCGCGCCAACAGCTCGCGCGGCTCGAATGGTTTCGGCAAATAATCGTCGGCTCCCATTTCGAGCCCGACGATGCGGTCCATGGGATCGCCGCGGGCGGTCAGCATAAGAATGGGGCTGTCTGAGCGAGCGCGGATCTGCCGGCAGACGTCGAGGCCGTCGCCATCCGGCAGCATCAGGTCGAGGACGACGACGTCCACTGGCTCTCGCCCATGCAGCGCGAGGCCGCGCGTCCCGGTCTCGGCATGAATGACGTGGAAGCCCGCCTTGCCGAGATACTCGCCTACCATATCGGCAAGACGGGAATCATCTTCGATCAAGAGGATGCGTTCGCCCACTATTATCCGTCAATCGCTATCCATCAGCCGCGATGCCAGCGCGCCCACCACGGCCTCCGGGATGCCATCCAGTCCGCGACTTTCCGGCGCTGTTCGGGGCTGAGCACCTCGGCGACATCGGCGAGCGCCTGCGCGATGCGTTTGCTCGCCGTTTCCGCAAGGCCGATCTGCTCGGCGCGCAGGCGCTCGATTGCACTACGATCGATGGTGGGGGCGGTCAAGAGCGTGATGGCCTGAGCGCGCGCGGCGTGCGCCTTCTCGCGCAGCGGCCGCAGATCGGCGACGGCGGCCTTGGCGATGCTTGCGACCTTGCCCTGCTGGTCCGCCGTTGCATCGAGCTCGATAGCGATGTGCTTGGTCATCCGGTCGATGCGATCGTCGACTTGTGCCGGCGAGAGCGGCCCGCCGAAAACGCCGCCGTCGTGCCACCTGATGTGATGCCAGCTATCACCTTGGCCGAACGCTTTGGACAGCAAATTGCCGGTGATGCCGGCCACCAGGGCCACCGCGACCAACGCGAGCAAGAACGTGCCGCGGCGACCGCGGCGTTGATCCTCAGACGGGACTTGCTCCGCCCGCGAGGGCTTGCCGTTGCTCTGTTCGACCATCCTGAACTCCTATCCTGGCCTCAGGCGGTGTTGCCTGTGAGTGGCAAGCTAGGGGCGGGCGTTTTCTTGCCAGTGTCGCTCAGGTAAAGTTTTGTAAAGTCGCGCGCGAGACGCTCGGCCTGGTCGTGCCTGCGTGACCGCGGCCTAGTCCACCTGGATACCGGCCGACCGCGCAACTTCTGCCCATTTGTCGAACTCCGCCTCGATGAAGGCGGCGGACTGTTCCGGGTTCAAGTTGAACTGCTCGAGTCCGAGCTTTTCGAGCCGCCCCTGATATCCCGCAGAGGCAAAGACCGCGGGCATCGCAGCGGCCAATGTGCTGACGACGTCGGCGGGCGTGTCCGCGGGCGCGGCGAGGCCAAACCACGAGGAGGACACAACGGTGGGAAATCCAAGCTCGGCGAAAGTCGGCACCTGCGGGAGAAGCGGCGAGCGCTTGGGCCAAGCGACTGCCACCGCCTTGAGCTTGCCGGCGCGGATGTTCTCCACCGTGGTGCTGGCGTCGTTGATGAAGACGTCGATGTCGCCGGTGAGCAACCCCATCACGGCCGGGCCGCCGCCGCGATAGGGAACGTGGACGATGTCCACGCCCGCCTCGCGCTTGAACAGCTCGGTCGCGAGATGAATGGCGCCGCCCGCTCCTGACGAGGCATAGGTGAGCTTGCCGGGCTGCGCCTTGGCGAGCGCGACGAGCTCGGCAAGCGTGTTCGCGGGGAGTGAAGCACGCATCACAAGCACATGCGGCGTATACGAGACCAGACCCACGAGTTTCAGATCCTTCTGCACGTCGAAGCGCAGGTTCTTCATCACAGCTGGATTGACCGCGAAGCTCGAGCTTGAGCCGAAGAGAAGCGTGTAGCCGTCGGGCGGCGCCCGCACGACCGATTCGGTGCCCACGACGCTCGAGGCCCCGGTGCGGTTCTCGATCACGACGCTCTGGCCGAGATATTCGGAGAAATAGCGGGCAAACACGCGGGCGGCAGTGTCGGCCGGTCCGCCAGGGGCGAGCGCCACCACCAGCTTGATCGGCCGGTCGGGATAGGCCGCGAAGGCTGCGACGGGCGCGAGCGACCCGATCAGCGCGAGCACGCTCCGCCGCGTCGGCACTATGCGCATGTGATCGTTGGCATCATGAGCAAAGTAGCCCAGATTGAGCGTAGCGAAATCTGGGCTCGCCAGCCAGCTTCTTGCGCGCAATATTGCGTGTACGATTAAGGACGTGCATTAATCGAATGATCGAGTTTCGGATATGCGCGCAAACGACACCCGCGGCTTTGATTTCGGCCTGGGCGAGACCGCCGACATGTTGCGCGAGAGCGTGAGCGGTTTTGCCGCCGAACGCATTGCTCCGCGCGCCGACGAGATCGACCGCAGCAACGTCTTCCCGCGCGATCTCTGGCCCGAGCTGGGCAAGCTTGGCGTGCACGGGATCACTGTCGAGGAGGAATGGGGCGGGGCAGGGCTCGGCTATCTCGAGCACTGCGTCGCGATGGAGGAGATCTCGCGCGCCTCCGC
>JBJMTU010000355.1:0-9816 GCA_045811545.1 Xanthobacteraceae bacterium | reverse complement strand
GCAGAAGTTATCGAGCCAGGTTACAACGCCCTGGAGCTTTACTCCGTTCACGAGGAAAATCGTGAGCGGGGTCGTGTTCTTGCGGACGTGGTTGAGGAAGGTGTCCTGAAGATTTTGTGAGCGGTCTGCCGCCATTGTCGTTGTTCCATGTTCCATTTTCTCGCTCGCGGGCCCCTTCCCGCGAGGCTTATTGCCAAGTCGCTGTGCTCAATTCTACTCGTGCATGTTGAACAGGACCCGGACCCTGCCATTACAAGCCACGTCCGCAGGCGGCGCAAGCATAAGTTGGGAGCACACGCGCCTCGTTTGGGCAAGTCCTCCCTCAGCTCCACTCTGCGTAACGGTGAAATTCCGCGCGCAACGCGGTTGCGACGGACCCTGGCGCCCCATTGCCGACCGGGCGGTCGTCGATGCGAACGACGGGCATGACAATCTGGCTGGCCGAGGTGAGAAAGGCTTCGCGGGCGCCATAAGCTTCCTCGACCGTAAACGGCCGCTCCTCGAAGATGAGCCCCTGGGCTCTGATGACGTCGATCAGCACGGTTCGTGTGATGCCCCGCAAAATTCCATAGTCCGCCGGCCGCGTCACGACCTTGCCCCCCTTGGTGACGATCCACGCGTTGCTCGACGATCCCTCCGTGATATGCCCGCCGCGGTCGACGAACCACGCCTCTTTCGCTTCGCGCTCGCGCGCCGCTTGCTTTGCCAGCACATTGGGCAACAGCGAAATCGATTTGATGTCGACGCGCTCCCAGCGATTGTCGGGCACGGTGACGACGCCGACGCCCTCGGCGGCGATGCGCTCGTTCGCCGCGAAGTCGATGCCGTGGGCGGTGACCACGATGCTGGGGTGGGTGCCCGGCGGCGGGAAACCGTGATCGCGGCGTGCCACACC
Organism: Xanthobacteraceae bacterium; assembly: GCA_045811545.1. Lineage (GTDB taxonomy): Bacteria > Pseudomonadota > Alphaproteobacteria > Rhizobiales > Xanthobacteraceae > VAZQ01. Next base: position 8,921 of record JBJMTU010000355.1, on the reverse strand, counting down.
GCGCGTAATCTGCAGGTAGAGGATGCCGTCCCACACCCGATTTCGTCGCAGGCACTCGCGCAGCACGATCGCGAGCGCCGCCTCCGACATCGGCATATCGATGCGAAGCTCGTCGAGCGAGCGTTTGAGACGCCGCAAGTGGCGGCGCTCATCGATGATGTGGCCGCCCCTCACCTCGCAAACTTCATAGACCCCGTCGGAGAATTGGTAGCCGCGATCCTCCACATGCACGGTAGCCGCTTGCTGAGGCAGATAGCGGCCGTTCACGTAAGCAATGCGCGACATCAGCTGTCAGTCTATTCCAAGCGCCTTGAGCTTGCGGTGCAGCGCAGAGCGTTCCATGCCGACGAACTCGGCGGTGCGGGAAATGTTGCCCCCGAATCGGCTGATCTGGGCAACCAAGTATTCGCGTTCGAATACTTCGCGGGCGTCGCGCAAAGGCAATCCCATGAGATGTTCGCCACCGTCGCCGCCGGGCATGGAGGGAACCATGGAACCGACGTCCGGCGGCAGCATATCCGCGTTGATCACCGCCTCCGGATCTCCGCCGGCGAGGATCATGAGCCGCTCCACGTTGTTTCGCAGCTGGCGCACGTTGCCGGGCCAGTCGTGCGACTGCAGCACGGCCATGGCATCTTCGCCGATCAAGCGCTTGGGCAGCCCCGTCGCCTGCGATATCTGATGCATGAAATATTCGATGAGGCTCGGAATATCATCGCGCCGCTCGGCGAGTGGCGGCACGCGGATCGGCACGACTGAAAGGCGGTGATAGAGATCTTCGCGGAACTTGCCGGCGGCGATCTCAGCTTCGATGTTGCGCCCCGTCGACGAAATGATGCGTACGTCCACTTGGACTTTATTCGTGCCGCCGACGCGTTGGAACGTCTGTTCGACCAGAACGCGCAAGATTTTGTTCTGCGTCTCGCGCGGCATGTCGGCAATCTCGTCGATGAACAATGTGCCGCCATGTGCTTCTTCGAGCGCGCCAACTTTGCGCCCTCCCCCATTCGTCGGCTGCTCGACGCCGAACAGTTCAACCTCCATCCGTTCCGGCATCATCGCCGCGGCATTGATCACGATGAACGGCCCATTGACGCGGGCGGATTGGCCGTGGACGGTGCGCGCCGCCAGCTCCTTGCCGGCACCCGCCGGCCCGACGATCAGAATTCGGCTGTTGGTCGGAGCGATTTTTTCAATCGTCTGGCGCAGCTGATTTATCGATGATGATTTGCCGACCAGCGTCGAAGGCGCCAACTGCTTGAGCGCCTTGACCTCGCGCTTGAGCCGCGACGTCTCCAGCGCGCGTTGAGTGACCAGAACCAGGCGGTCGGCTTTGAACGGCTTTTCGATGAAGTCGTAGGCGCCCTGCTTGATCGCGGCGACCGCTGTTTCGATGTTGCCGTGCCCGGAAATCATGACGATCGGCAGTTCGGGGTGCTGCGTTTTCATGGCGTCGAGCAGCTGCAGGCCGTCAAGCCGGCTGCCTTGTAGCCAGATATCGAGGAAGACCAGGCTGGGTCTGCGGCTCGCAACGTGAGCCAACGCGTCGTCGCTGTCACGCGCCGAGCGCGTGATGTAGCCCTCGTCCTGCAGGATGCCGGAAACGAGTTCCCGGATATCTGCTTCATCGTCCACAATCAGGATGTCATCGGCCATGGCTTAAGCGTTCGTCGCAAGTTGGGGGGTTTGAGACCGAGGTACGGGTTCGCCCTCGTTTGAGCTCGCCGGTTCTGCGGCAAAGCGCAGCCGCATCCACGCCCCGCGTTGGCCGGGGATCTTATCGGCGGCATCGCCGAGCTCGATGCGTCCGCCGTGGTCCTCCAGGATCCGACCCACGATGGCTAGACCGAGACCGGTGCCTTTCTCGCGGGTCGTGACATAGGGTTCGAGCAGCCGACTCCGGTTCTCCTTCGGCAACCCGATGCCGTTGTCGATCACATCGATGACGATGTCGCTGCCTTCGCGACCGGCCCAGATGCGGATGCGCCCACGTCCTAATTCTCCCGGGGCTACCGCGGCGATGGCTTCGGTGGCGTTCTTGATGATGTTGGTAAGCGCCTGCGAGATGAGCCGGCGGTCGAACTTTGCCGGCATGGGCTCTTCCGCGATCTCGAGGTCGATATCGATATCGGCGTTGGCGACGCGCTGCAAGAACACCACTTGCCGCACGGTGTCGGCGACGTCCTCGGCCGTCATCACCGGCTTCGGCATGCGGGCGAAGCGGGAGAACTCGTCGACCATGCGTTTGATGTCGTCGACCTGACGGACGATCGTGTCGGTGCATTGCTTGAAAACACCGCCGTCCTCGGTGATCACGCCCCCGTACTTCCGCCGCAAGCGCTCGGCGGAGAGCTGGATGGGGGTGAGCGGGTTTTTGATCTCGTGCGCGATGCGACGTGCGACGTCAGCCCACGCCGAGGTGCGCTGCGCGGCCACGAGTTCAGTGATGTCGTCGAGCGTCACCACATAGCCGCCCTCGGCGGCGCCCGACTGCTCGCTCGTGACCCGCACCGAGAGATTGCGCTCTCGTCCGTTGCGGTTGATGGTCACTTGGCCCTGAATCAAGCGCTGCACCCCGGCGCGGGCAGCCGCAAGCATGCCGGCAAGCTCCGGGACGACCTCAGCCAAGGGCTGTCCGAGCACCTCGGTCTCCGTGCGTCCGATGAGCTGCTCCGCCGATCGATTTAGGATGCTGATGCAGCTATCGGCATCGACACCGATGACGCCGGCGCTCGCGCCAGCCAAAACGGCTTCGGTGAAGCGACGGCGGCTGTCAATCAGGTCACGGGCACGGACGATGTCGTCACGCTGGGTGCGCAGCTCCTGGGTCATCTTGTTGAAGGTCTCGCCCAGTTGGGCGAGGTCCCCCTCGGAGCGCCGCGTCGGCACTTGGACGTAAAGATTGCCGGTCGAGACAACTTGAGCCGCGCTGATCAGGCGCCGGATCGGTGCCACGAGGTAATTGGCAAAGTTCAGTCCGATCCAGACGGCGGACAACAGCACGATGAGCGCAATCACCGTGTACATCAGTCCGAACGCGATCTGAATGCCGACCCGGCGCGCGGAGAGATCGGCATACTGAGCGACGCTCGCTTGCGTCGCCCGTAGCTGCGCGAGTACGCGCGGGTCGAGCAGACGAGCAACGTACAGATAGATGTCGTTATAGCCGCGCAGCTTGATGATGGCGGCAACATAGTTGTCATCGAGGAACATCGCCACCTGGGGCTCCGTGTCGTTGACGGCGGCCAGTACCTCGGGCGATGGTTTGACGAAAGCTTCGCTGGTCCGTGCATCCACCTGATCGATGACGTTGAGGTCCTTGTCCAGCAGCATGACCGCCGGCAATCCCCGGATCGAGGCTTGAACCGCAAGGAATTGATGGAACTGTTCGCGCGACTGGTCAAACAGCGGTTTTGCGCGCGCGAGTTCGATGGCGATCGCGATACTGTCGGCGCGCACGAACTGGACATGCTCACGCACGTAAGCGTCGGCGACGATCAGGGAGTTTTCGATCAGCGAGCGTGTTTGCTGGGAGAACAGCCGGTCGAGCCCACGGTCGAGCGTCACGCTTGCCACGACGGCGACCGCAACCGCAGGAACCGCGGCGATGACGGAGAACAAGGCGACGATGCGTACGTGCAGCCGTGCGGCCGCGCGCCCGCGCCGTCTCGCTTGCACGATTCTCCACACCTCCCGCGCGATGACCAGAACGAGAAGAAAGACCGTGCCCGCGTTTGCGAGCAGGAGCGTGACCACGACCTCGTGCGTGGGCGCGATGGGCGTGAGGCCGGCGAGCACAACGAAGGTCAGGATCGCGGAGAGCAGCGCAAGCGCCACGGCAGCAAGACCGAGCGCCCGCGGGATCCATCCCGAGGTCGGCGCGGCGGCAGCGGTCATCAGTTCGGAGGTGGCGGCCTGGCCGACGCTGGTCATCGACTCGTCTCGTCCCAAACGGGAACCTGCAACAGTGCGTGGAAATACGCCCGTTTAGGTGCCCCCCAAGTGATCGACGGTCTTTGTCGATTGATGCTTTTATACAACAATGTTGCCGAATTGCGACAATTCCGGGGCGCCCAAACGCGCCCTGTGGCCGATCGGCACCACGGCAAAGCTCTTTAAAATATCAGCCGCTGCTGCGGAAGACCTGGATCTCGAGATCGCGGATTTTCTTACGCAGCGTATTGCGATTGACCCCGAGGAGATCCGCCGCGCGGATCTGATTGCCGCGAGTGGCTGCGAGCGTGACCGACAAGAGCGGGTGCTCGATCTCCCGCAGCACACGATGGTAGAGCCCGGGCGGCGGCAAGCCATCGCCAAAGCTCGCGAAATAAGACGTCAGGTGCCGTTCGACGGCGGCGGAAAGGCCGTCCTCCGCACGCGGCGCGTCCATATCGGACATCATGGCGGGCTGTGAGAGTTCGGCGTCGATCACAGAGGCCGTGATCGTTTCCTGCGGATAGAGCGCGGCGAGCCGGCGTGCGAGATTTTCGAGTTCGCGCACATTGCCCGGCCAGCGATGCCGCTTGAGCCGTTCAAGCGCCGCCTGATCGAGCTGTTTGGCCGACAACCCTTCGCGCTCGACCTGAGTGAAGAAATGGCGAATCAGGTCAGGCACGTCCTCGGTTCGTTCGCGCAGCGGCGGCAGCCGCAGCGGAACGACATTGAGGCGGAAGAACAAATCCTCACGAAACAGGCCCTGCTGGATCAGAATGCGCAAATCCTTGTTGCTGGCCGCGATGATCCGCACGTCGGCCTTGATCGGGGTACGTCCGCCCACCGTGGTGTATTCGCCCTGCTGAAGCACGCGCAGGAGCCGCGTCTGCGCCTCCATCGGCATGTCGCCGATCTCGTCGAGGAACAGCGTGCCGCCCTCGGCCTGTTCGAAGCGGCCGGAGCTGCGGGTGTTGGCGCCGGTGAAGGCGCCCTTCTCGTGGCCGAACAATTCGGATTCGATGAGATCGCGCGGGATTGCCGCCATGTTGATGGCCACGAACGGGCCGCTGCGGCGTTTGCCGTAATCGTGCAGTGCGCGCGCGACCAGCTCTTTGCCGGTGCCCGATTCGCCCGAGATCATTACTGTCAGATCGGTCTGCATGAGCCGGGCGAGCACGCGGTAGATTTCCTGCATCGCCGGCGAGCGGCCGATGAGTGGAATCGATTCGAAGTCGTCCGGCTTGGCAGCCGGGCGCGTGCGCTCCTTCGGCTCCGCCAGCGCGCGGCCCACGATGCCGATGAGCTCCTTGAGATCGAACGGCTTCGGCAGATATTCGTAGGCGCCGCGCTCGGACGCCCGCACCGCGGTCATGAACGTGTTCTGCGCGCTCATGATGATCACGGGAAGCTCCGGTCGCACTTTTTTGATGCGCGGCAGGAGATCGAACGCGTTCTCGTCCGGCATCACCACGTCGGTGATGACGAGATCGCCCTCCCCTTGGCTGACCCAGCGCCACAGCGTCGCGGCATTGCTGGTCGAACGAACTTCGTAACCTGCGCGCGACAGCGCTTGGTTGAGCACAGTGCGGATCGCCGCGTCGTCGTCCGCAACCAGAATGTTTCCAGCGGGCATTGGCATCCCCTTCAGGCAGCGTCGCCCGGCTCGGCGTCGTTACCCAAGAACATGGGCATCAGCACACGAAAGATGGTCCGTCGCGGTTGCGACTCGCATTCGATAATTCCGCCATGATCGCCGACGATCTTGGACACCAGCGCGAGCCCGAGACCCGATCCGCCGGATTTTGTCGTCACGAACGGGTCGAACAGATGCGGCAACAGATCCTCAGGTACGCCGGGTCCGTTGTCCTTGACGCAGAATTCGAGTGGCAGCCCTACCCGCGCCTTACTGCCCGGAAGCGACAGGCGCACGCCCGGCCGAAACGCAGTTGAAAGTCCAATCTCGCCGTCAGTCGCCTCCTCGCCGATCGCTTCGGCGGCATTCTTGACGAGATTGAGGAAGACCTGGATGAGCTGGTCACGATTGGCGAGCACGGGCGGTAGCGAGGGATCGTACTCCTCCACGAACTTGATGTGCCGCGCCACGCCCGATTGGGTGAGACGCTTCACGTGCTCGAGCACGGCGTGGATATTGACTGGCTCGCGCTCGATCGGCCGTTCGTCGGTGAATACCTCCATGCGGTCGACGAGCTTCACGATGCGATCGGCTTCATCGCAGATCAGGCGCGTCAATGTGCGGTCATCGTCGCTGACCGATTGTTCGAGCAACTGGGCCGCTCCGCGGATGCCCGACAGTGGATTCTTGATCTCGTGCGCGAGCATGGCCGCAAGCGCGATCACGGAACGGGCGGCGCCGCGATGGGTGAGCTGGCGGTCCATCTTGTCGGCGATCGTGCGCTCTTGCAGCATGACGACCACGTGATCCGGTCGCTCCGGCAACGGAGCCACATACAGGTCGACCACGCGCTCGCCGGGATTGCGCGGCGTGCCCAGATCAACCTTGTACTCGTTGACGGCAGCACCGCGGCCGCGCACCTGCTCGATGAGCGCGAGCAGCGGGCTTCCGAACGGCACTAGCTCGCGCAGTCTATGGCGGCGCAGCAGCGGCAAAGAGGCTTCGAAAAAGGACTCTGCCGCTGCATTGGCGTTGGCGATGTGCCCATCCGACGCGATCATGATGACCGGATGCGGCAGCGCGTCGAGAACGGCATCCGCGGTGCCCGACGGAAGCGTCGGCATCGGCTCGTGCCGACTCATGCGGCCTTCCTCTCGTTGCCGGATTGCTGTGGCCAACCGGGTGATCCCTTGGCAGACGAGGCGGAGGCGAAATCGATGTAGGCGTCGGCCAAGTGGCGCCGGACCGCAGCCGGATCGTCGGCAGTGAGCACACGGGCGCGATGTGCTTTGAGGAGCGACTCGGATGTGCCGGCCGTCTCAGCTGCGGCATCGAGCGCCCAACCGAGATGCTTGCGCGCATGACGCGAGCCAAGCGCGCGCCCATAGTGCGAGAGCATCTCATCGTAGAGCTGAGCGATGATCGCGCGTTGGGCCGCGAGCGGCGGTGCGCTTTCGCGCCGGCCGAAGGCAAGGCGGCGGCCGATCTGTCCAGGTAGCCACGGGCGGCCACGGACAGCGCGCCCTACCATCACGGCGTCGGCGCCGGAGGCCGCGAGCGCGACCACAGCATCCGCGTAGGTACAGATATCGCCGTTCACGGCGACTGGAATCGCGACGCTGTCCTTGACCCGACGAACCGCAGCCCAATCCGCCCGGCCGTTATAGAACTGGCAGCGCGTTCGCCCATGGACGGTGACCAGGCGCACGCCGGCATCTTGGGCGCGGCGCGCGAGCTCAGGCGCATTGATGCTGCGATCATCCCACCCGAGCCGCATCTTGAGCGTGACCGGCACGGATACGGCGCCGACCGTTGCCTCGATCAGCGACGTGGCGTGGTCGAGGTCGCGCATGAGTGCGGAACCGGAATGCCCGCCGGTGACCTGGCGCGCCGGACAACCCATGTTGATGTCGATGATGGCAGCGCCGCAGGCCTCGGCGATCCGCGCGCCCTCCGCCATCCAGCGTGCCTCACAGCCGGCCAACTGCACCACGTGCGTGCGCAGGTCCCGCCCTTCGCTGCGCAACCGCGCCTCGGGGCGGCCCTGGGCAAGCGCCGCGCTTGCGGTCATTTCGGAGACAACCAGCCCCGCCCCGAGCTCCGCCACAAGGCGCCGAAACGGGGCATCGGTCACCCCCGACATCGGGGCCAATATGACCGAATTTGACAAGGTCACATTGCCGACGGCAACCGGCGAGGGCCGAAAAAAAGGTTCCACTGGCGGTATTTAGCCTCGTTGCACACGAATTAGGCGATGTATCCCGGCTGCATAGAGTTTAGCCAATCTGGCCGAATGCGCAAGTGCTGCAGTGCAAAAGATCCCCACTCGGATCGAGACTGCACCGGACGCACGATATGCAGGTTTGCGGCGCGGCCGCGACGCGCTAAGCCATGACGCGCATCACCTTCGACTGGCAGAGCATGGTCGCTAGCGTCGCAGCCGTCGTTGTCGCAGCGGGCCGCGGGCTGCGCGCCGGCGCGGGGCTGCCCAAGCAGTACCGGCAGGTCTTCGGCGAGCCCGTCATCCGGCCAAGCCTTGCCGCGTTGGCCGGTCACGCCGGCATTTCGCTGGTGCAGCCCGTCATCCATCCCGCTGACGCCGCCCTGTTCAGCGCGGCGAGCGCCGGCCTCGCGTTATTGCCGCCCGTCCACGGCGGAGCATCGCGACAAGGCTCGGTGCGTGCCGGTCTCGAAGCGTTGCAGCCGCACGGCCCCGACCTCGTGCTGGTGCACGATGCGGCTCGGCCGTTCGCTTCGCACGCCCTGATTACGCGGGCGATCGCCGCCGCAGGTTCGAGCGGCGCGGCGGTCCCGGTCGTGGCTGTCGCCGACACGGTCAAGACCGTGGACGCGGCGGGCTGCGTGACCGGCACCATTGACCGCGCGTATCTGCGCATAGCGCAGACGCCACAGGCCTTCGGCTTTGCCACCCTGCTCGATGCGCATCGCCGGGCAAAGGCAGCGGGCCGCGACGATTTCACCGATGACGCCGCGCTCGCCGAGTGGGCGGGCCTCAGGGTCGCCACGTTCGAGGGCGAAGCCGAAAACGTCAAACTCACCACACACAACGATTTTGTGCGCGCGGAGACCGCCAAACTTACGGCCTTGAGCGACGTGCGCAGCGGCTTCGGCTTCGACGTCCACCGCTTCGGCGATGGCGATCACGTCATGCTCGGCGGCGTGCGCATCCCGCATCCCCGTGGATTGTCCGGACACTCGGACGCCGATGTCGTTCTTCACGCGCTCGTCGATGCGATCCTCGGAGCGCTCGGCGACGGTGATATCGGCGTTCATTTCCCGCCGACGGATCCGCAGTGGCGTGGCGCCTCCTCCGACAAGTTCTTGGCGTTCGCGG
>JBJMTU010000354.1:0-5019 GCA_045811545.1 Xanthobacteraceae bacterium | reverse complement strand
CGGCAATATTTTGGACGGCGCTCGCCGCAGGCGTGCTGCTGAAGGGACCGCTGATCGTGATGGTGGTCGCCCTCGCTGCGATCGCGTTGATCGTTGTCGATCGATCGGCCGGCTGGCTGCTTACGCTGAAGCCGATTGCCGGCATCATCTGGCTTACGGTTTTGGTGCTGCCCTGGTTCGTCGCGATCATCGGGCGGTCAGGCGACGCATTTCTCGCGGAATCCGTCGGGCAAGACCTGCTCGGCAAGGTATTTGCCGGCCAGGAATCGCACGGCGCTCCGCCCGGCTACTATTTCGTTTTGTTCTGGGTGACCTTCTGGCCGGGCGCCACGCTCGCCGCATTGGCGACGCCTGCAGTCTGGCGGGCCCGGCGCGAGCGCGCCATCCAATTTCTGCTGGCCTGGCTTGTGCCTTCGTGGGTTGTCTTCGAGTTGGTTGTGACAAAGCTGCCGCACTACGTGTTGCCGCTCTATCCTGCAATCGCCATCCTGATTGCCAGTGTGATCGATGCGCGCGCGTTGTCGCGCAAACCTTTCCTCGAGTGGGGCACGATTTGGTGGTTCGTGGTTCCGATGGTTGCGGGCATCGCGGGGGTCGTTGCCCTCTCGGTGATCGCCCGGCAATTTGGACTGTTGGTGTGGATTTTGATGGGAGCAGCCGCGGTGTTGGGTTTCCTGGCTTGGCGGCTCTACCAAGCCGATGGCGCCGAGCACTCGCTGCTGCGTGCCGTTGCGGCCGCGATCCTGACTGCAATTGCGACGTTCGGCTTAATCATCCCTTCGCTTGGCCAACTGTTTCCGAGCGCGACGCTTGTCCGCATCCTGCGCGAAAGCGGTTGTGCGCAACCGGAGGCCGCCGCCGTGGGCTATCAGGAACCCAGCCTGGTGTTCCTCGTCGGGACCGCAACCCGCCTCGCTGACACCGCGGGTGCTGCCGAGTTCCTGCGCGGCGGGGACTGCCGCTTCGCCTTCGTCGAAGCGCGCGAGGAAAGGAGTTTTGCCCAGCACGCCGAAGCGCTCGGCGTGCGCTACCGCGCCGGTCCCCGCATCGATGCGATCAATATCAGCACCGGACGGCCGGTCACGATCGCCGTCTTTCGCTCGATAGGTTCCTCGTGAGCGTGGGGAGCCCGATCAAACAGGTGCCGGCGGAGCGCCGGGCTGCGCGGCTGCATTGGGTACGTGCCAATATAGCCTGGTGCTTCGCGGTTTCGGGACGCCCTTCGAAGTTTGCGGTGACACCGGTCTGGCGTGCGCTGCTTCGTCTGGCCGTCGGCTCCGCGGCAGGGATCGTCGTCGTCGCAGCCACGATGATCCTGGTCGACGCCCCGGCAGTGACCGCGGCGCAGCGAGCGCCCTCCTGGTTGATCCAGATCTTCGATCACGTCACCGAGTTCGGCAAATCGTTTTGGTTTCTGGTCCCGATCGCACTTGCACTTGCCATGATTGCGTTGCTCGCCACGCCGGCGCTTCCGCGCATGTCCCGGGGCGTGCTCGCTGCGCTCGCCGTGCGGCTCGGTTTCTTATTTTTCGCGATCGGTTTGCCGGGCTTGGTTTTTACGGTTGGGAAGCGCCTGGTCGGCCGCGCCCGGCCGTTCGTGGAGGGGAGTGCGAATCCGCTCATCTACCGCCCGCTCGGCTGGAACGTCGAATACGCAAGCCTGCCGTCCGGTCACGCCATCGATGCGTTCGCCGCCGCCATGGCGATCGGCGCGCTATGGCCACGCGCGCGCTTTGTCCTGTGGACTTATGCCGTCCTCATCGCGGTGAGCCGCGTCGTGCTCACGGCGCATTTTCCCAGCGATGTCATGGTTGGAGCCGTCGTTGGCGTGATTGGTGCGCTGTTGGTGCGCGATTGGTACGCAGCGCGGCGGCTGGCCTTCGTGCTCTGCGCCGATGGGACCGTTCGACCACGGCCCGGTCCCTCGCTTGCGCGCCTCAAAAGGGTTGCCGGGCAGCTGATCGCCCCATAGAAGCTCGCCCTGGCAAGATGCACCTCGGCCGTCGCACCGCCATGTCGGGCAGATCATGAGCGAAGTTTTTGCAAGCGCCACCGCGCCGGCTGTTTCCATCGTCGTTCCGGTACGCAACGAAGCCGATAACATCGCGCCGTTGGTCGACGAGATCGCCGCCACGCTCGACAAGAATCTCGCTTTCGAGCTCATCTACGTCAACGACGGCTCGACCGATCGCACGGAAGCGGAACTGACTCGGCTCATGGCGAGCCGTCCGTGGCTGCGACAGATCAGACATGAAACCTCATGCGGACAGTCGGCAGCGGTATCAAGCGGCGTGATTCATGCGCGAGCAGAGGTCGTCGTCACCCTTGATGGCGACGGCCAGAACGACCCCGCCTTCATTCCCGCGCTGCTCGAGGCGATGACGAAGACGCCTCATATCGGCCTCGTCGCCGGGCAGCGGGTTGGCCGCCAGGCAACCGGTTTCAAGAAGCTTCAGTCGCGTGTCGCCAATGCCGTGCGCAGCGTTGTGCTGCGCGACGGCACCCGCGATACGGGTTGCGGGCTCAAGGCCTTCCGCCGCGATCTCTTTCTGAGGCTGCCATATTTCGATGGATTGCACCGGTTTCTTCCCGCGCTGGTGCGGCGCGAAGGTTATGCTATCGGCTACGTTGACGTCGTGGACCGCCCACGCCGCGCCGGCACCTCGAATTACGGCATGTGGGACCGGCTTTGGATCGGGATACTCGATCTGATCGGGGTGTGGTGGCTCATCCGCCGTCGGCGTCACGTTCCGCAGGTCTCGGAGGTGAAACGGAATGCTGATTGATCTTTCGCAAGCGGTCGGCAGTTACCTGCACGAAGTCTTTGTGGCCAAGTTCCAGTGGTGGGTGGTGCTGGGATACGTGGCGCAAATCATGTTCACGATGCGATTCCTGGTGCAGTGGATCGCTTCCGAACGGGCGGGAAAAATGGTGATGCCGATCGCATTCTGGTTCTTCTCGATCGGCGGTGGCGTGCTGCTATTGGCGTACGCGCTATACATCCGCGATCCGGTGTTCATCCTGGGCCAGGGATTCGGCGTTTTCGTCTATGCACGCAATCTGTATTTCGAGTTGCGTGACCGCCGCGGCGCCGCGGCTGCGACGTGAAAATGGGTATCGCCATTATTGCGGACACTCCGGTTGCCGCACACGTGCTGGCTGCTATGCTCCCAACGGCGATAGCGGACACGGGAGGCAGAGATGACGTTGACCGTTGCAACGACATCTGAACGCCATGCCGCCGGGCGGATCGAGGTGGTCCCGACCGGGCGAGCGCTCGGCGCCGAGGTGCGGGGGATCGATCTCAGAGAGCTCGGCGAGGCCGCGTTTGCGCGGCTGATGCAGGCGTGGCACCAACATTCGGTCGTGCTGATCCGCGACCAGAATCTCAGTGACCAGGAGCTGATCGCCTTCAGCCGCCGGTTGGGGGATCTCGACTGGGCGCCCATTCAGGAAACAGGCCGCCGGTTCGTCGAGGGCCTGCCGGAGATTTACATCGTATCCAACGTCAAAGTGAACGGCGAACCGATCGGCAGCCTCGGCGACGGCGAAGCGGTGTGGCACACCGACATGTCGTATCTCGACGTGCCGCCGAAGGCGAGCATTCTGTATTCTCTCGAAGTGCCGCCGGTCGGGGGCAACACCTCGTTCTGCACGATGTATGGCATCTACGAGGCGCTGCCTCAGGAGCTCAAGGACCGCGTCGCCGGCCTCAAGATCAAGCACGACCGCACCTACAATAGCGGCGGCTATCTGCGCCAGGGCGTGACGCCGACCGACGACCCGATCACCTCGCCAGGCGCGGTGCATCCGCTGGTCTGCATCCATCCGGACACCGGACGGCGCATGCTTTACCTCGGGCGCCGTCGCAACGCCTATCTGGTGGGGCTAACGCTTGCGGATTCCGAGGCGCTGCTCGACGAGCTCTGGAGCTTCGTCGATCGGCCGGAATTCGCATGGGAGCACGTTTGGCGCGTCGGCGATCTCGTGTTGTGGGACAATCGCTGCACCATGCACCGGCGCGACGCCTTCGATCCGAACAGCCGGCGGGTCATGCACCGCACCCAAGTCAAAGGCGAGCAGCGGCCTTCCTGACCAGCTGTTGCAACTTCGGCAGATTATCGGGAGAACGGGCGCGCAATGAGGCGACGCGATTTACTCGCCCTTGGTGTGATTGGGCTGTCGGTGGGGTTGCCGATGCGGCGTCCCGCGCTGGCTCAGTCCAAATACCCCGATCGTCCGATCCGGCTCGTGATTCCGTTTCCCCCGGGCGGCGGGTACGACGCCGTGGGGCGCCCGTGGGCGGAGAGGATGAAGTCGGTGCTTGGCACCGTCGTCGTTGAAAACCAAGGGGGAGGAGGAAGTTCGCTCGGTGCCGCCACAGTCGCTCGCGCTCGCCCGGACGGCTATACGATTCTACTCGGTGGTTCCAGCACTCACGTCACCGAGGCGATCCTCAAGAGCCGTCCGCTCTACGATCCGCTCAAGGAGCTCGAGCCGATTTCCAATGTGGTGGTTTCGGCTTTCGCGCTCGCCATCCATCCCGCCGTGCCGGCTCGGACACTGAGAGAGTTCATCGATTATGCCAAGGCCAATCCCGGCAAGTTGTCCTATGGGCATGCCGGCGTTGGCTCGTTGAACCATCTGACCGGCGAATTGTTCAAATCACTGGCCGGAACGCCGGACCTCGTGCATGTGCCGTACCGCGGGTCGGGACCGGCGACCGCCGACACCATCAGCGGACAAGTGGCGATGGTCACCCCCGCCGTGACCGGCGGGTTACTCGAATTCAATCGGAGCGGCAAGCTGCGCATTCTCGCGGTGACCAGTCCCACTCGCCTGATTGCTGCGCCGGCGATCCCGACCGCGGTCGAAGCTGGACTCCCCGGAATGATCTCGCAGCAGTCGATTGGCCTGTTCGCTCCCGCCGGGACACCGACGGCCATCATCGAGCAGATTTCGCAGGCGACGCGAACGGCGCTCGCCGAGCCGGCCTACCGGCAGATGCTCATCGAGTCG
>JBJMTU010000353.1:0-14884 GCA_045811545.1 Xanthobacteraceae bacterium | reverse complement strand
TCGCCGGGCGGCCCACCTTCGGGCTTGAGCGAGAGCGTCACGATGGCACGGCCGCTAACCTTGTGGTTGCTGACGGAATTGTCGAGCCAGGTGCGGAAGCGCTCACCTTCGCGCGCCTTCGCCAGCTCGGGCGGATTGTCCGCGAGCTCCTCGTAGTCGGGATAGTGGAATCGCGCCGCGATATCGGCGACCACCGCGGGGTCGAGCGCGAGCGCACTGTCCTTGATGGCCGCCCATTCCTGCTCGACCTCACGGCCGAACGCATCGGCGCCGAGATCGTGCACCAGGATCTTGATGCGTGCCTTGTAGATGTTGTCGCGCCGGCCGTACTGATTGTACGTGCGCATGATCGCCTCGACGTAGCTGAGCAGATCACGCTTCGGCAGGAAGGGCTTTATGGTCTTGCCGAGGAACGGTGTGCGGCCGAGCCCGCCGCCCACCATCACTTCGAAGCCGCCCTCGCCGGCCCCATTGCGGTACATGCGCAGGCCGATGTCGTGGATTTTCACCGCCGCGCGGTCGTGTGCGGAGGCGGTGAGCGCAATCTTGAACTTGCGCGGAAGGAAAGAGAATTCGGGATGCAGCGTCAGATGCTGGCGTAGCAGCTCCCCCCAGATGCGCGGATCCTCGATCTCGCCGGGCGCGACGCCGGCCCATTGATCGGTCGTGATATTGCGCACGCAATTGCCGCTGGTCTGCATGCCGTGCAGTCCGGCGCGTGCGAGATCGGCCATCGCGTCGGGCAATTCTTCGAGCTTGATCCAGTTGAACTGGATGTTCTGCCGCGTGGTGAAATGCCCGTAGCCGCGATCGTAGCGCCGAGCGACATGCGCGAGCATGCGCATCTGGTCGGAGGAGAGCGTGCCGTAGGGAATGGCGATGCGCAGCATATAGGCGTGCAGCTGCAGATAGACGCCATTCATCAAACGCAGCGGTTTGAATTCCTCTTCCGTCAGTTCGCCGGACAAGCGTCGCGCGACCTGGTCGCGGAATTCGCGGACGCGCTCCTCGACGAGCGTGCGGTCGAATTCATCATAGATATACATGCGCCCTCAACTTTCGCCCGGAAGCGCGACGGTCGGTCCGTTGAAGCGAATCCGCTCACGCAAATTGCCGGGCAGCACCTGTTGCTGCGGCGTCAACTCGACCGGCGCGACATAGGCATCAACCGCCCGAAGCTTGTCGGAGAGCGCAGCGGTGAGCAGCTCCATTGCGGCCGGAGTCGTCGTCACCACCGCGGCCACGGTCAGCTCCTCGGTCCAGCTGCCGTCGGCCGAGCGATAGACGACCGCACCATCGCCAAGCCGGTTGGCGGTAACGACGACCGGACCGGTGACCTTGAGCTTCTGCTGCAGCGGCGAGGTCATGCGGCCTCCCGCGCGGTCAATCCGCCGACGTGCGCGGCACGCCAGGGAGTCGATCGGGCCACCACTTCGCCGATGACGAGAATGGCCGGCCCCTCGCCCACTTCAGCCGCCAACGCGGCAAGCTCGTCAAGGCGGCCGACGGCCGCTTGCGAATCCGGTCGCGTCCCGCGGGCAAGGACCGCGGCCGGGGTCTCTCCGTCGCGGCCGGCCGCGATCAAGCCGTCGCGCACACCGGCCACAGACGCCAGTCCCATATAGACGACAAGCGTCATCTGCCGGTCGGCGAGGCTCGACCAATCGATTGCGGCCGCCTCTTCCGCCCGCTGCGCGGTGATGAAGGCAAGCTTGCCCGCCTCGTTGCGGAAGGTCAGCGGAAGGCCCGCTTCGGCGGCGCAGCCGAGCGCCGCGGTTACTCCGGGCACGACGATGACCGGTACGCCGGCCGCGCGCAAATACTCCAACTCTTCGCCCCCGCGCCCGAAGATGAAGGGATCGCCGCCCTTGAGCCGCACGACGCGGCGACCGGCGCGCGCGGCCGCAACGAGGCGCCCGTTGATCTCGTCCTGTCCGATGCCTGCCTCGCCGCGCCGCTTGCCGACGAACACCTGCTCGGCGCCGCGGCGCGCGCGATCGAGCACGGCCGCAGTCACCAACTCGTCGTAGAACACGACATCCGCATCAGCGAGCGCATGAAGCGCGCGCAACGTCAAAAGATCGGGGTCGCCCGGGCCGGCGCCGACGAGAAACACCGTTTCCGCTTTCCCCGCCCTGCTTTCGCGGGCGCCATCGCCGTCGATCGCGGCGACGAGCCGCGCCTCCGCCTTGTCGGAGCGCCCGGCAAGGACCGCCTCGGCAATCGGACCGGCGATGATGTTTTCCCAGAAACGGCGCGGCGACAGCGCGCGCGGGACGGCCGCGAAGCGGCGGCGGTGGCGGCCGATCAATTGGGCAAGCTCGCCGATCCGCGTGGGCAGCAAGGCTTCGATCAGCTCGCGCAGACGCCGCGCCAGGATCGGCGAGGCTCCGCCGGTGCCGATCGCGACAACCACTTCGCCGCGATCGACGATGGCGGGAAAAATGAACGTCGAGAGCTCGGGCTGGTCGACGACATTGACGGGGATGCGATGGCGGCGGGCGCGGGCGGCAATTTGCGCGTCGAGCGCATCGCCGGCCGCGGAGACAATGGCGACGGCGTCGACCAAATCGGCTTTGAGCGGATCACCAAAACTAATTTCCAGTCGCCCCGGTCCCGATAGCATCAGCATTTCTTCCGCCACATCGACATCGCGGGAAAACCAGCGCACGTGCGCTCCGGCCGCGCGCAGCAGCCGCAACTTGCCGCGCGCCGGCTCGCCGGAGCCGACCAGAATGACCACCCCTGCGCAGGTATCGAGAAATACCGGAAGGAAACGCATCGCAGGCCAGCTCCGTGAAATGTTGGTTAGTATGATTTTCCATATAGTAATGAAAACTAGCGCAAAAAGAGAAAAATATTGTGGCGAATCCCCATAATGAAATGGAAAATTCTGCCTCGGCAGGACAGGTTCAAAGAACGCGCGTGTCGCGCGACGGCGGACGCAGCCTAACCGCCCCTCACTCTGCCTTGGCCCCGACCGCGCGCACGAGCTTGCCGAGGCGCTCGGTTTCGGAGGCGATGAACGCCGCGAATTCCGCGGGCGTAGTGGCGCGCGCTTCGGCGCCTTGATCGGTCATTTGCTTGACGATCTGCGGGTCCCGCAGCGCCTGCACGAATGCGGCATTGAGCTTGCCGATAACGAGATCGGGTGTGTCCGCCGGGGCAACGAGCCCGAACCAGGCGTCGAGCACCACTCCGGCAAAACCCGCCTCCGTCATAGTCGGGGCATCGGGCAGCGCCGGCAGACGGGTCGGTGATGTCACCGCAAGGACGCGCACCTTGCCCCCCTGCAGAAACGGCAGCAGCGAGGAATAGGAGACGAAGAAGAAGTCGACCCGGCCGGCGGCGAGATCGGTGGCGGCGGGAGCAGCGCCGCGGTAAGGAATGTGCACCAAGTTCGCTCCCGTCCTCAGCTTCAACATCTCGCCGAGCAGATGCCCGCCGGAACCGGTTCCTTGGGAGGCAAAGCTCAAGCCGCCGGGCTTCGCTTTGGCAAAGGCGACGAGGTCGATGACCGACTTCGCGGGGCTCTCGAGCGGGACCGCGAGCAATTGGGGAAAGCTCCACATCAGCGTGATCGGCCGAAAATCCTTCATCGGATCGTAGGGCAGCGTCGCGTAGAGCGCGGCGTTGACGGCATGGGTTGCCGCATTCGCCTGCAGCAGCGTGTGTCCGTCGGGCGGCGCCTGCTTGACCACTGCCGCGGCGATGATGCCGCTGCCGCCCGGACGTGACTCGACGACGAGCGTCTGCCCGGTGTTCTCGGTGACCTTCTTGCTGACGATGCGCTGCAGCGTGTCGGAGCTGGCACCCGGCGTGAACGGAATAACGACGGTGATCGGCCGTGACGAGACCAGTTCCGCGGCGGCGTCTTGCATCGTGGCGCCGCTTGCAGTCAACACCGCCAGCAGGACGACGGATGGTCGCAACATTTGCGTCTCCCGATGGGGAACGCGTGAGTGCGGCAAGCTGACCGGACTTGTCAGCGTGTCGGCGATGGCGAAGGCAGCATCAATGGATCGCGAAGCTTGACGATCTGCTTGACGTCGTCTGCATCGATGATTTCGAGCGCCGTCAAGCCGCCGGGTCCCTCCTCGACGTAAAGTTCTCGCGGTTCCAAACCCTCGAGCGCCACCTCGACGATGTCGTCGTTGGGATCGTAGGCGATGCCGAGCAGAGGTAGCCAGTCCGCTTCGAGCTGATCCCCGAGGCGAAGCGAGGCGATCTCGATTTCAGCTTGTTTGCCTTCGAGGGTGGTCGATAGGCGATCGAAGAAGGTACGCCACTGTGTCTTGTCGAGCTTGCGGGTGGTCATGGCAAATCTCCCGGTTCGCCAACCTGAGGAATACTCCAGCGCGCGGCCGCGGATTAGCCGCAGCTCGATCGGAGGCTAGGTCTCGGAATCGTCAACGCTTCGAGGTTTTCGCCGTGGCGATCCGATTCGCGTTAGTACCGTCCAACTCGGCGGATCGCTCGCTGGAAAGCTTTCCTCCAAGCTTTCATCGAGCTTGCTTTCGGAGAGTGCAACGGCCGGCATTTGTGGCTGGCGTTTGCGCCGTCCGATCGCTGAACCGTGCCGTGCAGTAGAACGAGATTTCATATCAGCGGCCGCGCTCCCTTGTTGCCGAACCGCCGAGCTGCGACGTGCTCATGATACACTTCTTGCCGCTCTCGGCCCACGGGGCGCGATACCAAACCGGCACGCCCGAGGTGGTTCCCTTCGGACTTTGCATGCCCATTCGATGTGCACGCAACTCTTCAGGGCAGGCGCACGCCTAGAAAGGTCGCACGGATGTACCAACCAGACGTGTTTCTTTGCGCTTCATCACACTCCCAGATATGCCGCCTGCACGCGCGCATCGGCCAAGAGTTCATCCGAGCTGCCGCTCGTCGCGATCCGCCCGGTCTCGATCACATAGCCGCGATCGGCGATGGCGAGCGCAGCGCGGGCATTCTGTTCAACCAGCAGCACCGTCAGACCGGCTTCCTTCAGCCCCTGCACAACGTCCAGAATTTGCTCGACCAAAATGGGGGCGAGACCCATGGAAGGCTCATCGAGCAGCAGCAGGCGCGGCTTCGCCATGAGGGCACGGCCGATCGCCAGCATTTGCTGCTCCCCACCCGACAGCATGCCGGCGCTGATCCGCCGGCGCGACGCCAGGACCGGAAACAGCTCATAGACGGACGCAAGCTCGGCATCGAGCCGCGCGTTTCGTCGCGACCACGCCCCGAGCCTGAGGTTATCTTCGACCGAAAGCGGCGCAAACACCTGGCGACCTTCCGGCACCTGTGCGATCCCGAGCGCAACACGTCCATGCGCGGACGTGCCTTCCAACGGTCGGTCGTCGAACCGGATCTGCCCGGCCGAGATCGGCTGCACGCCGGAAATCGCCCGTATCAGCGTGGTCTTGCCGGCACCATTGGCGCCGAGGAGCGTGACGATCTCGCCCCCTGCCACCTCGATCGAAATGCCGTGCAGCGCCTCGATGCGACCGTAACTGCTCCTGACCTGCTCAACCGAGAGCACGAACCGTCTCCTGCGCGCCGCGAACGCCGAGATAGGCCGCGATCACGGCCGGGTTCGCGCGGACCTCTGCGGCCGTCCCCTGGGCAAGGGTGCGGCCGTTGGCGAGCACATGGATGCGATCCGAGACGTTCATCACCAACCGCATATCGTGCTCGACCAGTACGACGGTGATACCGTCGCGGATCAGACGGCGGATGACGGCTTCGATCCCGGCGGTCTCCACCGGATTGCAGCCCGCGGCCGGCTCGTCGAGCAGAAGCAGCTTGGGCTCGCTCGCAAGCGCGCGGGCCATTTCGAGCCGCTTGAGATCGCCGAACGGCAAGGCGCTCGCCGGACGCTGCGCCGACGCGGCAAGCCCTACGCGCTCGAGCGCAGCCGCGGCCGCCTCGCGTGTTCTCCGATTTTGTCGGCTCACCGCGGGCAGATGAACGAGATCAGCGAATATGCCCGTCGTTTCATGACGGTGGCGGCCGACCATGACGTTCTCGAGAACGCTCATGCGGAAGAAAATCTGCAGGTTCTGGAACGTGCGTGACAAGCCGCGGCGCGCGAGCTCTTCCGGCGCAAGCGCGGTCGCCTCCTCCCCGGCAAGGTGCACGCGGCCGGCAGCGGGCAAGTAAAGGCCGGAGATGAGATTGAACAGCGTCGTCTTGCCGGCGCCGTTCGGACCGATGATCGAGAAGACGAGGCCGGGCGCAACCGCCAGGCTCACATCATCGACGGCACGCACGCCGCCGAAGGAGACCGACAGGTGCTCGGCAACAAGAATCATACCCGCCCCAAGGAGAGCGCTCTCGCGAAAGTCGGCACGATCCCGGCGCGCAAGAAAATCATCACCAGCATGACGATGAGACCAAGCGCCATTTGCTCGTAGTCGTGCAGCAGCGTGAGCGTCTGCGGCAACACCACGAGGAGAGCGGCGCCGACGAGAGAACCCGCCACCGATCCCATGCCGCCGAGCACCACCATGGCGACGAGCTCGATCGAGCGAAGGAAGCCGGACACGTCGGGCGTGATGTGCCCATTGAGCAGAGCGAAATAGGAGCCGGCGACCGAGGCATAGATGGCGGAGATGACGAACACCAAAAGCTTCATTCTTGCGACGTCGACGCCGAGCACGCGGGCGGCGACCTCGCTGTCATGGATCGCACGCAGCGCGCGTCCGCTCGGGCTGTCGATCAGGTTGAGCGCGAGCACGGCGCCGATCAAGAAGGTTACGGCCGTGATCCAGTACCAGGCTTGTGCGCCGCGGACGGAGAAGCCGAACAAAACGGGCCGCGGAACGGTCATGCCGTCGGGCCCACCGGTGAAGCGCGCTTCGTTGGTGAAGACGATGGCAAGCAGGATGCCAAAGCCGAGCGTGGCGACCGCGAGATAATGCCCCTTCAAGCGCAGGATCGGCCGGCCGACGAGGAAAGCCACGAGCGCGGAGAGTCCGGCGCCGACGACGAACGACACCGACGACGGCAAGCCGAGATGTGTGGGCCCGATCGCGACCGCGTAGGCGCCGATCCCCATGAAGCCGGCATGGCCGAGACTCACTTGGCCGGCGAAACCCATCAACAGGTTCAGCCCGATGGCAGCAAGCGCAAATACAAACACCAGGGCCGCGACGCGATAGTAATAGGCGGACGGAAAAAATACTGGCAGCGCGACCACGACGGCAGCCATGGCCAGCGCCGGAACAAGTCGATGAGTCAGGAGCCCTTGCATGAAGCTCTCGACGCTATGTCGATTCCCCTCTCCCGGATGCAGTTCATGACAACGACAGGCGGAGCCAGCCTCGGTATGCGTGACCCGCCACGACGTTGGGCACGAAGGTCATACCCGCTCGACCGGTGCGCGGCCGAACAATCCGCGCGGCATGGCAAACAGGACGATCAGGATGACCAGAAACGCGACCGCGTCCTTGTATTGCGAGGAGACGTAGCCCGCGGCGAAGGCCTCAAGCAATCCGAGCAGTAATCCGCCGATCACCGCTCCGACAGCACTGCCGATGCCGCCGAGCATGGCCGCGGCGAAACCTTTGAGCGCCAGCAAGCTGCCGACATCGTAACTGGTCAAAGTGATGGGAGTGATCAGGATGCCCGCCACCGCGCCGATCGCGGCAGAAATCGCAAATGACAAGGCGACGATGGCGCGCGTATCGATGCCGACGAGGCGGGCGGCGACTTCGTTCGCCGCGGTGGCGATCATCGCCTTGCCGGTCAAGGTGCGCTCGATGAAGGCCCACAGCAGGACGACGATGACAACCGCACCGGCGAGCACCACCAGGCTTTGCGGCAGGATGGCAGCACCGCCGACGCGGATCGCATCGCCGCCGATAAACGGCGGCAGGCTGTGAAAGCGTTTGTCGAATACCACCTGCGCGAGGCCGCGCAGAAAGATCGACGCGCCGATGGTAATGATGATCAGCACGACCGCGCCGCTGGCGCGCGCCGGCTCGATGGCGAAGCGGTGCAGGGCAAGGCCGACGGCAACGGTGATGACGATCGCGAGAGCGGCCGCCACGGGCAGCGGCACGCCGGCGAGGCCGAGAAACACCGTCGTCATCCCGCCCAGCATCACGAATTCGCCCTGGGCGAAGTTGATGACGTCGGAGGCGTTGTAGATCAGGGTGAAGCCCAGCGCGACGAGCGCGTAGACGGCGCCGACGGTGAGGCCCGAGAAGGCGAATTGGAGGAATTCCGGCACGCGTCTACTGCACCAGCGTCCAGTCGCCGCCCTTGATCTCGAGCACGCGGAAGGCCGAGAGGTCGAGGCCGAGATGATCCCTCGGTGACATGTTGACGACGCCGCCGGTGCCGATGAAATTCTTCGTCTTCTCGATCTCCTCGCGCACTTTTGCCTTGTCGAAGCTGCCGGCGCGTTTCGCGGCCTCCACGAAAATCATCAGACCGTCATAGGCGTGGCCGCCGAAGGTCGAGACCGGCTGGCCTGTCTTCTGCTGATAAGTCCGCGTGTAGGCGACAACGACCGGCTTCTGCGGGTCATTGTCGGGAAGCTTCTCGGCCACGAGCAGCGCCGCGGCCGGCAGCCGCACCCCGTCCGCGGCGGGACCGGCCAGCTCGATGAACTGTTTCGAAGCGACGCCGTGGCTCTGATAGAGCGGCAGCGCAATGCCGAGCTGCCGATAGTTGCGCGTCACGATCGCCGGACCCTGGCCGAAGCCCGGATTGATCACCGCCTGCACGGCGGGCTTGCCCTTGATGTTGGTGAGCTGCGGGGTCATGTCGCTGTCGCGCGGGCCGTAGGATTCCTCGTGCGCGATGGTAATGGCGGCCTGCGGCGCAACCGCCACGCATTGGTCACGCATCGATTTGCCGAAGGCATCGGTGCCCGAGATCAGGGCGACGCTCGTCAAGTTGCGCTGCTTCAAATCGGCGAAGATCTTCTCGCAGGCCATCTTGTCGGTGTGCGGCGTCTTGAACACCCACTTGCGCACCGGGTCGATGATCTGGACGGCGCCGGCGAGCGAGATCAACGGGATCTGCGCCTCTTCGAAGACGGGGATCATGGCAAGCGTTGCGCCAGTGGTGGTGCCGCCGACCATGGCGATGATCTTATCCTCCTCGATGAGGCGGGTGGCGAAGGTGCGCGCCGCATTGGCATCGGCGCCGTCGTCATAGACGACGAGTTGCAGCTTTTGCCCGTTCACGCCGCCCTTGGCGTTGATCTCGTCAACGTACATTTCGAGCGTCTTTTTCTCCGGGTCGCCCAGGAACGAAGCCGGCCCGGTGACCGATAACACGGCCCCAAGTTTGACTTGGGCGGAAACCTCCCCCACCCCGCTGGCGAGCCAAAGCGCAATGACAACGGCCGCTTTTGCATATCCCGGCATGAATCCCTCTCCGTAGCGCCTTCGGTCTTGGTCGATGCCCAAAGTAACACGGTTTTCCGGGGTCGCGGCAGGGTCCGCACGCAGGGCGAGCGGACCGATTCTCTTAACGGGCCGAATTGTTTGGCTCGATTTTCAAGGCGATTTAGCTGCCGCAAGGCGGACCTCGCGGTGCAGAAAGTCGTGCCCGCACGACGCTGGACAAGGAACTTGGAGGGTGCATTCGCGTTGAGCGTCGTGGGGTAATGTGCATGGGGCAGCGCGCAATGCGTACCGGTCTCGCAATCATCGCCATCGTCGCGGCTGGTCTGGTCGCGGCGGTCGGTGCCTATAGTGACGCCTCGGGTCGCGCGGAGCAGGCGGCGCGATCGGCTCAGGCGCGCCAGGTCGCGCAGACGCCGGAGCCGTCACCGCCGCCGATAGGGCAGTCTGCGCCGGAGAATCCGCCGTCGACGGCTGCCCCACCGGCCACCGCCCCGCCTCCCAATCCTTCTCCCGGTACGCCCGCGGTCGTGCTCGACGACCAAGAGATCTCGACAATCCTCGGCAAAAGCGTGCGCAGCAACGCCGGTGAGGACATGGGGCGGATCGTGGACATCATCGTCAGCCGCGATGGGCAAGTGCGTGCGGCGATCATCGACTTCGGCGGCTTTCTCGGTATCGGCACGCGCAAGATCGCCGTCGACTGGCGCGCCTTGAACTTCGCCCCTGCCGGTAAGCCCGGATCGATTACCGTGGACCTGACCCGTAACCAGGTGCGACTGGCGCCCGAGTACAAGCGCGGTGAGCCAGTGGTGGTGGTGGTTAGCTCCGCGAGTCCGGAGCGAGCCGCACCATCGAGCGAGGCAGCAGTACCGGAGAGGTAACCCTGCCCAGCGCACCGGCACCCCGCCATCTCCGCCCACCCAAGCGAGCGGTGGAACCCGACGAAGCGCCGCCATCTCCGCCACGGGCGCTGCCGGCCGAGCCGCCGATCGCCGCCTCGCGGCGCAGCCAGCGCGGCCTCGACTGGTTCGCGTTCTGCGTTGCCGACGTGCAGACCGGATTCGGGCCGTTCGTCTCGGTCTATCTCACGGCTCAGGGGTGGACGCAGGTCGATATCGGGCTCGTCCTCTCGGCCCGAGGGCTTGCCGGATTGGCGCTGCAAATGCCGGGCGGGGCCCTCGTCGATGCCGCGCGCTCGGAGCGCGCGGTCGCCGCGTTGGCGATGATCGCCATCAGCGCGAGCGCGCTGATCATCGCACTATGGCCGATGTTTCCCGCGGTTCTTGGCGCGCAAATTCTGCAAGCCGCCGGCAGTTCGGTGGTGAGCCCCGCGCTCGCCGCGATCAGTCTCGGGCTCGTCGGTCATGCCGCCAGCGGCGAACGGTTCGGCCGCAACGCCCGCTTCGCCTCGATCGGCAACGGTCTCGCGGCAGCGGGAATGGGCGCGGTCGGATATTTCTGGTCGAACCAGGCGGTGTTCCTGGTCACCGCCGCGCTCATCATTCCCACGCTGGTCACGCTCGCTCACATCCGGCCGAACGAAATCGATCCTGTTCGCGCCCACGGCGGGCTGGCCGAGGGGCGTACCCGCACCGCTGGCTTTGCGAGCCTCTTGACCAATCGGCCGCTCTTGATCTTCGCCGCCTGTGTCACCGTCTTCCAGCTCGCAAACACCGCCCTGCTTCCGCTCATGGCGAGCATCGTCACGATGCGTTCGAGCGCATGGGCAACGACCTTGGTGGCGGCCTGCATCGTGGTGCCGCAAATTGTCGTCGCAGTATTCTCGCCGGCGGTCGGGCGTTTCGCTCAGCGATGGGGACGCCGGCCGATATTGCTGATCGGTTTTGCCGCCTTGCCCATTCGCGCCCTGTTGTTCATGGTCGTGGTGGACCCTGGCCTGCTGGTTGCGGTGCAGCTGCTCGACGGCGTGTGCGCCGCAGTGTTCGGCGTGCTGGTTCCGCTGACGATTGCCGACATCACGCGCGGTACGGGACGATTCAATCTGGCGCAGGGGATAGTCGGGAGCGCAACGGCGGTCGGAGCGTCGCTGAGCACGACGCTCGCCGGATGGATGAGCGATTACCTCGGCAGCAGTTTCGCGTTCCTGGGCCTCGCCTGCATCGGCGGTGGCGGTCTCATCCTGACCTGGTGGCTGATGCCCGAGACCATGGAGAGGAAAGGCAGGCCAAAATTGCTCATCTCGGCTCGCGATTGAGCAGGCCGGGCGCTTGCGCCAACGATATGCACGGACAGCGCGTGTCACGAGGTTTCTCACATGATCATTCGCGAGTGGCGCGGACGCGCAAATCCGTCGAAGGCGGACGCATACCCGAAGCATTTCCGCGAGAAGGTCATCCCCGAGCTGCGCCATGTCCCAGGTTTTATCGGCGCGCAACTTGCTCGCCGCCAACTCGACGACAAGATCGAGTTTCTGATCCTGACGCGATGGCGGTCAATGGACGCGATTCGCGCGTTTGCCGGGATGGACGTCGATCAGGCGGTCGTCGAGCCAGGCGCGGTGGCCGCGCTCATCGAATTCGACAGGAGCGTGCGGCATTACGAAGTCGTGGGGGACGTGTGACCCGCGCTGTCGCAGCTGTCCCAACTGGGAGGGGGACGGACATCGCGGCGAAGTTCGAAACCTGCTTTGGTTAGCTTACGCGTCGCCCGGGACGTGATCGGGTTTGGGCCGCATGGCGAGCTGATAGAGCTTGGGCCCGAACAAAGCGAGCACCGCCAGCGCCAGGATCGTAGCCGACAACGGCCGCGTGAAGAACACCGTCCAGTCACCGGCCGAGATCGTCATCGCCTGGCGGAAATTCTGTTCCGCGAGCGGGCCCAGAATCATTCCGATGATGACGGGAGCGACCGGGAAGTCGTACCGGCGCATGAGGTAGCCCGCACCGCCGATGAGATACAGCAGGATAAGGTCGACGGGAGATTGGGTAATCCCATACGTGCCGATAGTAGCGAACACCAGAATGCCGGCATAGAGCAGCGGCGCCGGGATTTGCAGGAGCTTCACCCAGATCGCGATCAGCGGCAGGTTGAGCACGAGCAGCATGACGTTGCCGATGAACAAGGACGCGATTAGTCCCCACACCAACTGCGGCTGCGACTGCAGCAGCAGCGGCCCGGGATTGATGCCGTAGC
This sequence comes from Xanthobacteraceae bacterium, assembly GCA_045811545.1. Lineage (GTDB taxonomy): Bacteria > Pseudomonadota > Alphaproteobacteria > Rhizobiales > Xanthobacteraceae > VAZQ01. The sequence continues at coordinate 2,378 of JBJMTU010000353.1, read as the reverse complement.
TCTGGAACGCCGAAAGCATGATCGCGGCGGTCGCCGATGTGGGCAGACCGAGCGTGAGCATCGGCACCAGCACGCCGGCGGCCGACGCATTGTTGGCGGCCTCCGGGCCGGCGACGCCCTCGATCGCGCCTTTGCCGAACTCCTGCGGCTTCGAGGAGAGCTTCTTCTCGATGTAGTAGCTCAGAAAAGTTGGAATCTCGGCGCCACCCGCCGGCATGGCACCGATCGGAAAGCCGATGCCGGCGCCGCGCAGCCACGGTTTCCACGAGCGCTTCCATTCGTCTGCCGTCATCCAGATCGAGCCCGACAATGGAATGATCTCGTCTTTGCCCGAGCGGTAGCGCGAGGCCACGTAGAGCGTCTCCCCGACCGCGAACAGACCAACCGCCACGACGATGACGTTGACGCCGTCGAGCAGCTCCGCAAGACCAAAGGTGAAGCGCGCTTGGCCGGTCTGCAAATCGACGCCGATCAGACCCAACCAGATGCCGAAGAATAAGGTGGCGAGCCCCCGCACCACCGAGGAGCCGAGCACGGCGGAGACCGTCACGAAGGCGAACACCATCAGCGAGAAATAGTCGGCCGGCCCAAATCGAAGCGCCCAGTCCACCACCACGGGCGCCAGAAAGGTGATGCCGAGGGTGCCGATCATGCCGGCCACGAAAGAGCCGATGGCCGCCGTCGCGAGCGCCGCGCCGGCACGGCCGTTGCGCGCCATCTTGTTACCTTCGAGCGCCGTGACGATGGTGGCGCTCTCGCCCGGCGTGTTGAGCAGAATCGAGGTCGTCGAGCCGCCATACATCGCGCCGTAGTAGATGCCGGCGAAAAGAATGAATGCCGCGGTCGGCTCGACTTTGAAGGTGATCGGCAACAGCAAGGCGATGGTCAGCGCCGGGCCTAGTCCGGGAAGGACGCCGATCGCCGTGCCCAAGGTAGTGCCCACCAGGCACCACAGAAGATTCATCGGGGTGAGCGCGACGGCAAAGCCATTGAGAAGCTGCTGGAAGGCATCCATGTCAGCCGCCCTCCACCCCGATCACCCGTTCGATGGCGCTCTCGACCAAACCCGAACCGATATTGATGCCGAGCGTCAAGGCGAAACCGAAATAGGCGACGAGCGCGAAAGCTGCGCCGATCAGGGCATCGCGCACGATCCTGTTGGATCCAAACCCGCGCGCGACGCACACGAACAGAATGATCGAAGCGATGGTAAACCCGACCGGGCCGATCAGGACGACGTTGAGCACGAGCCCGGCAGTGATCCAGAGCAGGGCGGCTCGATCGGGCGTGACGGCCTTCTCCTCCTCGGGCTGCCAGCCGCCTCGCCAGGCATCGATGAGCAGGAGGAGACCGAGCATTCCCAACGCGACGGCCGTCATCATCGGGACGACGGTGGGCCCGACTTTGGCGTAGATCGGTGATACCGGGATCGACATGGTCTGCCAGAACATGACGATCGCCAGCACGAGCACGCCGGCCCCGATGATCGTCTCGCCGATGGCGGGGCGCGCGGTGGGCTCTTCCGAAGAGCCGCTGGTCATTGTCATGCGAGCCCGAGCTCTTTGAGAATGCCTTCGATCCGCGCCGTCTCGCTTTCGAGAAAAGCCTTGTACTCGTCCCCGAGCAGCGTGATTTGCGTCCATTCCCGCATCTTGCAGGCCTCAGCCCATTGCGGCGTCGCCGTCATCCGCTCCATCAGCGCGATCATCGCCTTGCGTTGCGCGTCATTGACGCCCGGAGGAGCGAATACCCCGCGCCAGTTGAACAGCTCCACGTCGATGCCTTCCTCTTTCAGCGTGGGCGCCGCGATGTCTTGCTGGCGCTTGTCCGCGGATATGGCGAGCACGCGCAGCTTGTTCGCTTTCACTTGCTCCGCGAATTCGCCATAGCCCGAAATCCCGGCCGCCACCTGATTGCCAAGCAGTGCGGCGGTCGCCGGCCCGCCGCCGGCAAAGGCGACATAGCTCACCTTGCTAGGGGGAACGCCGAGCGCCTTGGCGATCATACCGAGGAGGATGTGGTCGGAGCCGCCGGCCGAGCCGCCGGCGACGGGAACCTTCGCGGGATCGGCTTTGAGCGCCGCCGCGAAGGCCTTCGCGCTGGTGAAGGGCGATTGTGCCGGAACGACCAATGCCAGAAATTCTCCGGTGAGGCGCGCGATCGGGGTCGCCTGCGCGAGCCGGACCGGGCTCTTGTTGGCGATGATCGCGCCGACCATCACCATGCCCGCCACCATGAGCGCGTTGCCCTGTCCCTTCCACTGGTTCAGGAATTGCGGAAGCCCGACCGCGCCCCCCGCGCCTGCCACGTTGGTGATCTGCACGCCCTTGACGGCGCCGGTGGCGCGCAGGACCTGCTCGATCGTGCGCGCGGTTTGA
>JBJMTU010000352.1:0-11322 GCA_045811545.1 Xanthobacteraceae bacterium | reverse complement strand
TTAGCGCATACAACAACACCCCGAGAAAGTGCCTTGACTTCGCAACCCCCTCGGAGATGTTCCAAAAACTGTTGCAGTTCGAATGTGAATCCACCTCCCCGCTTGCGCGGGGACGACGGCGGGCCGATACCATTCCTGTTACCGGGACGGGGCGATGATCGTCTTCTGGTAGAGTTCCTGCCACTTGCGCGCTTGATCGAGGATCGCGGCCGAATCGATCAGCGTGATCGGACCCTTGTTGAAGGGCGTCTCGATGCTGCGGCTCACGGTGACGAATTGGCGGCTGCCCAGGATCTGCTGGCCTTCCTCGCTGATCAGGAAGTCGAAGAACAGCACCGCCGCATGGGGATGCGGCGCGTTCCGCGCCAGCCCCTCGGCCGTGGGGCGGGCGATCGCCGGCGGAATGACGAACCAATCGAGCGGCGCGCCCCGCCGCTTCGCCTGCTCGGCCAAGAAACCGTAAGCCGAGAGCGCCAGCGGTACTTCGCCGGCGACGACGAGGTTGGTAAGCAGGCTGTGACCCTTGCGCACCGAAATCCCGTTCGAGGCCACGATGTCGCGGAACAGCCGCAAGCCTTGCGCCTCGCCGAGATCCATGACGACCTGCGCAAACCAGTCGTAATCCTCCGCTTCAATGCCGAGCCTGTCCTTCCACTGCGGCCGCAGCAGATCGTAAAAGGTCTTCGGTAGAGTCTCTTTGCGGACGAGGTCGGTGTTGTAGGCCTGCACGAACATGCTGAGATAGACCGCCACCCATTGCCGGTGCGGAGCAATGGCCTCGGGAATGATGCCGGCGAGGTAGGGCGATTTCACCTCCTGCAGCAAGTTCTCGCGGTAAAGCGGCTCGAGCGCCGAGCTCGAGCCCGCCATGACATCGACCTCGAAACGGCGCGCCCTCGCCTCGCTGATGATGCGTTGCAGGAAGCCTTCCGAGTCCGCGCGCCAGACCTTGACCTTGACGCCGTACTTCTTGTCGAAGGCCGAGACCAATGCGGCAATGTCCTCCGGCGGGATGGAGGAGTAGAAGGTAAGCTCCTTCTCCCGTTTGGCGCCCTCGATCAGCCGCTGCTCGCGATCGGCACCCTGGTAGCTCGCAATCTCGGCGACGCCGCTGACCTGCGCGAGCGCGGGAGCAGCGAGCAGCAGCGCCGGCAGGCACAGAAGGTGTCGGAGAGATCGCATGCCGACCGAACTCTGCGGTTGGTGTCGCTTGCAAACCATGACACAGTTTTGCGCGCTTCGTCAGCCCGACGGCACACATAGGCGCCATCCGGTCGGCCCCAAATGTCCGTCTTTGCCGGCTTGACCCGGTACCTGGAACAGACTCGCCGCCCTTCGCGTTCTTTTCCAGATCTCCGCCTCAGCGAGGGGCTTCATGCTGGCACCCCAACTTATTCTCGCCGCTGGCATTTTCGTCGGCTGCGGAGCGGCGGGAGCATCGCCGCTCATCCCCATGCGGTCCGGCGCCTTGCTGCGTTCGGATACTGGCATCGAGACCGTTCGCTGGCGTCACCGCCACCGTTCTTTTTGGAGCGGCGACAGCACTGTCGGGCGCGGCGATGCTGACAGCTCGAACTTACCCAGCGCGACGCGGAGCCTGAATGGCGCGACCCCTCCCGCGCGCTCTGAAATTTTCCGGCTCGATCTTCCACGCCGGCGCGGATGGGTCGATCCGCCGCCCCCGCGCTAGGGCACTCGGCGATGAGCACGGCACCTCGGTTCGGCTCGGACTCTCGGCATGAGAGGCGCGTTCGAAGCCACTGGTGGTCGGCAGGCGCAGCCCGCCTGCGGCCGATTCATGGCATCGTCGCCGCGCTCGCTTTCGCCATCATCCTTCCCGTCGCCTATGTCGCCTACTGCATGGCCACCTTGCCGGAAAACGGCGGCTTGGTGATCGAACCGACGCCAAGCGCGCTGATCGTCGAGGCGCCCGACGGCCAAGTCTTCGCCACGCGCGGCGTCTTCAAGGGCGACAAGCTCTCTCCCCAGGACATTCCCGCGAACCTGTCGCGCGCCATCATCGCCATCGAAGACCGCCACTTTTACGAGCACGGCGGGTTCTATCTGCCCTCCATGGTGCGGGCGGCAATTCGCAACATTGTTTTCGGAAGCGTGCGCGAGGGCGGGAGCACGATCACGCAGCAGCTCGCGCGCATGACCTATCTCTCGCCCGAGCGCACCATCAAGCGCAAGATCCAGGAAGCGATTCTGGCGATGTGGATGGAGCGCACCCTCGGCAAGGAGGAAATTCTCAGCCGATACCTCAACACCGCCTATTTCGGCGCCGGCGTTTATGGCGTGGACGCCGCCGCGAAACGCTACTTCGGCAAGACCGCAAAAGAATTGTCGCTCAGCGAATCGGCGATGCTCGCGGGCCTCGTGCGCGCGCCTTCCGCGCTGGCTCCCACCCGCCATCTCGAAGGGGCACGGCAGCGGGCGGCGTTGGTGCTCAATGCGATGGTCCAGACCGGCGCAATTTCCCGAGAGCAGGCCGATGCCGCGCGCCGACAGCCCACCGTGTTGCGGGTGCCGCCCGACAATCCGCCGGGAACGAACTATTTCGTGGATATGCTCGGTGGCGACGTGAAGCGTCTCGTCGGCTCGGCGCCGCCGGATGTGACCGTGCGCTCCACCCTCGATCTCGATCTGCAAACCATTGCCGAAAACATCATCGCGCGTCGGCTCCAGGCGGAAGGACGTGCCAAGAAGGTCGGGCAAGCGGCCGTCGTCGCGCTGGCACCGGACGGCGCCATTCTCGCGATGGTGGGAGGCCGCGACTACAACGAAAGCCAGTTCAATCGGGCCACCCAGGCCAAGCGGCAGCCCGGCTCGCTGTTCAAGGTATTCGTCTATCTCACCGCCTTCCAAAAAGGGCTCGATCCGCAGACGACGGCGGTCGACCGGCCGGTGCAGATCGGCAAGTGGGAGCCGGAGAACTACGGCGGCCGCTTCCGTGGTGTCGTGACCTTGCGTAGCGCCTTTGCGAACTCGATCAACTCGGTGGCGGTTCAGCTTGCCGATGCGGTCGGAATTCAAGCGGTCATCGACACGGCGCGCAAGCTCGGCGTGCAGTCGGAGCTGCCTGCGGTGCCCAGCCTTGCGCTCGGTGCAGGCGAAGTGACCCTGCTCGAGATGACGCGCGCCTTTGCTGCGATCGCGGCCGAAGCGGAAAACGTCGAGCCGTACGCGATCCGCGCCATTCGCAACGGCGATCGTGTTCTCTATTCGCGGCAAAAAGCCCAGCTCCAGCCGGCCAGCAACCCGGCCGCGCGCGCGGCCACGCACGATATTCTCGCCAGCGTCGTTCGCGAGGGCACGGCCCGCGGGGCGAGGATCAACGTCCCGGCCGAGGGAAAGACGGGCACGAGCCAGAACCATAAGGACGCATGGTTCGTCGGGTTCACCAACGACATCGTCGTCGGCGTGTGGATCGGCAACGACGACAATAGCCCCACGAGAGGCGTGACCGGCGGCGATCTCCCGGCGCGCATCTGGAACGAATTCGTCAGCCAATCCGCCCCGGTTCGGGCGAAGCTCGCTCGCGCTTCCTCGCGCGCCACCGCGCTGACCGCGTTCGAAGCGGGCGACGCCAAGCGAGCGCTGAACGCCTCTGTCATTCGCGGCGTGGCGGTTGTGCCGACTACCGGGATGCTGGAGATCCAGGGCCGCATCGTGCGGTTGTTCGGGGTAGAAGGTGCGCGCGGGCGCGCCGTGCGTGAGTTCAGGCGCTATCTCGGAATTCGAGAGGTGGTCTGTGAGCCGGCCGGCGGCGGCAATGACTACCGATGCCGGGTCGATGACCAGGACCTCTCCCGCGTGGTGCTGTTCAATGGCGGCGGCCGAGCGAGCGCGAACGCATCGGCGGAACTGCGCGCACTCGAGCAGCAGGCGCGTTCAAGCCGCGTCGGCATCTGGGGCGGAAGGGACGAGGAGGACGATCAGGCGTATCCGTATCAGTTGCAGCGCTGAACGCTCACCCCGCGATAATTCGGCTCGGACGGTTCGGCAATTTCGACCGTGCTGACGTTCGTGAAGACATTGGCAGCGACGTCGGCTGGCACGTCGTGCGTCAGGGGAGTGAGCGGCCGATCCTTGTCGGCGCACTTGACCGAAATTTCGAAGCTCCAGGAGTGCAGCGACGCACCGCCTTTGGCGCGAACGATCACGTTCAATTTTGCGTCCTCGGAGGTCTGATAGCCGAGCGAGGAGACGTTGCCGGCAAAGGTCATCTTCAGTTGACCGCCGGTTTGCTCGCGCAGGAACGCCACCGCCACGTTCGTGATTTGAAACCGGCGATCGTCCGGCTTCTCCTTCGGATGCCAGACCAGTTCCTGCCCTTTTTGCACGCTTTCTTTTAGGCTTCCGGTATTCGGCGCGATCTCAAAGGCGGCCGGCCGATCGAGCGTCACAATTTCCGCACTCTGCCTGCTCGTCTGCGCGTGCGCCGGCACGGCGACACAGGTTGCAAGCGCAATGAATGCCGCCCGACGCGTCAGAGTGCTCATCTTGGTTCTCCTAAAGCGCCGGGAGGGACGAAAGTTCCTAAAATAATCTCGCAAGTTAAACCTGCACCGTTCCTTCGGCGGCGGCAAGTGGTGGGCGGCGCGCCCAGCCGCGACTCGCGGCCGCGCGAATGGTCGCGCTCCCGACACGGCGAGCGCCACCGCAGCCTAACAGCTCGACGATTTTGAGGAGATCAGCTCAGAAGAGCATACGCGAGACCGAGCACGGCGCTCGCCAGAACGAGGGCTTCGATATCGGACAACATCGGCCGGCTTACTTGCGGCCCAGGGCCCCCTCCGCGCGAACCATCACTCATGTCGGTCCTCCATCTCGGTGTCGCCAAGGCGCGCTCGCAGCTTGACGACGGACGTCGTCCCGACAGGGAGATGGCAATATCGATGCGGGGGATTAACAGCGCGACGAGCAAATGCACTATTCGCCGGCGTCGAACAATCGACGCACCGACGTTACCAACCCGATTACGGCAAGTGCCGCGTCGAAGCGTTCGGAAGCCATCTCCGGCCTGCGCACACGCTACTGACAATCAGCCAGCTCGCCTGGCCCGGAATGATCGTCGAGATCGACGTGACCGCGATCGTGCCTCTGAAATAAGGGCCGCACCGACCGTCAGCGACGCTTTTCCGCCGTGATTTGGCGGCTCGCACAGCGGCGCGCGCCCCGACGACGTCGGCAGTTGATGGGATTGATATTCGACTGCGCGGAACCGCGATCGGCGCGCGACCGCGGCGTCTGTCGCGTTTTGTAAGCCCACGATAGCTGTGCCGCGCAGTGCCCACATAAACAGGCAGTAAACGCTTCCCTACCAATCCGTAAGTTGTGGAGCGCCCCCTCCGCGCCGATATTTTCTGTCAGCAATCTTTCAAGAGGTGATGATCGTGAGGTGAGGAATCGTGATGTCGGAGGGGAGCACGAGAGCGTCACGCGGTCGCCGTATCGTCCTGGTCACAACCTGTGTTGCAGTGCTGGCGGTCGGCGGCGCCGCCTATTGGCATTGGGGACATGGCCCGCGAGGAGCTCATGCGGCCCGTGCGCCTGCAACCGCAGGCGTGCCCGTGAGCGTCGCGATCGTCGGCCGGCAGGATGTGCCGATCTACTTGACCGGACTCGGCACGGTGCAAGGCTCGCTGACCGTCGGCATCCACTCGCAGGTCGACGGCAAGCTGCAGGAGGTGCTGTTCACCGAGGGTCAGCAGGTCAAGAAAGGCGACGTGCTGGCCTTGATCGATCCGCGCCTGTTCCAGGCGGCGCTCGACAACGCCAAGGCCAAAAAGGCGCAGGACGAGGCAATGTTCATCTCGGCGGGTAAAGATCTCGCGCGCTCCAAGACCCTGGTGCAATCGAACATCACCTCGCAGCAGATCGTCGACCAGCAGCAGGGCAAGGTCGACCAGCTCAAGGCCTCGATCGCGGCCGATGACGCGATGATCCAAACCGCGCAGACCAATCTCGAGTACACCATCATCACGGCGCCGAGTGATGGGCGAATGGGGGTGCGCCTCGTGGACCCCGGAAATATCGTCCATGCCAACGACCAGCAGGCGCTCGCGACGCTGGTGCTCACACGGCCCTCGGCGGTGATGTTCACATTGCCGGCACGGACGCTCGACGACATTCGCGCTGCCATGGCGCGCGGTCCGGTCGAGGTCACCGCCTTCGATCAGGACAATCGCCGCGCGCTTGCGACCGGAACCCTTCTGCTGGTCGACAACATCATGGACCAGACCACCGCGACCATTCGGCTCAAGGCGATGTTTCCCAACGAGGACGACAAGCTTTGGCCCGGTGAGTTCGTCAACGCGCGGGTGTTGCTCGAGACTCGCAGCGACGCGGTCGTGGTCCCGTCAGCTGCCATCCAACGCGGGCCCGATGGTCTGTTCATATGGATGATCAATGCTAATGGGCTGGCCGAGCCGCGCCCGATCGAGGTCGGTCCGGCCTACGGCAAGGTGACGATCGTCAACTCGGGCCTTGCCGGCGGCGAACGCATCGTCACCGACGGACAATACAAGCTTCAGCGCGACGCGCCGGTCACAATCACCTCGACGGCGACCGCCGGATCGGGTGGCAGCTCTTGAACATCTCCGAACCATTCATTCGACGCCCCGTCGCAACCACGCTGCTCATGGCGGCGCTGGCGTTCACCGGCATCGTCGCCTATCCGTTTCTGCCGGTCGCTCCCCTGCCGCAGGTGGATTTTCCCACCATTCAAGTCACCGCCACGTTTCAGGGGGCGAGCGCGGAGACGATGGCTTCCTCGGTGGCCGCGCCGCTCGAGCGGCAACTGGCGCAGATCCCGGGCGTCACCCAGCTCACATCCACAAGCGCGCTCGGCGCCACGACGATCGTCATCCAATTCGATCTCAACCGCAACATCGACGCGGCGGGACAGGACGTGCAGGCGGCGATCACCGCGGCGAGCAAGACGCTGCCGCAAAACATGACGGCGCCGCCGAGCTACAAGAAGGTCAACCCGGCCGACTCTCCCGTCCTCATGCTGTCGCTGCGCTCTGAGACGATTCCGGTGACGGCGGTCGACGATTACGGCGACCTGTTCCTGGCCCAACAGATCTCGCAAGTGCCCGGCGTCGCGCAGGTCTCGATCTTCGGCGATACCACGCCGTCGATCCGCATCCAGGTCGATCCGGCCAAGCTCGCCTCCACGGGTATTACATTGGAAGAGATCCGCAGCACGCTGGTCGCCTCCACCACCAACGCGGCGAAGGGCACGATCAACACCGACAAGATCGGCTTCACGATCGCCGCCAACGATCAGATCACCAACGCCGAGCAGTTCAACGACGTCATCCTCGCCTACCGCAACGGGGCGCCGATCCGGGTACGCGACGTCGGTCAGGCGGTCGAGGCGCCGGTCGACCGCAACGTTGCGGCCTATCAGAACAACAACCACGGCATTATCCTGGCCGTATTCAAGCAACCCGGCGCCAACGTCATCGACACCGTCGACCAGATCAAGGCGCAGCTTCCCCAGCTGACCGCCAGGATCCCTCCCGCGATCAAGGTGGAAACCATCCTGGACCGGACCACGACCATACGCGCCTCCGTGGCGGACGTTCAGTTCACGCTGGGGCTCACCGTCGCGCTCGTCGTGATGGTCGTCCTGCTGTTCCTGCGCAGTTTCTGGGCCACAGTCATTCCCAGCATCACCGTGCCGCTGGCGCTGCTCGGCTCGTGCGCGGCGATGTACATGTTCAACTTCAGCCTCGACAACTTGTCGCTGATGGCGCTCACCATCGCGGTGGGCTTCGTCGTCGATGACGCCATCGTGGTGGTGGAAAACATCTACCGCCACATCGAGGATGGTGCTTCGCCGTTCGAGGCTGCGCTGACCGGCTCCCGCGAAATCGGCTTCACCGTGCTGTCGATCAGCCTGTCGCTGGTCGCGGTGTTCATTCCGCTCCTGCTCATGGGCGGCATCATCGGCCGCATGTTCCGCGAATTCGCGCTCACCGTGACCGCCTCGATCGCGGTCTCCGCGCTGGTCTCGCTCACGCTCGCGCCGATGCTGTGCGCGCGCTTCATGCATCGCGAATCGCACGAGCACGGCCGCGTCTATCGCATCATCGAGGCCGGCTTCGACGCCATGCTGTCGTTCTACAAGCGCACCCTCGACGTCGTGCTCCGCCACCGGGCGATCACGCTCGGCGTCTTCTTCGCCACGATGGCGCTGACCGTGGTCATGACTCTTCAGATCCCGAAAGGCTTTTTCCCGATCCAGGACACCGGCGTGATCCAAGGCTTTGCCGAAACCGCCCAGGATGCACCGCCCGAGCAGATGATGCGCATCCTGCGCGAGTTCGGCGCGGTGCTGCTGCGCGATCCCGACGTGGCCGGCTTCGGCTCGTTCACCGGTAGCACCGGCGGCGCCAACACCAGCAATACCGGGCGCTTCTTCATCGTGCTCAAGCCGCGCGACGAGCGCGAGCTCACGGCCTCGCAAATCATCGACCGGCTGCGCCCGCAGCTCGCCAAGGTGCAAGGCGCGACGCTCTTCCTGCAGCCGGCGCAGGACATCACCGTGGGCGGCCGCATTTCCCGCGCGAGCTTCCAGTACACGCTGCAGGACTCCAACGTCGCCGAGCTCAACGAGTGGTCGGGAAAGCTGCTGGAGAAAATGCGCACGCTGCCGCAACTCGCCGACGTGTCGAGCGATCTCCTCGCCAACGCGCCGCAGCTCAAGGTCACCATCAACCGCGATCAGGCCTCGCGCTTCGGCATCTCGGCGCAGATGATCGACGATACGCTCAACGACGCCTTCGGCCAGCGTCAGATCGCGCAGTATTTCACCCAGCTCAAGACCTATTGGATCATCCTCGAGATTCCGCCCGAGCAGCAGCGCGACCTCACCTCGCTCGATCGGCTTTACGTGAAATCGCCGCTGACCGGCGGCGCCGTGCCGCTGTCCACGTTGGTCGACGTCGATACGAGCAAGGTCGGGCCGCTCTCGATCGCGCACCAGGGACAATTCCCGGCGGTCACGCTGAGCTTCAACCTGCAGCCGGACGTCGCGCTCGGGGAAGCCGTGGAGGCGGTCACGCAGGCGGCGCGCGATATCGGGATGCCTTCGTCGGTGATCGGAACGTTCCAGGGCAACGCGCAGGCGTTCCAGTCCTCCCTGTCGAGCGAACCGCTGCTGATCCTCGCGGCGCTGATCGTCGTCTACATTATTCTTGGGATACTCTATGAAAGCTTTATCCATCCGCTGACGATTCTGTCCACGTTGCCGTCGGCCGGCATCGGCGCGTTGCTGGCGCTGCAGTTCGGCCATATGGACCTGTCGGTGATCGGCATCATCGGCATCATTCTCCTGATCGGCATCGTGAAGAAGAACGGCATCATGCTGGTGGACTTCGCCATCGTGGCCGAACGCGACCACCACATGCCGCCGATCGCGGCGATCCGCGAAGCGTGCCTGCTGCGCTTCCGTCCGATCCTGATGACGACCGCGGCCGCGATGCTTGCCGGCATACCGCTCGCGTTCGGGCATGGCACCGGCTCGGAGCTGCGCCAGCCGCTCGGCTACGCCATGGTCGGCGGCCTCGCGCTGAGCCAGCTGCTGACGCTCTACACCACACCCGTCGTCTATCTCTATCTCGACCGCGTGCAGGTTTGGCTCAGGGGCGACAAGCTGCGCCGGCAGCCCGAGCCGGAACGGCTGCGCGTCGTTGCGGCGGAGTGAGTTCCCGTCCTCTGGCCCGTCAGTTTCCACGCGAGCGCTGCGCGCTAGAGCGACACGGGCGTGCCCATGAAGTCGCGCTTGCCGAGCTCGAGCCCGCAATGGCGCAGGATGTCGTAGGCGGTGGTGCAGTGGAAAAAGAAATTCGGCAGCGAGTTCGTGAGCAACAGCGATTGCCCGGTGAATTCGCGCGTCGCCCCGCTCGGAAACGTGATCTTGATCTCCTTGTCCTCGGTGCCGTCGATCTGCGCCGGCTTGAGACCCTTGAGGAAGTCGATGGTCTTGGCGATGCGATCCTTGAGCTCGGGAAGGCTCGCTTCCGCGTTGGAGAAGCTCGGCATGTCGGCGCCGGCCAGCCGCCCGCAGGCGTTGATCGCGTGATCGGTCGCGGCGCGCACCTGCCGCACCAGCGGAAACATGTCGGGCGCAAGGCGCGTGTTGAGAAGCACCGACGGGTCGACCTTCTTCGCCTCGGCAAAGGCTGAAGCCTTGTCGAGCACCGCGGACAGGCTGGTCAGGAATTGCACGAAGATCGGAACCGACGTTTTGTACATGGAGATGGTCATGGGGCCTCCGATGACGCGTGGGATGCGGTGAGGTTAGCGGCGTTTGCTGGGACCTGAAAGCATCTGAAACCGATGGTGACTGTCAGATGGAATTGCAAGCGAATCTCCAAGGAAAAATCATGCTGGCGACTCCAGCGCGGCGTGCAGCAGCGCGGCCTCGATGCGTTCCAACACACCTGATGGATGCGCGAGGCCCATGCGGGCGAGGCAGTCGTGCACGTCTTTGGTGGGCGCTGACGCGAGCAAGCCGCGCGCGAGCAGGCCGGCGAGCTGCAGTGGCGGCGCGGCGCGCAACAGCTCGAGCGCCGGGATGAGCCGCTCCTCGGTCGCGGTGAAATCGCTGCCGAAGGGAAACGGCGGCAACAGCCCCTGCTCGCGCGCGGGTTTGAGCGCTCGCGCGATGCGGTCGGCGTGTTGTCGCGGCACGGCAGCTCGAAACTCTTCTCGATCTTGCCCGCATCCTTGGCGCGGCGGAGCAGTTCGTCCTGAAAGCGGGAATCGGCGATCGCGAGCATCGCCGCGATCACGTCGCGGTCGGTCTTCCCGCGCAGGTCGGCGATGCAGTATTCCGTCACTACGACGTCGCGCAGATGCCGCGGAATGGTGGTGTGACCGTAGTTCCACAGAATGGTCGAGGTCGTGCGCCGCTTCGCCGTGCGCGTCGCGCGCAGCACGATGATCGAGCGCGCGTCCGCGAGCGCGAAGCCTTGCGCGACGAAATTGTATTGCCCGCCGACGCCGCTCACGACCTGGCCGTTCTCCAGCGCGTCCGAGATGACGGCGCCGAGCAATGTCACCATCATGGCGTTGTTGACGAAGCGCGCCTTGACCCGCGCGCGGCGCTTGGCCGCTTCGTCGCCGTAGAGCTCGTTGACGAACGAGACCGGGCCCATGCGCAGCTTGGCGAGCTCGGCTTCCGGCATTTCCCGTAGCGCGCGATAAAACGCGCGCGAACCCAAAAAGAACGCCGCGTGCAGCAGCGCGCCGTCGACCTCGCGCTTGAGCACGCCATCGCGCAGGAGATGAAGAAAGCCCTCG
>JBJMTU010000351.1:0-21555 GCA_045811545.1 Xanthobacteraceae bacterium | reverse complement strand
ATGCACGAAGGCGAGATGCGTCAGATCGAGCAGGTTGTCGTTGATGAGCTGCCAGTTGCACTTGGCGTGCAGATAGTCTGACTTCGCGCCCCAGTTCGGATCGTCGAACCAGTGGAAATCGGTGATCTGGTCGGGATCGGCGCGCGCGGGGTCGCCCATCCAGACCCACAGCCAATGGTAACGCTCGACGACGGGATAGCTTCTGACCCGCGCCGAGCGCGGAATCGTGTCCTGGCCCGGCACGCGCACGCACGTGCCGGTCTTGTCGTAGCGAAGACCGTGGTAATGGCACTGCAGCGTGTCGCCGACCAACGTCCCCATGGATAGGGGCAAATGACGGTGCGCGCAGCGATCCTCAAGCGCGACCGGCGTGCCGTCTTCCAAGCGATAGAAGACGATGGGCTCGCCGAGAATGATGCGGCCGAGCGGACGGCGCCCGATCTCGTGGTCATAGGCGGCGACGTACCAGTAGTTTCTGAGGAACATAGGTTGTCCTCCCATTCATTCCCGGCCGAATTGCGCGACCAGATAGGCGGAGATCGCCTTGACCTCGTCGGGCGCCGACATGCCCCAGCGCTCGTACATGTTGGCGACGACCGTCTCCCAATCGCGCTGTTGCCGCTTGACCACCGTTACTCTATCGAGGTTGTGACACACCGCGCACCGCGTCTCGACGAGTTCCTTGCCCGGGCCGCTCGGCAGTGCGCTCGCAGTTGTTGCCGGCGCAATAGGCCCGAAGTTGGTGATGAGATATCCAATGACGGTGTCGGCCTCGCGCGGCGTCAATTGCGAGCCGCGTAGCACCATGTTGTAGACGTGCTTCTTCCAGCCGACCGGTCCGTCGCGACCCGCCATGATGACGCTCAGGGTGTGGCATTGCGAGCAGGCGGTCGCGACCAGCTCGCGGCCCTCGCCTGGCGGCAAGGCGCCCGCGGTCTGCGCATGCAGGGGCGTGACGGCGCCGGGAACGAGCGCCGCCACCGCGCCCAGGAGCAAGAGGCGCCGCATGGTCACACCTTGCGCTGGCGCAAATCCGCGACCGAATAGGGCGGATGCCAACTCGAGGCTGCGCCGATGCCGTCGCGATAGGTGTGGATGTCCAAGAGATAGGGGCGTCCGTCCGCGGTTGCGCGCTTGGCGCGCTCGATCGCGCCTTTGAGCTTGTCCGGCTCCTTGACCACCTCGCCCTCGACGCCGAACGCTTCGGCGGTCTTGGCGTAGTCGATGTCGGGGTTGCCGAGATAGCAGGTCATGTCGCGGCCGCTCTGGAACTGGCGGCCGCCGTAATGCCAGATGCGATTGCGCTCGTTGTTGTAGCTGTGGTTGTTGAGCACGATATTGATGATCGGCGCCTTGTAACGCGACTGGGTCCACAGCGGCTGCGGGCCGGAGAAGCAGAAGCTGCCGTCGCCGACGACGGAAACCACGGGCTGGTCCGGCCGGGCGAGCTTGGCGCCGAACGCCGCCGCCAGGCCCCATCCCAGCACGTTCGGGCCGGTGCCCATGTACTGCTTGTCGCTGCCGCCGAAGGACAGCAGCGGGTCCATGGTCTTGCCGGAATCGACATCGCAAACGTAGCAGGTATCCTTGTCGAGCCCGCTTTCCAGCTCGAGTCCGATGCGCTCGAGGCTCACGGGCGTGCGTTGCGCGTTTTCGCGCGCGATGTTCTGACGAAACTCCAACATCTCCGCGGTGTAGGCGCGGGTGCGGGCGGTGCGCTCCTCGGCGATCTCCTTGAGCCGTGCCGGCGTCGCGAGACTGCGGATCGCGGCGATGAGATCGGCGGCCGCGAGCCGCACGTCGGCCACTATGCCGAGGTCGACCGGCGCGCCACGCGCGAGACTCGTGGGATCGAGGCGGATCGAGATCAACTGCATCCCGGCCGCGGCGCGCTCGCCGTAGCGATTGCCGAGGTTCAACAGCACGTCGACCTTGCCCGGATAGCGCATCTCGCGCAGTTGCGGCCCGATATAGAGCGGATGGCGAGTCGGGAACGGCTTCGACCAGAAGCCGAGCGAGCCGCCCTGTCCGGTGACCGGAAGGCCGAGCAGCTCCGCGAGCTCGACCAGCTCCTTGCCGGCGCGGCACCAACTGGCCTCGTCGCCGACGCTCATCAGCGGGTTCTTCGCTTCGAGCAGAATGCGCGCGGCCTTGGCGATATCGTCCTTGTCGGGACGAATGCGCATCGGCACGTCGAATTTGGCCTGGTCCCAGATCGTGGCATTCGCCTCCTGGCGCAGCGTGTTGGTCGGCAGCGACAGGAACACCGGGCCGCAGGGCGAGGTTGAAGCGAACTTCATGCCGCGGCGGAGGGTTTCCGGGATCGACGCGGTCGTCTTCGCCGCCCAGTACCACTTGGTGATGGGCTGGGTCATGACCTCGCAGTGGTCGCTTTCCTGGAACAGGTCGCGGCCGAGCGCGTCCTGCTCCACCGAGGCGACGGCCACGAGCACCGGAATCTGGTCCTTCCAGCTGTTGACCATTTGCGTCATCGCATTGGGCAGCCCGATATTGGCGACGATGACGACGCCGGTCTTGCCCGACGCGCGGGCATAGCCGTCGGCCATGGCGACCACGGCGCCTTCGTGGATGCCCTTGATCAAGTGGATGGCGGGCTCGTCCACCAGCGCATCGAAGATCGGATAATCGCTGGTTGCCGGGTTGAAGAAGATGTGCTCGACGCCGGCGGCCTTGAGCTGTTGCACGAACAGCGCGCCGCCCGTTCCCTTCATTTCGCGCATGGCGGAGGCGGGAGGCGCGCCCTGGCCGAACGTCTCGAGCGATTGCGCCACCGACTTGACGGCGGCGGTGCTCATGCCGAGCGCGCTCAGGCCGGTCATCAGCTGCCGGCGCGACATCCCATGGTCCAAATACTGCTTGATCAGCTCTTTCATTGGGAATCCTCCTCCCGCGCCGGCCATTCGCCGGGCCGGGCGGGATGTCGCGGCGACTCCCGCCATTCTAGGGATGCGTCACGCTAGCACCGTCCCGCCTTGCACTAAAGGGCACAAGCTTCCTCCGCCGGCCTGCATTAAGCTCTGAAAACGCCGCGCCGTAATCCGGCATCGTGAGACGCGAGGTCCGCAACATGCTTCGATTTACTTTGTCGCTGCTCGCGTGCGCGGTTGCGACCGGTGCGGCGGCGCAATACCCGGATCGGCCGATCCGGCTGATCGTCCCGCAGGCCGCCGGCAGCGCGACCGACACGGTCGCGCGCATTCTTGGCGCCGAGCTCGCAAAGGAGCTGGGACAGCAGATCGTGGTCGATAATCGGCCGGGCGGGGCGCTCACCATTGGTCTCGACCTGACTGCCAAGGCCGAGCCGGACGGCTACACGGTGTGCATGGGACCGATCGGCGCGCTCGCGATCACGCGACACATGGTGGCGAAGCTGCCTTACGACATCGAGCGCGACCTGCAGCCGGTGGCGGTCGTCACGCGCGGGCACCTCCTGCTCGCGGTCTCGCCGATGGTGCCGTTCAAGTCGGTGCCGGAGCTCATCGCTTACGCAAAAGACCACCCGGGCAAGCTTCTCAACGCCTCCTCCAGCAACGGATCGCCGGGCCACGTCGGCGGCGAGCTGTTCAAATACATGAGCGGCACCGATATCGTGCACGTTCCCTATCGCGGCGGTGCGGCGGCGATCAACGATCTGATCGCGGGCCGCGTGCACCTGATGTTCGAGAGCCTCAATTCGATTGCGCCGCACGCGCGGTCGAACGCGGTGCGCGCGCTCGCGGTCAGCGGGGCGCGGCGCTCGCCGGGATTTCCCGACCTGCCGACCATCGCCGAAGCCGGCGTTCCCGGCTACGCGGCGCCGACCTGGAGCGGCGTCATCGCGCCGGCCGGAGTGCCACGGCCGATCATCGATAAGCTCAACACGGCGATCAACCGGGCGATCCAATCGCCGACCTTTCGCGATCGCTTCGCCGTCATCGGCGACGAGCCGGCGGGCGGCACGCCGGAAGAGTTCGCCGAATTGATCCGCGCCGATTCCGAAAAATGGGGCGAGGTCGTGCGGCGCTCCGGCGCGCGGCTGGATTAGCGCGGGAATGAACGCAGCGGGCATGCTTGTGTGAAGTTCAATTCCGGTACACTGAGAAGGATTCCTGAACGGGTTGAGATTTCTTGCCTTGAGCACCCCAATGAAAAACCTGCCCATCTATGAAGCGCTTGCGCAAGCCTTCGCGGCGGAAGGCGTCGACACCCACTTCACGCTCATGGGCGACGGCAACATGCATTGGGCGAGCGCCATGAAGAATCTCGACGGCATGGGGACGTTTAGCGCCCGGCACGAGCATTGCGCCTGCGCCATGGCCATGGGTTATCACCTCGCGACTGGAAAGGTCGGCGTCGCCTCCGTCACCTGCGGGCCGGGCTTCACGCAGATCATGACGGCGCTCACCGTCGCCGCGCGCGGGCGCGTTCCTCTCGTCGTATTCGCTGGCGAAGCGCCGATGAACGCCAAATGGTACAACCAGGCACTGGAGCAAGCGCCGCTCGCCGCCGCCACCGGCGCCCATTACATCTCCGCGCACAGCCCGCAGCGCATGTACCAATATGTGCGCGAGGCCTTCTACGTCGCCCGCCACGAGCGCAAGCCGGTCGTGCTCGGCGTTCCCTACGACCTGCAGAAGCAGCCGCTGCCCGATATCGGGGAGTATCAGCCGTCATCCACGGTGCTGCCGGCAACCGAGCGCGTGCCTCCCAACCCGCGCCAGATCGAACAGTTGGTCGAAAAACTCGCCCAGGCGAAATGCCCGATCATTCTCGCCGGCCGCGGCGTCATGCGTGCCGGCGCCGCAAAGGAAGTCGAAGCATTGGCCGAGCAGTCCGGGGCCTTGCTGGCGACGACGCTGCTCGCCCGCGGCATGTTCGACCACAATCCGTTCTCGGTCGGCATCGCCGGCGGTTTTGCGCGCGACATCGCGCACGAAGTCGGCGCGCAGGCGGACCTCGTGGTCGCCATCGGGACAAGCCTCAACTATTACACGATCGACGGCGGCAACATGTTTCCCGACGCCGAGGTGATGCAGATCGACACCGAGCCGCTCGGGCTGCGCAACGGCATGAAGGCCGCCGATTTCTATCTGCGCGCCGACGCGAAATTGGCCGCCGCCGCGGCACTCGAGAAGCTGCGCGCGCAGGGCAAGGCGAAGGCGAGCATCCGCTCGGCCGAGCTTGCGCGGCGGATCGCCGAGGAGCCCGCCGACGGCGCGCAGTTTCCCATCGAGCCGGGCTTGCTCGACCCGCGGCGCGCCATCGACGAGCTCGACCGCGTCATCCCCAAGGACTATGACTGCGTCAGCGGTTCGGGCCACCAGGCCTATTTTCACTCGACCATGCGCGGGCGAAAGCCCGAGAATTATCACGCCATCCGGGAATTCGGCGCGATCGGCAACGGCATCTCGTTCGCCATCGGGGTCGCCGCGGCGAAGAACAACGGCAAGGTCGTGCTGTTCGAGGGCGATGGCAGCCTATTGATGCACATCCAGGAGCTGGAGATGGTGCGGCGGCATCGGCTCAAGCTTTTGATCTGCGTGCTCAACGATGGCGCCTATGGGGCGGAAATCCACAAGCTGCGCTCCGACGGCATCGACGAGGCCGGGGCGATCTTCGGCCGCACCGATTTGGCGGCGATCGCCAAGGGCTTCGGCCTGCGCGGCGCGAATGTCAACGATGTCGCCCAATTCAAGCCGCTGTTCGACGCCTATCAGGCGCAAGACACCACCGAGCTTTGGAACATCCATGTCTCCGATCGAGTCGTGAGCCCGCACACGCGGCGCGGCATGGGGCGAGGACACGGGAAGGTGTAGGACCGCCTGATCCTGAGGAGGCGGCAAGCCCCCGGCTGGGTAGTCAATGACTTGGGACCTCAGCCTGCGCCGCGAGCGCAGTGGCCCAAGAGTTGTGGCCGGCGGCTCTCCGTGTTTGTCGCCTGTTATTTACAGGGTCCGCCGCAGCCGAGCAGACTTGCGCCACCGCCTATGGTTGAAGGAATCGCCATCGTCGCACTTGCGATGACGCCGAGGCCTCAGAACACCGTGCCGTCGGCGGCGACCGTGATCGGCGGAGGGCCGTCAGGCGGACGCAATGCGTGGGCGATTCTTCGCCCGGCGCTCCAGGTGCCGCCCTGCAAGAGCTGCGGCATGGCGAAGCTCGCGTCCAGTCCCAGCTTGGTTCGCACCGGATCGAGCAGCGCGTCCAACAGCACGACCGTCAACGCACGCCATTCGACGATGAGTTCCGAGGCGACGTCGTGCTGGCCGCGCGGGTCGATCGGTGTGCGCGGGCGGATCACGCCGAGATCGATCAGGAGGCCGCCGTTGCGATATTCCGCCAGCGCGGTGAGCTCATCGAGCCGCTCCACGGCAAGTCCCACTCCCTCGAGCGTCTCGATGAGCGAGTAGGCGAGCCATTGCGAGAGCTTGTGAAACGGCACGATGCCTTCGGTCTGGTCGCCGGTGCGCACGGCGGGATGGCGGCCGGCGTCGCCGACCGGACATCCGTCAACCATCAGGGCGGATGGCCAAATCGAGCACAGGCCCTCAAGCAGCGTGGCCAAGAGCTGCGACGCGTGGATGCGCCGCTCGCGGGCGATCGTGTGAAAATAGTCGATCAAGTTGCCGGGCCGCACCGGCGCACGCCCGAACAGATCCGCGCGATCGGCGAGCGTTGTCCCGAGCCGGCGCAGCAGCGCGCCGCGTTGCTCCAAGCCGACCAGCGGATTGCCGCCGTCGAGTTGAAAATGACCCGCGAGCGTCGCCGGGTCGATCTCTGCAAGTGCGACGGCGTCCACCCGCCATGGTCGGCCGGGATCGGAGGAAAACACGCCCGCGCGGAACATGTCGAAGCTCGCAACGGCAAGCCCCTCGGAGCGCGCGAAGGAGAGGCCGCCTTCGCGGTAGCGCCAATGTCCGCCGGCGCCGGCATCGAGCAGCACGCTCACCATTGCCAGGTCGACGGCGATGCGGGCGCGCTCGGTCGCGTCGGCATCGATTCGCGCCGCGAGTTCGTTCCAGCGATCAATGCCGCCTGCTGAAAAATGCCGCCAGCGGCTGTGATACGGAATCTTCAGATCGGGATACGCCTCGCGCGTGACGTCGGC
Source organism: Xanthobacteraceae bacterium (assembly GCA_045811545.1). Lineage (GTDB taxonomy): Bacteria > Pseudomonadota > Alphaproteobacteria > Rhizobiales > Xanthobacteraceae > VAZQ01. The sequence goes on along the minus strand of JBJMTU010000351.1, from coordinate 14,447 downwards.
CACATAGGTGGCGACTGTTTCGAGGCGGCTCTCGTCGAGCGTGAAATAGCGCGAGCGGCCATCAGCCACCCAGCGACGGACCATGCCACAACGTTGGCGCACCGCCGCGGCATCGTTAAGGTTGGCAAGGTCGGGGAGCGGTTCGCTGCGAGAGGGTGACGGAGCTCGCCCGCCGACGGACATCGCCGTCACTCGTTAAGGCCCCGCCCGACCGTACCGGCAAAGTCGCCACGCGCAAGCTCGCCGGCAAAATAGCCGGCCGCGAGCTTGGCCTCGATCTCCACCCGTGCATCCGGCGGAATCATGTCGTCGGGCAGCGGCACCCGCTCGTCAATGGCGATGCCCTGGCGGATGAGCGCGTCGCATTTCATGTCGCTCATCGAAGCGAAGCGGTGAATGCGGGTGATGCCGAGCCAGTGCAGCACGTCCGGCATCAGCTCCTGGAACCGCATGTCGCGCACGCCGGCGACGCATTCGGTGCGTTTGAAGTAGCCGGCCGGGCGATCGCCGCCCTTCTGGCGCTTGCGCGCGTTGTAGACCAGGAACTTGGTGACCTCGCCGAGTGCGCGGCCTTCCTTGCGGTTATAGACCACGAGCCCGACGCCGCCCGCCTGCGCCATTTGAATGGCGATCTCGATGCCGTGCGCGAGATAGGGCCGGCAGGTGCAGATGTCGGAGCCAAACACATCGGAGCCGTTGCACTCGTCGTGCACGCGGCAGGCGAGCGGCGTTGTGCCATCGCCCAGCGTTGCCGGATCGCCGAAGCAGTAGATCGTGGTGCCGCCGATCGGCGGCAGGAACACCTTGAGATCGGGCCGCGACACCAGCTCCGGATACATGCCGCCGGTCTGCTCATGCAGGCCGCGGCGCAAGTCGGCCTCATCGAGACCGAAACGCTCGGCGATGCCGGGCAGATACCAGACCGGGTCGATCGCCGCCTTCATCACGCGCACGCTTCCGTGCGCGGAAACGATATCGCCGTCCGCACGGATGCGGCGCGCCGCGATGGCGGCGCGGATTTCCGGCATGTCGATATGGGCGCGGGTCACCGCAATGGTCGGCCGCACGTCGTAGCCGCGCGCGAGATGCTCGCGAAAAATCTCGCCGACCAAATGGCCCCAGGGATCGAGGGATACGATCTTCTTGGGGTCACACCACTGCGGGTGCGGCCCGATGCGGTCGATCGGCGCCGTATCGGTCAGGTCGGCGACATGGTCGTGGGCGAGCGTTCGCGCCGCAATGGCGAGCGCGCGATAGACGGAGTAGCCGCCGGCATGGCTTCCCACCGCGTTGCGATGCGCGGGATTGCGCAGCGTCGCAATGACCGGCCCGCGCTCGGCCGCGGTTGGCGCGCCCCAGACGAGTTGCGGCCGCTCCGTCATGGTTTCAATGGATGACCCGTTTGCGGTACTCAACAGATTCGGGTTCATGACACACCTCGGCGGCGTCCATGTGACGCCACGAACGCGCAACCCAGCCCAGCCGCTGAGCTCCGGAAAAACGAACAGAATAACCGAAACTCGGCGTCAGCGCAAGTTCGTTCCGTTGCCCATGTAATGGATCAGCCTGAATAGGAGAGGGAGTGTCCCGCTCTGAAATTCTCCCCTGAGTGTGAAGTAGCTCACACATCTCCTCGAAAACTATTTCGCAGAGTGACCCAGGTCAGGGCGCGACGGCGAGGGGATGGGCGATGGCCGCCGAAGACGAACCTGTCGTGTGTGAAATCTGCAAAAAAGGGCATGTGGTCAAGCGCGCGGAAAAATTGGCATTCCGGCAATGGAGCGACAAAGGATACGTCCACTGCCAGGTCAGGGTCTTCATGGGCACCTGCAACAATTGCGGCGCAAAATCGCTCGCTCCGGGATCGGAGAAGATCTTGGACGGAGTTTTTCAACGGGAATACGACAAGCTGCCCTGAGCATGGACCAGCTGAGCGGCAATTCGCTCGATGAAGCCGGGATGACGCGTGCGGCGTCGAGGCGCCGGGTCGAACGGGCCTAAACGATCGGCCAAATCACCTGACCGGCGATGGCGGCGCGACGGCTGCGTCGGTCTGGCCGCTGGCGCTGAGCGCCCTGGCGACGAAGCCGGAGGCCTTCATCTCCTCGATGAATTCGCGCAGATAGCGAATGCCGGCATCGCGGCCCTTGGACGTGCCCATGGCCTGCTCGATCACCATGAAGCGGCCCGGGATCACCCGCGTGTCCGGATGCTCCTTGGCGAAGGCCACGATCGGCTGCTTCACGCCGGCTGCGGCTTCAAGCCGCTCCTTCCGGAACATCTCCAGCGCTGCCGGCCCGTTCGTTTCGCGCACCAGCTTGGCGTGCTTGAGCGCGCGCGTGAGGTAGAGGTCATAGGCGCTCGCGCGCGCGACGGCGACGCGCACACCCTCGCGGTCGACGTCCTCGACGGTTTTGAGCGGCGAGTCCGCCGGGACGACGTAGGCCCCCTCGATGATGACGTAGGGGGCGGTGAAATCGATGCCCGCCGCGCGCACGGGATCGATCGCGAGAAAGGCGATGTCCCAGGTGCCCAGTGCGTCGAATACCTTGCCGGCGGCGTCGAAGGTGATGAATTCGATTGGCAAGCCGAGTCGCTTGGCAAGTTCGCGCGCAAGCTCCGCCGAGACGCCGCGCGGCTGCCCGCTCGCTGGGTCCTTTTGCGCCAGCACGATATTGCCGAAATTGATCGCCACGCGCAGCTTACCGGTGGGCGCGAGCTCGGTGACGACATTGCGCGGAACGTTGTCGGCCATGGCACCACACACGTAGGAAAGGACGAGGGATAGCAGGAGGACGGGCGAGGCGAACGCCTTGATCATGGAGGGGGCCCCGGGACAAGTCAGACTATCCGAGCGTGCTTGCATTGCAAGACCGGCGGTCCCGAGTGTTACGATTGCCATTCAACAGGGAGAGAAACGATGGCCAAGATCACCAGGACCAACCCCGAGGGCATCTCAAAGCCGTTTTCCAACTATTCGCATGTGGTGACGGCCGAGGGCGCGCAGAAGCTCGTGTTCTGTGCGGGCCAAGTCGGAGCGGATGTCGACGGCAAGGTCCTGCCGCCCGACGATTTCGATGCCCAGGCCAAGATGGTGATGGCGAACCTGACCAAAGCGCTCGCCGCCGGCGGGGCCAAGATCGCCGACGTGACCAAGATCACGATCTACATCTGCAACCCGCACGACGTGCCGAAGGCGCGCGGCCTCCTGCAGACCTATTTCGCCGGTGCGGCGCCCGCCAGCACGCTGTGCATCCTGCGCGGGCTCGCCAATCCCAATTTCCTGCTGGAAATCGAGGCGATCGCGGCGGTGTGACACCGGCGGCGTCAGCACAGATTCTGCCTGTCCAGCAGCCGATCGCACACGGCCACAACTGCTGCCCTGATGGGTGCGAGGCAGCGGAGTGTTGCGAGGTGCCGATTTTGCTGCAAAAGTCACCACGGACAGATGCGCTGCCACGACGGACGCTTCCGGCTTGGCTCCGAGGATCGCGTAACGAGAGATGATTCATGCTCGACTTCGTGATCCGCAATGGGCGGCTACCGGACGCAGCTGGCGATCGTCTCATCGATATCGGATTTTCGAAAGATCGAATTGCTGCCATTGAGTCGAATATCATCTCAGAGTCGCCCTCCTACGATGCCGAGGGATGCCTCTGCTGCGGCGGACTGATCGAGACCCACATCCATCTCGATAAGTCGCGCATCGTCGACCGCTGTGCGCCGGAACCTAGTCGGAGTTCTCCGGATCATATGCGCCGCGTTCAAGCGGTGAAGCCGACCTTCACGGTGGAAGATATTTATACGCGTGCGAAGGAGACGCTCGAGAACTGCATCAAGCAGGGCACGACGCGCATTCGCACGCACGCCGAGGTCGATCCCCCAGTCGGTATCAAGGGTGTGGAAGCGCTCCAGATGCTCGCAAAGGAGTACGCCTGGGCTGTCGACCTCGATATCTGCGTCTTTCCGCAAGAAGGGCTCACCACCTCCCCTGACGCCGATGCGGCGTTGGTCGAAGGTCTCAAACGCGGTGCCAATGTGATAGGGGCGGCTCCCAATTACGACACCGATCATCCTGGGCAAATCCACCGGATCTTCGAGCTTGCTCGTCAGTTCGACGTAGATATCGACATGCATATCGACTCCGGCCATGATCCGACCAGCCTCGATTTGCATCTCGTTGCGGAATTGACGGAGAAATATAAGCTCGGCGGCAGAGTTGCGATGGGGCACGCAACAAAGGTGGCAAGCCTACCACCCGAAAATCAGAAGCAGATTGCGAAGAGGCTGGCCGATGTAGGTGTCGCCGTGACGGTTCTGCCTGCCACGGACCTTTTCGTCCTCGCACGCCATCGAGACTACAACGTGCCCCGCTGCGTGGCCGACGCGAACCTATTCGTCGAACAGGGGTGCAATTGCTCGATCTCGACCAACAATGTCCTCAACCCCTTCACACCCTTTGGTGACTGCTCTTTGATTCGCATGGCCAACCTGCACGCCAACATTCTCCAGGTCGGCCAGAATGAAAGGCTAGCCGAGCTTTTCGCGATGGTCACGCACCGATCGGCAAGGCTCATGAATCTCGACGACTATGGAATTAGGATCGGTAATCCGGCGGAAGTCGTAGTCATTGACGCGAGAACGCACGCCGAGGCGGTCGCAATCAATGCTCCCGTACTCGCGGTGTTCAAGCGCGGCAAACAAACCGTTTTCCGTCCGAGGGCTGAGCTGCTTCGTCCGCACTCGATCTGCCTGCGCGCCACAACCGATGCCAGTTGAGAGCGTCGGCCATTAGGGTCACACTTCTCTCTTATTTGTGCATCTCTTCCATTGGAATAATACGCCACCGATCATGCCTGATTCCTTTTTCCGTGTTTTTGGCGGGGCATCGCATTGAGCACATCGATCATCACAGCCACATCGTTGTCCTCGGAGAGGCCCATGTCCGCGCAGCGCTGGTAGAGCTCGACCGCCCGGTCGAACAGCGGCGTCGCCGTGTCCGTGGAGTTCGCCCAGTCGTCGATCATGCCGAAATAGTGGGAGAGGAGCGCCGGCGAGCCCTGGATCGGCTTGAAGCGGCGCTGCGCCATCCAAGGCGCGCGGATGCCGAACTGCGTCGAGCCTCCGCTGCCGTTTGCGACCGCCTTGATCATGGCGTCCACGTCCACACCGGCCTTGAGGCCGAGCGCCATGGCCTCGGCCGTCGCCGCGATATTGATCGCCACCAGCAGGTTGTTGACCAGCTTGACCTTGCTCGCGCCGCCGAACGGCCCGAAGTAGATGCAGAGATCGGCAAACCCTTTCACCACGGGTTCGATCTTTTTCGCGGCGCCAGCGTCGCCGGCGAGATAGATCACCGCCTTGCGCGCGGCGACCATGCCGGGCGTCCCGCTAACCTCGCCGTCGAGATAGACCGCGCCTATCTTCGCCAGCGGCGCGACATGCCTCCCCTTCTCAGGCACGGGATGCGATCCGAGCTCGGTGATGATCTGACCTGGACGCGCCGCATGAATGAGACCCTTCGGACCCTGCACGACCTCGTGCACCGCTTCCGCAGTGGGCACACAGGAAAAGACGAAATTGGCCTGTTCGCCGACTTCCGCAGGTGATTTCGCCGGCACGCCGCCGATCTTCTCGAAGTCTGCCAGCGAACTGCGCCGGAAGCCGACCACGCGATAGCCGCTCTTGATGAGATTCTCACAGATCGGCAGGCCGATTTTCCCGATACCTATGAACCCGATCGTTTCCATGCCAGTTCACCTGTTCCTGCTGTTCAGCGATTCCGGCAGACTCGCTTGGGGCATCGGCGCCCACCGCTTACTTCTGCCGCGCCTTCTCGTAGGGATAGATCAGCGTGCCGGTCTTGGCCTCGGGCGGCCAGACGATCGGCTGCGCCTTCCCGTCGCGGAACTGATCCAGGTTGTTGGGTTGCGCGTTCTGGACCTGGGTCCAGACCATGCGCGCCTTCGACCATTCGCCGTCCTTGCCGAACGAGAAATCGCCGGACACGGTTTTGAAGCTCGCCTCGTGCATGTAGGCGGCGAGCTTGTCGTGATCGAGGCTCTTGGTCGCGCTCACCGCCTGCGCCAAGGTCTGGCCCGCCGAATAGGCGAACGGGCCCCAGGCGAAGCCGAGCGGGTCGATCTGGACGGCCGCCGCTTTTTCCCCATAACGTTTGAGGAAGTCGGCGGAGCCAGGGATTTTCGGCGCCAAAGCCGCGGCGAAGTTCTCGCCCACGATCAGGCCGTTCGCCGCGGGGCCGAGTTGGACCTTGATCGGCGTCACCAGCATGCCGATCATCGCGCCGCCCATCATCTTCGGCGTCAGCCCTATCTCGTTGGCGGCGCGGATGATGCCGACGTTGTCCGGCGGATAGGCGCCGATATAGACGATATCCGGATCGGTGGCCCGCACCGCACGCACCACCGGCGCGAAATCGGTTGTGCTCGGCGGATAGCTCTTGTCGTAGACGATCTTGAAGCCGTGCTTCTTGATTTCCTCGCGGGCGCCGTGGGCGGCGCTCTGGGCGAACTCGGCGTCGGCGGCGAGGATCGCGACGGTCTGTGGCTTGGGTGTCTGGACCGCGGCGAGATCGAAGAAGCCGATCGAGAAGGCGTTGACGCCCTCCGGACCAACCGAGACCATCGAGAAGTATTTCGGGTAGTGGAACTTATCGTTGATGCCGATGGCGGTGAAGCTGATCGTCATCTTGTTGTTCTGGATGATGACCGGCATCGCCGGCGCAACGAAGTTGGTGCCGTAGGGTCCGAGCAGCAGGTCGACTTTGTCGACCGTGATGAGCTTGGTGTAGATGTTCGGCACGTTCGCCGGCGCGCTCTGGTCGTCATAGATGACGAACTCGACCGGGCGGCCGAGCAGTCCGCCCTTGGCGTTGACGTCGTCGCGCCACATCTCGAGCGCAGTGTTGATCACCTTGCTCGGTGCGGCACCGGCGCCGGTGAGCGCGAGGCTCATGCCGACCCGGATCGGATTGCCGCTCTGCGCGGACGCCCCCGAAATGAAACCAAGTCCGATGATCAGCGCGGCGCCAAGGGTGCGCAGCGCGTTGCGGCAAAGCTCCATGATCGTTTCCTCCCTTTGATCCCGAAAGCGCATTGCCCGCCGTTCGGGAGCACGTTGCGGCGACGCTTCATCGGCGCCGCCTTGTTTCCTACTTGCGCATTTCCTCCGGTGGTCCGGCGCCCCAATAGTTGGCCGCATTGGGGTCTGGCGTCCAGACCTTTGGCCGCTGCGGCCGGTCACGGTGCCAGGGCCGCGGTTCGAAGTGGCCGAGCTCCTCGTCCGGCGTATTTCACATTATTGCCCCATAACTTCCATGTGTTGGCCGAAACTCGCGCCCACAACACGCGTGGGGACAATAGCGTGGGGGAATCGGGGATGTATCTTGTGGCCGTTTTCCGGGCCATCAGAGCCGTCTTGACGCACCGCCGCTATCGACCTGAGCTGCACTACATGCGCGGCCCGGGGCCGAAGTGGTTCGAGCGTCACGGCCGATAGCCTGCTCGAGTCATTCCGCCGGTCGGCTTGGCCCGTGCCGTTCCGAAACGGGCGGCGGCAGCCCTTTGTTCAAAGGGAAGACTTGATCCCTATAGAGTCTCTCGCTCTTCCCCCGTCATGCCCCGCGAAAGCGGGGCATCCAGTAATCACGGAATATCTTGTGGTTACTGGATCGCCCGCCTTCGCGGGCGATGACGACAAACGATCGAACCAAAAATCATCACGCGTTAGATGCGCTACGCCGCCGCAGCCGCGCGCTTGCGCACGCTCTCGATAAGGGAGGCCCGCAGCAAATAGGCGCGGTGCGCCACTGGATCGGCGGCGGTCCGGCGCAGCGCCTCGTTGTTCTTGGCTCGTATGGCCAAATCCTTTTCTTCCAGCCGCTTCTTATTGGCAATCGTCTGCTGCTGCACATATTCGATATTGAGCGGCCGACGGAAGCGATCGTACTGATCGAGGATATGCGCCGGCGCCTCGCCCCGCAGCACGCGCCCCAGCAGCGCGGACAACTCCATGGCGTCGTGAATGCCGAAGTTGAGGCCGAGCCCGCCGAGCGGATTGTTCACATGGGCGCAATCGCCCGCAAGAAAGACGCGGCCCTTGCCGAATGACGCCGCGACGCGCTGGTGCACGTTATAGAGGTTGCGATGGACAACGGGATAACGGCCGAGCTTCGGGAAAAATTTCTGCAGGCGTTCCTCGACCGCGTCCGCATCCAGCGCTTGCGCGTCGGTCTCTTCTACCCGAGTGGGGAACAGCACGCGCCAAAGACCGCTGCCATCGTCGCCGGTGACCTTGAATAGCGCGCACCATTCGTCGGGATCGGAAAAATAGTTGCGGGAGCATTGCGCATGTTCGGCGTCGAAGGAGAACGATGTGGTCAACACCAGGAAGCGTTCCGGATGTGTATAGCCCTCGAACGCGATGCCGAGCGCCTTGCGCACGGCAGAACGACCCCCGTCGGCGCCGATCAAATATGATCCGGCGATCTTGCGACTGCCGCGCGCGTCCTCGACCAGCGCCTCGACGCGGTCATCGAACTGCTGCACCGACATGACCCGCGCGGAAAAGTCCACTCTGGCATGGGCAAGGCGTCGCAGCCGCTCGATCGCCATGTTCGCGAGCTTGTGCTGCTCGCATTGCACCACATAGGGAAAGGGGGTGTCATCTTTGAGCACGGCGAAATCGAACTCGGCGATAATCTCGCGGCTCGCCCGGTCCCAGACGCGAAACTTCGGCTCGATCAGACCGCGGCGGATCACTTCCTCGACCAGCCCTAGCTCGGCCAGCATTTCCAAGGTCGCAGCATGGGTGGTTGCGGCGCGCGGACTATCGTCAATGCGTGGCTGCGCCTCGAACACGTGCACCGGCATTCCCTGGCGCGCGAGCGCCAACGCGGCGATGCATCCGACCGGCCCGCCGCCGGCAACCAATATGAGCCGCCCCGATAGTGGCATCCTAAAACTTCAATCCGAGCGACTGGATCGTGTCCGCCCACAAGGCCGTGTCGGCGGCGACCATGGCGCTGAACTCCGCGGGCGTATTGCCGAGGGGGTCGGCGCCGTATTGCTCGAGCCGCGCGGCGAATTGGCGGTCCTTGACGGCGCGGCCGATCTCGGCGGCGATCTTGTCGACGATGTCTCTGGGCGTCCCCGCCGGCGCGATCAGTCCATTCCAGGTGAGCACGTTGAAATCGGGAAAGCCGGATTCGGCGACGGTTGGAACGTCGGGCAGCTGCGGCGCGCGCTCTTTGCTTGAAACCGCAAGAAGTCGGACCGAGCCGGCGGCAGCCTGCGGCATGGCATCGGAGATGTTCGAGAACATATGGTGGGCAGATGTCCGGCCACCACGTCGGTAAGTGCCGGCGCATTGCCGCGGTAGCTGACGTTGCTCATCTGCAGCCCCGTGCGCTTGAGGAACAGCGCCATGGTGAGGTGCGTCAAGCTGCCGGCGCTGCCTTCGGCATAAGCGAGCTTGTTCGGCTGCGCGCGCACGTATGCGATGAACTCGGCGACGGTCTTGGGTGGAAAGTCTTTGTTCACCACCAGTACGAATGCGTTGATGGCAACCGCGCTGATGGGCGCGAAATCCTTGATCGGATCGTAATTAACCTTCGTCAGCGCCGGATTGATGGTGAGCGGCGGCGTCGCAGCCCACAACAGCGTGTATCCATCGGCCGGCGAACGGGCCACCGCCTCGGTGGCGATGGCACCGTTAGCGCCGACTCGGTTCTCCACCACGAAGGTCTGCCCGAACGCCTCGCCCAGCCGCTGGGCGATCAGCCGCGCCATGCCGTCGGAATTGCCGCCGGCGGCGTAGGGACCGATGATGCGGACCGGCCGCTGCGGCCAAAGCTCGGCTTGCCCCTGCGCGCCCCTGCGATCCAGCGCCGCGCCGACCGTCGCAATCACAGCGACCGTCGCAATCGCCGCCGAGATCTTGCGCCAACGCATCGCCGTCCGCTCCAGCTGTAAAGCCTGGCCGCCGAGAAACTATTTGCATGAATAGTCCGAAAGCCCCATTTTTCCAACTCGCCGGTGGCCTTCCGGCGCGGCAGGGGAGCGGTCATGCCTCGCGTTCATATTCGATTGCGTGCAGTCGTGCAGGGCCTTTGTGTAGTGGCAGCGCTGCTTGCTTTGGATGCATCCGCCGCGGGTGCCGCCAAGATCAAGATGGTCTTCCCCGGGCCGGTCACGACGTTTTCGCTGCCTTATCTCGTGGCGCAAAAGAAAGGCTGGATGGGCGACCTCGAGGTCGAGGACGTCCATGTCACCGGCGATGCCAATGCCATGCGCGTGCTGCTCTCCGGCAACGCCGACATCGGCCTCATCGGCACGCTCAACGTGCTGGCGTCGATCCATGCCGGCGCCGGCATCCGCGCCATCCATTCCTGGCAACCGATCGGCGACTACAGTCTCGTGCTGGCGACGGGGAAGGGAAACAAGCTCGCTGATTTCGCCGGCAAGACCTTCGCATCGTCCGGGCCCGGCGGGCTTCCAGATCAGCTTCCGCGGCTGATCATGCGCAAGCACGGGATCGATGAAACGAGCACCCGTTTTGTCCAGGTCGGCGGCCACGCGGCGCGCCTCCAGGCGGTGATCGGCGGCCGCGCCGACGCAACGCTGGTCAATACCGTCACCGCGCTCAAAGGCGTGCAGGAAGGAAAGGTCACGGTTGTGGCGAGACTCTCGGCGGAATTCCCCGGGCTCGGTTATGTCTGGAACGTCGTGCGCACCGAAACGCTCGCCAAGCTTGCCGGCGCGTTCCAGACCATGACCGACATCGGTATCCAAGGTTCGCGCTTCATCATGGCCAACCCCGACGAAGCCGCCGCCATCCTGCACGAGCGGCTGCCCGATCTCGACTTGCCCTTTCTCAAGGCCGTGGTCCGGGATCTCAACGGCGAGAATGTCTGGGGAGTCGACGGCGGGCTTGATCCCGCGATCGAGGAATTCACCGCCGAGCTCAACATGAAGCTCGGCAATCTCCCAGTCGCGGCGCCGGCCAAGGACGTGCTCGAGCCGCGCTTTGTCGATCGCGCGCTCGCGAAGCTCGGCACCTATCAGAAGAAATAGCTTTGCGATGACGAACCCGCCGGCGGCCGCCATGGTCGTCTACGACGGCGTCAGCAAATTCTTTCCGGTGCGCGCGCGGCCGGGCCTCACGGACCAACCGGACCTGATGGTGGCGCTCGATCGCATCAATGCGACGGTGCGCCAGGGCGAGTTGGTCACGCTCTTGGGACCGAGCGGGTGCGGCAAGACGACCTTGCTGCGGCTCACCGCCGGGCTGATCGCGCCGGACGAGGGCCGCATCACCATCGCCGGCACTCCCGTTACCGGCCCGCGCAAGGATGCGTGCATGGTGTTCCAGAATTTCGGCCTGCTGCCGTGGCGCACCGTCATGGGCAACGTCGAGTTTCCGCTCGAAATCGACGGCGTGGGTGCCGCCGAGCGCCGCGATTTCGCGCGCCACTTCATCGATCTGGTGGGGCTTGGCGCCTTCGCCGAGCACTTTCCGCATGAACTCTCCGGCGGCATGCAGCAGCGGGTCGGCATCGCGCGCGCGCTGATGCGCAAACCCATCCTCATCTTCATGGACGAGCCCTTCGGCGCGCTCGACGCGCAGACGCGCGAGCAGCTGCAGGAGGACTTCCTGGCGATATGGTCGCGCACTGGCGCGACGGTCATCTTCGTCACCCACAGCATCGACGAGGCGCTCATCCTCTCCGACCGCATCTTCGTGCTCCACACCGCGCCCGGGCGGATTCGCACCATTGTCGACTCGCCGCTCGCCGGCGAGCGGTTGAACGCCGATATCCGCACGCACCCCGATTTTGGAAAATGCCGCGCCGAATTGCGCGACATGCTCAGGAGCGAACCATGACCTCGTCGCAGAACACGTTGCCTCGCCAGTCGGTACCGGCGCCGCAGCCGACATTGGCCCAGCGCCTGCGCGACGTGCTCTTGAGTCCGAACGCCATTCGTACGGCCTCGGTCGCGATTTTCTTCGTGATCTGGGAATATTACGGCCGGCGCATGGATCCGATCTTCACGGCGCCGCCGAGCGCGATCTTCGAGGCGGCGGTGCAGCTCATTCAGAGCGGCGCGCTGAAGAAGGCGATGGTCCAGACCTTATGGCCGTTCTCGGTCGGCATGGCACTTACCGTGGTTGTCGGCATTGCGCTCGGCATCGTCATGGCGCAATGGCGCACGTTGGAATACGTGCTCGATCCTTTCATCAACGCGCTCTACGCCATCCCACGCATCGCTCTCATTCCGCTGATCATTCTGTGGGCTGGCTTGGAATTCGTCGGCAAGGTCAGCATCCTGGTCTCGGTCGCGATCTTCCCCATCACCATCAACACCTTTTCCGGCATCCGCGATGTGCGCGGCGCGATGCTGGAGATCGGCCGCGCCTATGGCGCGACCGAATGGCAGATCTTCTGGAAGATCGTTCTGCCAGCGGCAATTCCATTCATCATGGCGGGTGTCCGGCTGGCGGTCGGGCTCGCGATCATCGGCATCATCGTCGCCGAGTTCTTCACCGCCATCAGCGGGCTCGGCGGCATGATCGTCGAATATGCCAACGTGTTCGCCACAGCGAAGCTGTTCGTGCCGATCATCGTGATCGCGATCGTCGGCGTCGTGCTCACCGAGCTGGTGATGTGGCTGGAGCGGCGTATGTCGCGCTGGCGCCAGCTCGAGCGCGAGCGGTTTTGATCACGGCCATCCCCGTTATTGTCGGCTCTGCGCCAGCAGCGCAAACAGCCGCGCCGGGGTCACCGGATATTCGCCGATGCGCACGCCGAATGGCGTCAGCGCATCCTCGATTGCCGCGATGATGGCGCCCGCCGCCGGTACGCAGCCGGACTCGCCGACGCCCTTCACGCCCAGCGGATTGAGCGGGGAGGGGAACTCGGCGAGCTTCACCTCGATTCGCGGCACCTCGGTTGCGCTCGGCATGACGTAATCGGCGAAGGTGGTGGTGACGGGCTGCGCCTCATCGTCATAGCCCATCCACTCGAACAGCGCATTGCCGATGCCGTGAGCGGCGCCGCCGGTGAGCTGTCCCTCCACGATCGGCGGATTGATGATGCGACCGGAATCGTTGACGATGATGTAGCGCAGGATACGAATGCCGCAGGTCTCGATATCGACCTCGACCTCGACCGCGTGGCATCCCCCACCATAGGTCAGCGCGCTCGGCAGGAAGCTCTGCATGCTTTCCAGCCCGGGATCGAACTTCCCGGGCATGGCGTAGCCGGGCACCCCTGACACCGCTTCGGCGACCTCGCGCAAACTGAGCCCGCTGCCAGGCGCACCTGCGATCTCGATACGCCCCTCGCGCAGCTCGAGGTCGCTGACGCTCACTTCCAACAGGTGGGCCGCGACTTTGAGCGCCTTCTCCCGCACCGCGGCCGCCGCAAGATGGACTGCGGAGCCCGCTGTCACCGTCTGCCGGCTGGCGAATCCGCCTTGGCCGTAGGGAATTACGGCAGTGTCGCCGGCGGCCACGGTGACCTCGGCCGGCGCAACACCGAACTGCTCGGCGCAGATCTGTGCAAGCGCGGTCTTGATCCCTTGCCCCATGGGCATGGCGCCGGTGTAGACCGAAATGCGCCCCGAACGGCCGATGCGTACGATGCCGGACTCGAACGGCCCGCGCCCGGTGCCTTTCACGCCGTTGCCGACCCCGAGACCGAGATAGCGGCCCTCCTGTCGCGCTTGGCGCTGGCGCGCCGAGAAGCCGGCGAAATCGATGGCGTCGAGCGCCATGCGCTGGCAGGCGGGAAAGTCGCCGCTGTCGAGCGCGACCGGCGAGCCGGCGCGGGTCTTGAGCGGGGACACGTAGGGCATCTTCTCCGCCGGCACCAAGTTGCGCCGCCGCACTTCGGCCCGCGCGAGGCCGAGTTCGTCGGCGATGCGGTCGAGCAGACGCTCCATTGCAAAGGCGCCTTCCGGATAGCCGGCGCCGCGCACCGGCATGGTGGCGACCTTGTTGGTCTCGGCCACCCGCACGTCGAGCTCATAGGCCGGGAGCAGGTAAGGGCCGGGCAGTGCGGTCGAGGCGTTATACGGCAGGTTGATGCCCTGCGGCGTGTAGGCCCCCTGCTCGTGGATCATCGCGCCGCGCACGCCGAGCAGGCGGCCGTCGTTATCGAACGCCGCTTCGAGGTCCCAATACTGGTCGCGCTCCTGGATGGCGGCGAGAAAATGCTCGCGCCGATCCTCGACCCATTTGATCGGCCGCCGCAACAGCAGGCAACCCGCCGCCAAGGTGACCTCTTCCGGATACATCACGAACTTGGCGCCGAAGCCGCCGCCCACGTCGGGCGTGATGGCGTGGACCTGCTCGGGCTCCATCCCGTAGTACTTGGCCAGGTCGGCCTGCACCGCATGGATCCCCTGGCAGCTGGCCCAGTGGGT
>JBJMTU010000350.1:0-9975 GCA_045811545.1 Xanthobacteraceae bacterium | reverse complement strand
CCTCGACTTCTGGGTGGAGCGAGATCGGCACCCGATGCAATCCGATCGTCTTGATCGGTGCATGGAGTGCCACCTGAGCCCGGCTGACCGCAAAGCCCGCGTCCGAGACCAGCGGAGCGAGGTCGCGGGGCGAGACCGAACCGTAAAGCTGACCACCCTCGGCCGCTTGGCGCAGCACCGTGAAGCTTTGGCCGTCAAGCCTTTGTGCGATTTTTTCCGCTTCTTTCTTTTGCTCGAGATTGCGAGCTTCCAACTCGACTTTCATATTCTCGAACCGGGAGCGGTTCTCCTTGGTGGCACGCAACGCTTTGCCCTGGCGCAAGAGGTAGTTCCGCGCAAAGCCGTCCCTGACGCGCACGATGTCGCCCATTTGACCGAGCTTGGCGACGCGCTCGAGCAGGATCACTTCCATGACTGATCTCTCCATCGGTTGAGCATTGGGTCACGTTCGCAAACTGGGGGGGCCCCGCTTTCGTGCAACACGATTGCGAATATGGAAGGCGGCTTCGGCAAGCCCCAGAATGGACATCGCCAAGACCGGCCAGCCGAGGATAAGCGTGGCGGCGTAGACGGCCGCGAGTACGAAGGCGCGAGTGCCCATCCCGCGCGTGATCGCATGCAAGACGGCAAAGCCAAGCGTCGCAAACGCCATGAGCAGACTTGCCGCAAAGGCGCCCGAGAGTACGCCGGGGAGATCCGGCAAGAAGGAGCCCGCGAGCGCGGCCGCGAGCAGGGCAGGGCTCGACGGTGGCAAGGTCAGTGCCGCCAAATCTGGCCAAGGGCGCTTGAGCCGGCCGGAGATTTTCACGATGCGGCCGGCGAGCCAGAGGTTGAGCAAGTTGGTGATGGTGGAAAAGACGGCCGCCGCCGGCGGAACAGCCACAACCAAAAGGTCGATTAGCGACGGGTCGCGCAGCATACGCTCGTACAGTTTGCGCAAGGCGGCCTGTACGCTCTGTTGGTCCGTGCCGAAGTTGGGAACGGCCGCGGCAATGGTGAGCGTGCCGATGACGGCAGCCCACATCACGAGCCGGCCGGGCGGATACCATTCGAGCGTGCCGCCGCCGTTCGCTGCCGGTCGCGCAAGCAATGCCAAATAGCCGAGCCACCAGGCTCCGAACGCGATGACCGGGGCGGCGATGAAGAACGTGCCGGAAAGAGCGGTGACCACCGCCGTCGCAACTGCGGCCGCGATCAACCCCGCTAGGTGACTAAAGCCCAGCGCCGCGATGAGGATCGGCAACGGCGCGAGATAAAACAGAAAGACCGCCGCGATCGCCCCCGATACCACAGACGCAAACAGCAACGCCGCCGCCGCGCCCGCTCCCACTCCGACCAATATGACTTGCATCATCTTCAGCTGTCCCGCTTCATCAGCGGTTAGAGACGGAACGGGGTCCGTCCCAACCATCGGAGGAGGGCAGACGAAAAGTCGCTCGTCTGCTTTGCTCGGCTCGTCCTCCGTCGTCGGCGCGCTGTCCTCTGCTAGCGGATCACGTAAGGCAACAATCCGAGAAAGCGTGCGCGTTTGATCGCGCGTGCCAGCTCCCGCTGCCTCTTGGCCGAAACGGCGGTAATCCGGCTTGGCACGATCTTGCCGCGCTCGGAGACGTAGCGCTGTAAGAGCTTGACGTCCTTGTAGTCGATCTTCGGCGCGTTGGCGCCGGAAAACGGGCAGGTCTTGCGCCGGCGAAAGAAAGGCCGGCGCGTTTGCGTTGGGGAGGTCGCCATGACTGTCACTCCTCCGTCGCTGTGACGGGCAACGAGTCCTCCTCGTAGCTCTCGCGCGGCGGGCGGCCCTCGCGGTCGCGACGGTACTCGCCACGGTCGCGCTCACGGAAGCCGCCGCGATCCCGATCGCGAAAGCCAAAACCCCGGTCATCGCGCTCGCGGTCGCGATCGGCCTTGCGCATCATCGCGGACGGGCCTTCCTCGTGGTCGTGCACCCGAACCGTAAGATAGCGCAACACATCCTCGCTCAACCGCTCCTGGCGTTCGATCTCATTGAGGGCGGCCGGCGGCGCCTCGATGTTGAACAGAGTGAAATGCGCTTTGCGGTTCTTACGCAGACGGTAGGCGAGCGATTTTACGCCCCATTGTTCGGTCTTGGCGACCTTGCCTCCCATCTGTTCGATGATGGTTTTGAACTGGGCGGTCAGTTCTTCGACCTGCTGCGCGCTCGCGTCTTGACGCGTGAGGAAGACGTGTTCGTAGAGCGGCATCGATACCTTTCCTTGTTTGGCGCTCGCTCTCCGGCGCAAAGCCCTTCGAGTCTTTCCGGGAAAGGCTCGAATGCTGCGAAGGCGGAAACACCGGACGCCGGACCATCATGTCCTGCCGCGCGGCATCTGGCCGAGCAGCCGACCGTTCAGTTCCCAGCCGGGATCGAGCGGAAGCGGCGGTTATACGCAGTTCAGGCGAAAAGGCAAGGCGGCCGAGGACTTCCAGGACCCTAACCGCGACCGTGCCGCCGCTTGACAGGGGGGATGACGGGGTGTCTTAGGGCCGCGACCTCGGCAAGGGGAGGGAATGTCGTTCGCTTTTGTATTTCCCGGCCAAGGCAGCCAGGCGGTCGGCATGGGTAAGGCCCTCGCCGATGCATTTGCGCCGGCACGTGCGGTGTTCGAGGAGGTCGATGCGGCGCTCGGCGAGAGGCTCACAAGCATCATGTGGGAAGGCCCGGCCGAGATGCTGACGCTGACCGAGAATGCGCAACCCGCACTGATGGCGGTGTCGCTGGCGGCCATGCGCGTGCTGGAAGCCCATGCGGGCGTTGATCTCGCGCGCGACGCGCGCTTCGTCGCCGGCCATTCGCTCGGAGAATATTCGGCGCTCGCCGCCGCCGGCGCCCTCACCGTTGCCGACACCGCCCGGCTCTTGCGTCTGCGCGGTCGCGCGATGCAAAAGGCAGTCCCAGTCGGCACCGGCGCCATGGCGGCGCTGCTTGGACTCGACTTCGAGCAGGCGGCTGCGGTCGCGGCGGAAGCCGCGCAAGGCCAAGTCTGCCAAGCGGCGAACGATAATGGCGGCGGACAGGTGGTCGTTTCCGGCGACAGGGGGGCCGTCGAGCGCGCGGTCGAGATCGCCAAGGAAAAAGGGGCGCGGCGCGCCACGATGCTGCCCGTCTCTGCGCCCTTCCACTGCGCGCTGATGCAACCGGCAGCGGATGCCATGGCCGAGGCGCTGACGAGCGTCGCGGTGAGGCCGCCGGTCGTGCCGGTCGTCGCCAACGCCTTCGTGAAGCCGATCAGCGATCCGGCCGAGATCGTGCGCGCACTTGTGGCGCAAGTCACCGGGACGGTGCGCTGGCGCGAATCGATTGCGTTCATGTCTGCGGCGGGCGTTACCATGTTCTATGAGGTCGGTGCCGGCAAAGTATTGAGCGGGCTCATCAGGCGCATCGTCGATGGAGCAGGGACCGCCTCGGTCGGGACGCCGGCCGACATCGCTATATTCAGGCTCGAAAAGGCATGAGTGCGAGGAGCGATCGATGTTCGATCTAGCCGGCAAGACTGCCCTCGTCACCGGGGCAAGCGGCGGAATCGGCAGCGCGATTGCGCGCGCGTTTCACCAGCAAGGCGCGACCGTGGCGCTTTCCGGCACGCGCCGGGACGCGCTCGATCGGCTGCAAGGCGAACTCAAGGACCGCGCCCATGTGCTGCCGTGCAATCTCGCGGACAAGGACGAAGTCGAGGCGCTGGTGCCGAAATGCGAGGAGGCCATGGGCAAGCTCGACATCTTGGTCGCCAATGCCGGGATCAACAAGGACAATCTCCTTGTTCAATTGCGCGACGAAGACTGGGACGACGTCGTCGCGATCAATCTGACGGCGACGTTCCGCCTCGCCCGCGCGGCGCTACGCGGGATGATGCGGCGCCGCTTTGGCCGCATCATCGGCATCGGCTCCGTGGTCGGCATCACCGGCAACCCCGGTCAGGGCAACTACACGGCAACGAAGGCAGGTATGATCGGCATGATCAAGTCGATCGCTGCCGAATACGCCAAACGCGGCATAACGGCGAACTGCATCGCGCCAGGTTTGATTGCCACAGCCATGACCGACAAGCTCAGCGAGAAGCAGCGGGAGGCGATCCTCGCCCGAGTGCCGGCGGGCAGGCTCGGCGCGGGAGCGGATGTGGCGGCCGCTGCGGTCTTTCTGGCTTCGGAAGAGGCCGCTTACATCACCGGCCAAACCGTGCACGTGAACGGTGGAATGGCAATGATTTGAGCGTCATCGCCGCGCCGAGCCGGGTTCCCCGATGCGACGTAGCCGTGCTGGTCAAGGCATTTGAAGTATGGTAACCGGACTTCGGTTTGGCTGGGGCGGCATAACGGTTCCACTCGTCACAGGGGTCCGCTCGCGACCCGATGATCCGACGCCGGATACCACGCAAGCCCATACCGCAACGGCTCGGGGGCGCTGACCAATCGAGCCCATCAAAGGACGCGAGGTTGCAGCGATGAGTGATATTGGCGAGCGGGTGAAAAAGATCGTCGTCGAACATTTGGGCGTCGAAGCCGAAAAGGTGACCGAGAACGCAAGCTTCATCGACGACCTCGGCGCCGACAGCCTCGACACGGTCGAACTCGTCATGGCGTTCGAGGAAGAATTCGGTTGTGAGATCCCCGACGACGCGGCCGAAACGATCTTGACGGTTGGTGACGCCATTAAATTCCTAGAAAAGAACGCAAAAAGCTAAGCCCGCCCGGCGCGGGACGATCTCTCGCGACTTTCGTGATCGGACATTGCCTTGGCGCCTCGCGGCGTCGGGAGAGTATGGTATTGGCTACGGGGCGAGGAGTTGAAGATGAGGCGCGTCGTCGTCACAGGGCTCGGCATGGTGACGCCGCTCGCTTGCGGCGTCGAGCCGACCTGGCAACGCCTCATCAAGGGTGAGAGCGGGGCCAGGCGCATCGAAACGTTCGACGTCTCCGATCTGCCGGCAAAGATCGCTTGTCAGGTTCCGCGTGGCGACGGCTCGAATGGCAGCTTCAATCCGGACCAATGGATGGAACCGAAGGAGCAGCGCAAGGTCGACGATTTCATCGTCTTCGCCATGTGCGCTGCGCGCCAAGCGCTCGATGATGCGGGCTGGAAGCCCCTGAGCCACGCCGATCAGATCAAAACGGGAGTGATGATCGGCTCGGGGATCGGCGGCCTTACCGGCATTGCCGAAACGGCAATCGTGCTGAAGGAGAAGGGACCGCGGCGGGTGTCGCCGTTCTTCATTCCCGGCCGGTTGATCAACCTCGCCTCGGGATATGTGTCGATTGCGCATGGCCTGAAAGGACCCAACCACGCCGTGGTAACCGCGTGTTCGACCGGAGCGCATGCCATAGGAGATGCCGCACGACTGGTGGCACTCGGCGACGCCGAGGTCATGGTGGCGGGTGGCGCGGAATCGCCGATCTCGCGCATCGGGATGGCCGGATTTGTGGCCTGTCGCGCGCTGTCCACGTCGTTCAATGATACGCCGGAACGTGCGTCGCGCCCCTACGACCGCGATCGGGACGGCTTCGTTATGGGGGAGGGCGCGGGCATCGTCGTTCTGGAAACATACGAGCACGCCAAAAGCCGCGGCGCGCGGATCTATGCCGAACTGATCGGCTATGGACTCTCGGGAGATGCCCACCACATCACCGCCCCGGCCGAGGACGGCGATGGGGCGCTACGCTGCATGAAGGCGGCGATCAAGAATGCCGGCGTCTCGGCGGCGGAGATTGACTACATCAATGCCCACGGGACCTCGACGCCGGTCGGCGACGAGATCGAGCTCGGCGCCGTACATCGCTTGGTCGGCAACGCGGCAGCGCGCATGTGCATGTCCTCGACGAAGTCCTCGATCGGGCACCTGTTGGGTGCTGCAGGCGCAGTCGAGGCGATCTTCTCCATTCTCGCCATGCGCGATGGCATCGCGCCGCCGACTATTAATCTCGACAATCCGTCCGTGGAAACGGCGATTGATCTCGTGGCGCATCACTCGAAACGGCGCACCATCGACGTGGCTCTGTCCAACTCTTTCGGCTTCGGTGGGACGAACGCCTCGCTGCTCCTCCGCCGGCTTCGGGACTAGGCGGCGTAGCGCGCTCAGGCTGCGAGCGCGGCCCCTCTGCGCATCACATTTGGACCTTTTCAATCGTTGATTGCTGGCGCGTAAAATGCGTCCCCGTCTTTGGTGTGTGTGATTCGCGGTTCCTACCTTTGGCCATATTCCCATTTAATGTGTGCGGCCGCGATCCTCGGCCCGCGCCTCACGGAGACCGGCAAAAAGACGTACTGACGCCTTGCAGGGCGCGAGGATGGATACGAGGATTGGATGTGGTGCGAGTAGCTATGGCGGGCGTCAACGGCGGAGATAGGCGGTGAAGTCGCAGAACGCACCGCCGGCGGGAGACGGATCGCCCGATATGTCCAATCCGGCCCCGCCGGTGCGGGTCGTGCTCGGCGCAGGTGAGCCGGAGCCGCCGATATCGGGGCGGCCGGAGGGACTGGCCGGAGCGTTAATGGAGCCCAAACGCACCACCCCGCGTAGTCCGCGTGCCGCCTTGGAGCCCGACCATGTGCCGGCACCCAGCCGGCCCTCAAGACGCGCGCGCAATCCGCTGGTGATCGTCGGCAATGCTGTTTTCACCGCTTTGGTGCTCGTTCTCTTGATCGCGGGCGGAGCCGTTCTCTTCGGCAAGAGCCGATTCGAAGCGCCGGGCCCCCTACAAGAGGATAAGATCGTCAACATCCCGCCGCGCTCCGGGATGATGGAGATCGCGGATCTGCTCAAGCGGGAAGGGGTGGTGGACGCGCATCCTCTCGTCTTCATCGGCGGCGTGTTCGCGCTCAAGGCGCGCTCTGACCTCAAGGCCGGCGAATATCTTTTCCCCAAGCGGGCGAGCATCAAGGAGATCGTGGAGACGATCGTCGAAGGCAAGGTGGTGCAACACCAGATCACGATTCCCGAGGGCCTGACATCCGAGCAAATCGTCGCGCGGCTGCTCGAGAACGACATTCTCTCCGGCAACGTCAAAGATGTTCCCAGGGAGGGCAGCCTTCTGCCCGACAGCTACTATTTCCATCGCGGCTTCATGCGCGAGCAGATGATCCAACGTATGCGCCAGGCGCAAGAGCGGCTGGTGCGGGAAGTCTGGGAGCGGCGCAATCGCGATCTGCCAATCAAGACGCCCGAGCAAGTCGTCATTCTCGCATCGATCATCGAGAAAGAGACCGGCAAGGCCGAGGAGCGCACGCGCATAGCGGCGGTGCTGACGAATCGGCTCAAGCAGAAGATGAAACTGCAATCGGACCCGACCATCATCTATGGTCTCGTTTTCGGCAAAGGCGCGCTCGGCCATCCGCTGACCAAGAGCGAGATCGCCCAGCCGACGCCCTATAACACGTATGTCATCGACGGACTGCCGCCCGGGCCGATTGCCAATCCCGGTCGCGCCTCCATCGAGGCCGCCGCCAATCCAGCGCGCACGAAGGAACTCTATTTCGTGGCCGATGGCGCCGGCGGCCACGCCTTCGCTGAGACCTACGATCAGCACATGAAGAATGTCGCGCGCTTGCGTGCAATCGAGCACGACCAGAAGGGAGAGCCGCCGGCTGCAGAGGTGCAAGCGCCGGCTTCGCCGACGCGTCCGGCGCCGGCGCTGAGCCCGCTGCAGCGGACCAAGCGCAGCGCAAACGGCTCCCCCAAGGGCGCCGCGGGACCGGCGCAGTAGCGCGGTCGTAGCGCGCGCTGCGCCCTTGTGACCGCTTTTTCTCGCCGGTAAGGTCGCGCCGCGATTCACGCAAGCTCTTTCGTGGGTAGAGGCCGATGGCGCTGTCGAGCATGACCGGCTTCGCGCGTGGCCACGGCGTGAGCGGCGCCTATAGCTGGGCTTGGGAGCTCAAATCCGTTAATGCCAAGGGATTCGATTTGCGGCTGCGCCTGCCGCCGGGGTGGGACGTGGTCGAAGGACCGGCGCGCCACTGCGCAGCCGAGGTACTGGCGCGCGGTACGGTGCATGGCACGCTCACGATCGGCCGGGTAGGCGTGGCGCCGGTCGTGCGCGTCAACGAGTCCGTGCTCGCGGCCGTACTGGCAACCATCAAGGGCTTGGCCGGGCGCGTGGATGCCGCCGCGCCGCGGCTCGACGGAATCCTATCGCTCAAAGGCGTGATCGAGGTCATCGACGAGGACGAGTGCGAAGCAGATCGAGCCGCCGCCGAGGCGGCGGTCATCGCCGGTTTCCGTGCCACGGTCGCGGAGCTGGCCGCCATGCGTCGGCACGAAGGCGAGGTGTTGGGACACGTCTTGAGCCAGCGCGCCCGGGAAATCGCTGCCCTGACAGCACGCGCCGAAGCCGCGCCCGGCCGCCGGCCCGAGGCGATCAAGGCACGCATCGCCGAGCAGGTGACGATGCTGCTCGATGCTTCCGAGCGGTTCGATCCCGATCGGCTGCACCAGGAGGCGATCCTCATCGCCAGCAAAGCCGACGTGCGGGAGGAGCTCGACCGGCTCGCGTCGCACGTCGCGCAGATCGAGCGACTCATCGGCGAGGGCGGGCCGATCGGCCGTCGGCTCGACTTCCTGGCGCAGGAGCTCAATCGCGAAGCGAATACATTGTGCTCCAAGTCGAACGACGTGGAACTGACCAATATCGGGCTCGAGCTCAAGAGCGTTGTGGAGCAGTTCCGCGAGCAGGTGCAGAATTTGGAATGAACCGATGGCGGCGAAGCCAGGTCAACAACAACAGGCCATCGCCCGCCGCGGGCTCATGCTGGTGTTGTCCTCGCCGTCGGGCGCCGGCAAGACGACGTTATCGCGCAAGCTGCTCGAAACCGATCCAGGGGTCGAGCTTTCGGTGTCCGTTACGACGCGCAAGCAGAGGCCGGGCGAGATCGACGGGCACGATTATCATTTTATCGATGCAGCGCGTTTCGACGCGATGGTCAAGGGCGGTGAACTGCTGGAATGGGCGCAAGTGTTCGGCCACCGCTATGGCACGCCGCGGGCGCCGGTGGAGGCCGCGCTCGCGAACGGGCATGACGTTCTGTTCGACATCGATTGGCAGGGGACGCAGCAGCTTCGTGAAAAGGCGGACCACGATATTGTCAGCATATTCGTGCTGCCGCCGTCGATGGCGGATCTGGAGCGGCGGCTGCGGCGCAGAGCGCAGGATCCGGACGAGGTGATCCGCGCCCGCATGGCCACGGCGGCCGACGAGATGAGTCACTGGGCGGAGTACGACTACGTCGTGATCAATACGGACGTCGATCGCGCTTTTAGAGAAGTGCACACGATCCTGGCGGCCGAGCGTCTCAAGCGCGAACGGCAGACGGGGCTTTCCGATTTCGTCCGCCGGCTGCAGGCGCAGCTGTGATACCGCGGTGGGCGAAAGCGCCGCCGTGGTGGCATCGCGCGAGCGCAGCCACAACCTTCGTCACCGCCCGGCAAAGGCCCGCGCCAGGGCGACGAAGCCTTCGACCGGCACGTCTTCGGCCCGCGCGGTCGGCTCGATGCTTGCAGCCTCGAGCAGGGCCATCGGGTCGGTGCCGAGCGATTTCAAGCTTTGGCGCAGCATCTTGCGCCGTTGGCCGAACGCCGCCTGGATCACCCGCTCGAGCGCGCAGCGCTCGCAGGCGAGTGGACGTTCGCGCGGCACCAGCTCGACCAACGACGAGGTGACCTTCGTCGGCGGCACAAAAGCCGTGCCCGCAATGTCAAAGAGAATACGCGCCCTGCAGCGCCAACCAACCAGGACGGAAAGGCGTCCGTAACTCTTGGAGCCGTGGGCGGCGACGACGCGCTCGGCGACTTCGCGTTGGAACATCAGCACGAGCCGATCGTACCAAGGCGGCCACGGCTCGAACGTCAGCCAGCCGACGAGGAGGGCAGTGGCAATGTTGTAGGGCAGATTCGCAACGATCCGCGCGGGTGCGCCGCCGACGAGCGGACGCGGATCGACCTTGAGCGCGTCGCCGGCGACGATCTCGAT
>JBJMTU010000349.1:0-8177 GCA_045811545.1 Xanthobacteraceae bacterium | reverse complement strand
GCTCGGTGCCAAGTCGCTCACCGACATGCCGTTCACGCCGGGCAAGATTCTAAACGCGCTCGGTAAGGTCTAGCGGCCGCATGTTCACGGCGACCAAGGGCAAAGCCCTGCTCACCACCACGACTGGGGCGCTGCCGCGGCCGAGCTGGTACACGGCGAATCTACGCGGCATGCCGCTCTCCTACGGTCTGTCGCAGGCCGCCTATCGAGAACAGCATTTCGATTGTCTCGCTTGCAACGTCGTCGCCCAGCACCGCGCCGGCATTGACATTTTCGTCGACGGTGACGCGCGTCTCGACGATGACGTCGCCGGCCGCAGCTGGGTGAGCTACGCCACCGAGCGCATCGCCGGTATTGGCGCGCCGCGCGTCGAGGTGCCTCCGGCGCATTTCATGGCCGACAAGGGCCCCGGCGACCTGATGTGGGAGGTGATCGAGACGCGCATGACGCCGCCGGTCGAAGGCCCGATCGGCGCGACCGCCCTCGAGCTCGATCGCGCTTACAAGGCGATTGCCACCATGACCGACCGGCCGGTGAAGATCGGCTCGATCTCGGCGCAAATCCTCGCGCTGATGCTGATCGACGAGCACTACCGCGACCGCTTGAAGCTACTATTCGACCTCTCCGCCGCGCTCAACCGCGAGTACCACGCACTGGCCGATGCCGGCGCACCGATCGTGCAGATCGAGGAACCGGCCATCCATCAGGTGATCGCCGATCCGAACGCGACCATCGCGCCGGCGCAGTGGGTCGAGGCGTTCAACGCCGAGGTCGCAGGCTTGCGCGACAAATGCGAGGTGTGGTGCCACACCTGCTGGGGCAGCCCCGCCGCCCAGCGCGTAGCGAGCCGCGACCAGTCCTACAAGGACGCGCTGCCATACTTCGATCAACTCGACGTGGACATCATCACCTTCGAGGGCGCGTTCAACCGCGGCCTCGATTTCGAGCACATCGGCCGGATGATCTCCAAGGACAAGAAGGTCGCGCTTGGCGTCGTCAGCCACCGCACGCTGCAGGTCGAGCGCCCGGAGGAGGTCGCCCAGCTGATCCGACTCGCGCTCCGCTCTATCGAGCCGGAGCGGCTGATCTTGTCGAGCGATTGCGGCTTCGGCCGGCAGTCGATGAGCCGCATGCACGCCTACTACAAGATGCTCGCGCTGGTGCGCGGCGCCAACATGGTGCGCCGGGAACTCGGATTGGCGGAAGCCTACATTCCCGGAGCCGATCCGCGACTGTCGATGATACGACTGGTCTAGCGGCGCTTGCTTGGCCTGACGGCGTTCCCTAACGGGTTTCTCGAGCAACGTCGCGCTTCGATGGTAGCGCCCATTTCCAAATGGACGAAGCTTGCTCGAGAGGTCACAATCCGATCGGCGGCTCGCCGTGGCGCGCGGCCGGCGCGCGATCGTGAAAGGATCAGGAGAAGCAATCGATGGACATCAAGGTGGGGCGGCAGGCGATCGCGGAGGCCTCGCAGAAGCTCAGCAACTGGGGCCGTTGGGGGAAGGACGATCAGATCGGCACGCTGAATCAGGTCACGCCCGAGGACATCGTGCAGGCAGCCCGCCTGATCCGCACCGGCAAAGTGTTTGCGCTTGGCATCCCGCTCGACAGCAACGGCCCGCAGACCGGCTTGTTCGGCGGCCGCTTCAATCCGATCCATCAGATGCTCGCAACCGGCACCGACGCCGTGGCCGGCCGGCAGGACTGGAACAAGATCCGCTACGCCGACGACACGCTGAACTTGTGCGTGCAGGGGGCGACCCACTGGGATGCGCTCGGGCACATCTTCTACGAGGAGAAGACCTACAACGGCTACGACGCCAAGCTCATCGACACCAAGGGGCTCAACGTGCTGGGGATCGAGCACTCCAAGGACAAAATGGTCGGACGCGGCGTGCTGCTCGACATCGCGCGTTTCCGCGGCGTGGACTGGCTCAAGGACGGCGAAGGCATTTCCAACGACGAGCTCGACCGTTGCGCCAAGAAGCAGAACGTCGAGATCCGCCGCGGCGATTTTGTCATCATTCGCACCGGCCAACTGGAGCGCTGCCTCAAGGAGAAGAAATGGGGCGGCTATGCCGGCGGCGACGCGCCCGGCGTCAAGTTCGAGAATTGCTATTGGTGCCAGGACAAGGAAATCGCGGCCATCTGCTCCGATACCTGGGGCGTGGAGGTGCGGCCGAACGAAACCACGGAGGCGAACCAGCCGTGGCACTGGGTGGTCATTCCTGCGATGGGGCTATGCATGGGCGAAATCTTCTATCTCAAGGATCTGGCGCAGGACTGCGCTGCCGACCGCGTTTACGAATTCTTCTTCTGCGGGCCGCCGCTGATTATCACCGGGGGCAGCGGCTCTCCGATCAATCCGCAGGCGATTAAATGAAACTGCAGGCGATAACACCTAAATCCAGGAACGAGTCCGGATGGTGCGCGTCTTTGGATAAGATGGAAGTTGAGACGTGAACGGCCCTGCCAGGCCGGACCTCGCAAAAGTTGAATGGAGGCTCCCATGGCCCGCTATCTCAAGCGCGGAATGGATGCGAGCGCGATCAAGGCCGCCGATGCGAAAGTGCGAGAGACCGTGGAACGCATCCTTGGCGAAGTCGAGGCACGGCGCGATGCGGCGGTGCGCGAGCTGTCGCAAAGGTTCGACAACTGGTCGCCGCCTTCGTTCAAGCTGACCGCGGATGAGATCGAGCGCGCGATCTCCCGCGTGGCCAAGCGCGATCTTGACGATATCAAGTTCGCGCAGGCGCAAGTACGCAATTTTGCGCAGAACCAAAAGGAAACGCTGCGCGATCTCGAGGTCGAAACCCTGCCCGGCGTGGTGCTCGGGCATCGGCACATCCCCGTGAATTCGATCGGCTGCTACGTGCCCGGCGGGCGCTACCCCATGGTCGCCTCGGCGCACATGTCGATCGTGACCGCGCGCGTTGCCGGCGTGAACCGCATCATCGCCTGTGCGCCGCCGTTCAAAGGCGGCCCGCATCCGGCGATCGTCGCCGCCATGCATTTCGGCGGCGCCGACGAGATTTACGTGCTGGGCGGCGTGCAGGCAGTTGCCGCCATGGCGCTGGGCACGGAGACGATCGGCGCCGTGGACATGATCGTGGGGCCTGGCAACGCCTACGTGGCGGAAGCCAAGCGCCAGCTATTCGGCCGCGTCGGCATCGACCTGCTCGCCGGTCCGACCGAAACGCTGATCATCGCCGATGACAGCGTGGACGGCGAGCTGTGCGCGACCGATCTGCTCGGCCAGGCGGAGCATGGCCCCACCTCGCCCGCTATTCTCATCACCAATTCGGAGAAACTAGCGCGCGAGACCATGCACGAGATCGAGCGACTACTCGCGATTCTCCCAACCGCGGACGCCGCCGGCAAAGCATGGGCTGATTTCGGCGAGGTCATCGTGTGCGACAGCGAGGGGGAGATGGTGCGCGAGGCCGACCGTATCGCCTCCGAGCACGTGCAGGTGATGACGCGAAATCCGGATTACTTCCTTGATAACATGATGAACTACGGCTCGCTCTTTCTCGGGCCGCGGACCAACGTCGCCTATGGCGACAAGGTGATCGGAACCAACCACACGCTGCCGACCAAGAAGGCGGCGCGTTACACCGGCGGCTTGTGGGTGGGAAAATTCCTCAAGACCTGCACGTATCAAAAGGTGCTCACCGACCAGGCATCTGCGCTGGTCGGCGAATATTGCTCGCGGCTGTGCATTCTCGAGGGATTCTACGCCCATGCCGAGCAGGCCAATGTGCGCGTGCGTCGCTACGGCGGACGCAACGTGGCGTTTGCGCAGGCGGCGGAATGAGCAGCTTGCGCCGTGAGCGCGATGCCCCCCGTCGAGCTCGCTAAGACCCCCTCGTTCCGTCTCGACGGCAAGCGCGCGCTTGTCACCGGCGGCGGGCGCGGGATTGGACTGGCGGCGGCGTCCGCCTTGGCGCAGGCCGGAGCGCACGTGACGGTCGTTGCGCGTACGCAAGCTCAGATCGAGGCTGCGGCGCAAGCCATTCGCGCGCGCGGAGACAAAGCCGCCACGCTTGCGCTCGACGTCACCGATCTCGACGCCGTGCACCGCGCGATCGCGACTGCGGACCCGTTCGACGTGCTCGTGAACAATGCCGGCACCAATCGCCCGGCCCATTTGGTGGATGTGAAGGTTGAGGATTTCGACGCAATCTTTGCGCTCAACGTGCGCGCCGCCTTCTTCATGGCGCAAGCGGTCGCACGCCGCCTAATCGAGGCCAAGCGTCCCGGCTCGATCATCAACATCTCTTCGCAGATGGGGCATGTCGGGGCAGCTCGCCGCACGGTTTATTGCGCGAGCAAGCACGCGATGGAAGGTTTCACCAAGGCGATGGCGATCGAGCTTGCGCCCCACAACATCCGCGTCAACAGCCTCGGCCCAACGTTCCTAGAGACGCCGATGACGCGACCGTTCTTCGAAGACAAGGCCTTCCGCGAAGAAGTGCTTTCCAAGATCAAGCTCGGTCGGCTGGGCCAGCTCGACGAGTTGACGGGGGCGATCGTGTTCCTGGCCTCCGACGCCTCCTCCTTGATGACCGGGGCGGCCCTCGTTCTCGACGGCGGCTGGACGGCGGAATAGGCCCCCTTCGCCTAACCCGTCCTGACCGGATAGACCGGCGGCTCGCCGCTCAGCACACGCGCGACATCGGCCGCACATTTGGTCTGCAGCTCGTTGAGCGCTTCGACCGAATAGAAGGCCGTGTGCGGCGTCAGGATGACGGTATCGCGCCCGATCAGCCTGGAATCCTTCGGCAGGGGCTCGACCGCGACCACGTCGAGGGCGGCGCCGCCGAGTTGGCCGGACTCGAGCGCGGAGACAAGCGCCTCTTCGTCCACCAGTGGCCCCCGCGCCGTATTGATAAGGCAGGCGCCCTGCTTCATTTTGCGGAAGACCTCGGCACCGAACAGGCCGCGCGTCGCCGGCAGCAATGGGGCATGGATCGAGACGAAGTCGGAAATTTCGAGCAACCGGTCGAAGGTCACACCCTCTACCCCGGCGGCGGCAAGCACCGGCTGTGCCACGTAGG
The DNA here is from genome assembly GCA_045811545.1 of Xanthobacteraceae bacterium. Lineage (GTDB taxonomy): Bacteria > Pseudomonadota > Alphaproteobacteria > Rhizobiales > Xanthobacteraceae > VAZQ01. The sequence goes on along the minus strand of JBJMTU010000349.1, from coordinate 3,114 downwards.
GATCGTGGGCGACGACGCGCAGCCCGAATGCCTTGGCCTTGGGCGCCAGCGCTCGCGGAATGTTGCCGAAACCGACGAGACCGAGCACGCGACCGGAGAGCCGGTGAATCGGGACCATCGGCGACATTTCCCAGCGTCCCGTCTGCACCAGCGCGTTCGACTGCGGGATTTTCCGCGCCAGCGCGAGCAGCAGCGCCATCGCGTGATCGGAAACTTCCTGCATGCAATAGTCCGGCACGTAGGTCACGGTAATGCCGAGCTCAAGCGCGGCCGGAATGTCGATGTTGTCCACACCAAGCCCAAAGCGGCCGATCGCCTTGCAGCGCCGCAGCTGCCGCAACAGCTCGCCCGGCAGCTTGGCATAGGTGACCAGGATGGCGTCGGCGTCGCGCGCCACCGCCAAGACATCGTCGGCGGACGGGCTCTTCGCGATCCGCAGCTCGGGATCAATACGCGCAAGCGCCGCCTTGGCCGGATCGAGCGAGGGAAATGGGCTATCGGTGACCGCGATCAGGGGACGGGGCATGGGCCACTCCCTGGATAGTGCGTCGTCAGCCTCGCAAGACTTCGGGGTTGATGCAATTGGGCGGCATCTTCCCCCCTAGGAACGCGAGGATATTGTCGGCGACGATATTCGCCATCTGCTCGCGCACCTCCCCGACTGCGCTGCCCAGATGCGGGGTGGTGACCACGTTCGGCAGTTTCAGCAGCGACGGCGTCACCTTGGGCTCGTGCTCGAACACGTCTAGACCGGCGCCGGCGATTTGCCGCTTCTTGAGAGCGCGCGCGAGCGCCGCCGCATCGACGATTGCCCCGCGCGCCGTATTGATCAGGTACGCGTTCGGCTTCATCAGGGCCAATTCACGGCTTCCGATCTGATGCACCGTTTCCGGCATAAGCGGAGAATGCACCGAGACGAAATCCGACTCCTTCAACAGCTGGTCGAGCGGCACATAGGTCATCTCAAAGTCGCGCTCGAGACTCTCGGGCTTGCGCCGCGGCGCCCAATACAGCGTGCGCATGTCAAAACCCTTGGCCCGGCGTGCCACGCGCGTACCGATGCGGCCGCCGCCCCCGATCAGTCCGAGAGTCTTGCCGTAAAGGGCAGTCCCCACCAGGTAGCTTGATTGCGAGCCGGGAAAACGTCCCTTGTGGACGAGCCGGTCGGCTTCAACCATGCGCCTGGCTACCATCAGCATCAACCCGAACGTGAGATCGGCGGCCGCCTCCGCCACTATGGGCGGCACGACGGTTACCACGATCTTCTGTTTCGTCGCGGCGGCGACGTCGACGTTGTCGGGCGTGATCGATTGCGAGGCGATCATCCGCAGTTTCGGATTCGCCGCAATCACCTGACGATCGATCACATCGTGCAGCAGCGAAAAAAGGATGTCGCATCGGCGTACAGCTGCGATCAGTGCCTGCTTTGCAATGATGCGGCTCGAATCAGGATTGACTTTCACGCTCGCGACCCGGCGCAAGCGCTTGATCGCGCTGTCGGCGACCGGCTGGGTGACGAAGATGCGCGGGCGCATCAGGCCATCCACCGCACGATGCCGGCAACGCCGTCGACCGCGACCTGCGACCCGTCCGGGATGCGGCTGGTAGCCTCGAGCACGCCGAGCACCATCGGGATGCCACGCTCGCGCGCGAGCGAGGCGAGATGCGACGTGGAGCCGCCGAGCTCCGCGACCACGCCTGCGACGCGCGGCAAGACGTGGCTCAGCGCCGGGCTGGCAATGCGCGTGACGAGCACGTCGCCGGGCGCAACCCGCGTCAGCTCGCACTCGCAGTTGACCACCACCGCACGGCCGGCGCCCCAGCCCACGCCGGCGGGATGGCCGCTCAGCCCGGGATGCTTGCGCCAGATCTCGTCGGGTATGGTGATCGGCTCGACCGCGACGGGGCGCGCCTGCAGGAGTTTGAAGCCGGCATCGTCGAGCGCCCATTCAATCTCGACCGGCCCGCCGATCACGGATTCCGCCTTGAGCATCATCCGGCCGAGCGTCACCGCCTGCGCGGCGTCAAGACACGGCGCACTGATCAGCTCTGTGGGCACCGCCTGCGGCGTGGCACCGTGGCCGCAGCGCTCGCGGTGATCCTTACGGCCGGCCTCGATCTTGCGCAGAAAACCCTGGCGCGAGAGCACGATGCGGTCCGGGACCACCTCGCCTTGCGCAATGGTGGAGCCCAGTCCCCACGTCGCGCTGATAAGCATTCCCCCAGCGGCCGTTTCGCTGAGGCCGCCACCGGAGACGCGCGCGTCGACGACCGGCTGAATCAGCACGGCCATTGCCGTCTCGGCCGGCGAGCATCCGTGGTTTTCCATGCCGCGGCGCGCGTTCGTGGTCCACAGCGCGGCCCAGCAGGCGCGCACGGCAGTGAGCAGCGCGGCCTCGTCATCGATGCCGAGAAAGCTTTCGAACTGGCCGGCGAAGTTGCTCCCTTTGCGATCCTCGATCAGGGATGAGGAGCGCACTGCACTTGGTGCTGCACTTGGTGCTGCACTTGGTGCTGCACTTCGCCCCGCGCTCGCCCCCCGCTGCGCGTGCCATGCGGCGAGCAGCGGTGTGAGGATGGCGGGCGCGATCGGCTGCTCGTAAAGGCCGAGCCGAATGTCGACCGATAGTCGCCGCTGCTCGCCGGCATCGGCTGCGGCGAATCGGCGGATGAGCGGCTCCAGTCCGAGCGCGGCGGTTTGCGCGCGATAGGCATCCGCGCTCAGGCAGAAGCCGCCCGGCGTCGGCAAGCCCGCACGCCCCAGCGCGGCGAGGTTTGCCGCCTTCGGGCCGATGCGCTCGGCATCGCCACTAGTGGCGGCGGCGAGCGGGACGATGAACTGCGTCATGAGCGGGTGCCTCGCTCCTTTCGAAACAGCACAAGTCCGGTGTGCGCGCATGCGCGCCTGTGGTTCGACATCGCTAATCGGGAATCACCGGCCTTCGTAGTGCGCGCCGGTGACAGTTTGGGGTTGCGTCATTTCACGTGATCGGCATACCCGGGGATCGGATCGACCACGGTGATCTGCTTGACCGGGAAGTTGGAGATGATCTCGATGTCCTTCTCGTGCACGATCAGCATTTCCTCGATGCGCACACCGTAACGGAAGCGCTT
>JBJMTU010000348.1:0-7416 GCA_045811545.1 Xanthobacteraceae bacterium | reverse complement strand
GCGGCCAGGGCGCATGGCGCTCCCGCTCGGCGACGAGGCGCGCGATCTCGCCGCGCGTCTCGAAGCTCGGATAGACGAGACCGTCGAGCCGCGCCAGCGCGACGCGATAATCGTCGAGATGCGCGCTTTGCCGCCGCACTGGCTCCTCCCAGGTGATGCCGAGCCACGCGAGATCCTCATAGATCGCCCGCTCGTACTGTGGCCGGCAGCGCGCCGCGTCGATGTCCTCGATGCGCAGCAGGAAGCGTCCACCCGCAGCGCGCGCCATTTCGAAATTGATGAGCGCGGAGAGTGCATGGCCGAGATGCAGATAGCCGTTCGGACTGGGTGCGAAACGGAAGACGGGAGCGGTCATGCGCGCGCGGACGGCCTCAGAAAGGGGTTGCGTTGCGATGGCATTTGTAGATGCTTCGCCGCCGTCATGTCGTTCTTCATCCACACCGAAGCCGATCTCGATCACGCCATCGCCCGCCTCGTCGACGCGGAGCCGCGCTTCAGCATCCTCCTCTCGCGTGCGGGGCGGCCGCCGCTGCGGCGACGGGCGGACGGATTTGCGGGCCTCGCTTCGATCGTCGTCTCGCAACAGCTCTCCACCGCGAGCGCGCGGGCGATCTGGACGCGCCTCAGCGAAGCCTTCGCTCCGTTCGACCACGCGGCGGTGCTGCGCGCGCGTTCGGCGAAGCTCGCCCGCGCCGGCCTTTCAGCGCCGAAGATTCGCACGCTCAAGGCGATCGCAAAAGCCATCGATCGCGGCGAGCTTGATCTTCCCGCGCTCACCAATAAGCCGCCGGACGACGCCCACGCAGCGCTGACCGCCGTCCATGGGATCGGCCCGTGGACGGCGGACATTTACCTCCTATTCTGTCTCGGGCATGCCGACGCCTGGCCCGCGGGCGATCTCGCGTTGCAGGAGGCGATGCGGCTGATGCTCACCCTTAAAACGCGTCCGAGCGCGAAGGAGATGGGGCCGCTCGCCGAATCCTGGCGCCCATGGCGCGGGGCGGCGGCCTGCATGCTCTGGACCTATTATCGCGCGGCCAAGCAGCGCGACGGCGCGCCGATTTCGGCGACGATGAGCAATGCCTGAGCTCGACAGTCCGCGGCTCGAGCCGCGCACGAGCCCCGCGCGCCAGCTCGTCGTGTTCCTGCACGGCTACGGCGCCGACGGCAACGATCTCATCGACATCGGCCGCGCCTGGCAGGGCCTGTTGCCGCACGCCGCGTTCGTCTCGCCGCACGCCCCGGAGCCTTGCGACCAAGCGCCGGTCGGCCGGCAATGGTTTCCACTCACCTTCCGTGACCCGAACGAACGCTGGACCGGCGTCAACAAGGCCGCGCCCGTTCTCACGAGCTTCCTCGACGCCGAGCTCAGGCGCCGCAACCTGCCGCCCTCGGCGCTCGCGCTCGTCGGCTTCAGCCAAGGCACGATGATGGCGCTGCATGTGGGACTACGCCGCGCGACGGCACCGGCCGCGATCGTCGGCTATTCCGGACTGCTCGCAGTCCCGCCCGACGCGAATCCAGAAACGTTCGCGGCCGAGGTCAAATCGCGGCCGCCGGTCCTGCTCGTGCATGGCGACCGGGACGACTTAATTCCTCCGCAGGCTCTGTTTCAAGCATCGAGCGGACTCGCAGCACTGGGCGTGCCGGTCGAATGGCACCTCTCCTATGGCATCGGCCACGGCATCGACCAGGAAGGGCTACGCCATGGCGGCGAGTTTCTCGCGCGGCGCTTGGCCTCGGTGCGATAAGCGCGAATCCAGTAGTCCGCATGAGCCATAAGCGCGTTTACGCGCGTCCATAGCCCGTCGAAGACGGGCGTGAACGCCCTTAAGGACGCGCTATGGCGAAATGCTGTGGCCCGGATTTCGCGGGCGCTCATCCGGGCTACAGCTGGTGATTCGCGACACAACTCGCCCTGCGATCGCGGCCGCTTGCACTGGTTCCACCGAGCCCGGATAAGCCTCGGAACAGTCTTCACAATCCTGTCATGCTCCCCTATAGACTGTGCCCAATCGCTGCGGTTCGCAGGCGAAGGAGACAAGGAGCGCCGTCAGTTTGTCCCCCGCAGGCTTTCCCGCTCTCGTGCTCAACGCGGATTTTCGTCCGCTCAGCTATTATCCGTTGTCGCTGTGGTCATGGCAGGACGCCATCAAGGCGGTCTTTCTCGAGCGCGTGAACATCGTCGCCCAATACGACCGTAAGGTGCGCAGCCCGAGTCTCGAGATGAAGCTGCCCAGCGTGGTTTCGCTCAAGACCTTCGTGAAGCCCGCGACCCAGCCCGCGTTCACCCGTTTCAATGTCTTCCTGCGCGACAAGTTCAGCTGCCAGTATTGCGGCTCGCGCGAGGATCTGACCTTCGATCATCTGTTGCCGCGCTCGCGCGGCGGTCACACGACGTGGATCAACGTGGTCGCCGCGTGCTCGCCCTGCAATCTCAAGAAAGGCAACATGACGTTGCAAGAGTCCAAGATGCGGCCGACGCAGATGCCGTTCCAGCCGTCCGTCAATCATCTGCACCGCAACGGCCGGCGCTTTCCGCCGAACTATCTGCACGACAGCTGGCTCGACTATCTCTACTGGGACACCGAGCTGCAGCCGTAAGGCTGATCTAACGCGAAGGCGTCATGGCCGGGCCGCGTCCCGGCCATCCACGTCTTTATCGCCGCATTGTCGCGCGACCGGCCCCTCGTTGAGCAGGCATGGCATCCAACCAGAACCAGACTTCCATTCGGGCGGTGTTCGGCGCGCTGTTTCTGGCGCTGTGGCTCGCCGCGCTCGATCAGACCGTCGTCTCGACCGCACTGCCGACCATGGTCGCCGATCTCGGCGGTTTGAGTTATCTGTCCTGGGTCGTGACGGCCTATCTGCTGACCAGCACAGTTGCCGGCCCGCTCTACGGAAAGTTTGGCGATCTCTACGGCCGCAAGATTGTGCTGCAGGTGGCGATCGCCGTCTTTCTCGTCGGTTCCGCACTCTGCGGCATCGCACAGAACATGGTGCAGCTGATCGTCTTCCGCGCGATCGAGGGGATCGGCGGCGGCGGATTGATCGTCATCACCATCTCCGTCATCGGTGACCTCATCCCGCCGCGAGAGCGCGGGCGTTATCAAGGCTTCTTCGGCGCGGTGTTCGGCACCGCCACCATCGTCGGCCCGCTGGTCGGCGGCTTCTTGGTCGATCAACTGAGCTGGCGCTGGATCTTTTACATCAACCTGCCGACCGGCATCCTGGCGATGGCGGTGATCGCCGCCGTGCTGCCGTCGCGCTCGACGCGCCGCCGGCACGCGATCGACTATTCCGGTGCGCTCCTGCTCACCGCCGCGCTCAGTGCCGTCATCCTGTTCACCGGGCTCGGCGGCACGACATTTCCCTGGACCTCACCGGTCATGCTCGGCTTGCTCGCAGCGAGTGTCGCCGGAACCGTCGCCTTCGTCGTCGTCGAGCTGCGCTCACCCGAGCCGATCCTGCCGATGAGCCTTTTCGGCAATCGCAATTTCGCGGTCGCCAGCGGCGTCGGACTCATCGTGGGGCTTTCGCTCTTCGGTGCGGTGACGTTCCTTCCCATCTATCTTCAGGTCGTCAAAGGGGTGAGCCCGTTGACCTCCGGCGTGCTGCTGATGCCGATGATGCTCGGCATGCTGGCGACCTCGGTGATCAGCGGGCGCATCATCAGCCGCTTCGGCCGCTATAAGCTGTTCCCCATTCTCGGCACCGGAACGATGACCTTCGGGCTCGGCGCGCTGTCGCTGCTGACCATCGAGAGCAACGACTGGCAGACCGCGATCGATGCGCTGTGGCTCGGGCTGGGCATGGGCATGGTCATGCAGGTGCTGATCATCGCGGTGCAGAACAGCGTCGACTACAAGCATCTGGGCGTCGCCACGTCCGGCACCATGCTGTTTCGGTCGCTGGGCGGCGCGCTCGGCGTCGCGCTGTTCGGCGCCATTTTCGCCAACCGGCTGCACGCGCAGCTCGCGGGCCCCGGAATGGATTTTTTGGCCACCGTCATTCCGTCGGCGGTCAAGGGCCTGCCGCCCAGCCTGCACGAGGAATACATCACGGCGGTGATGGCGGCGCTGCGTCCGGTGTTCCTGGTGGCGGCCGCCATTTCAGCCGTGGGCTTTGCGCTCGCCTGGATGCTGCGCGAGTACCCGCTGCGCGAGGGCGCGCCCGCCGAAGGCATGGGCGAGAGCTTTGCGATGCCGCGCGACGCCACCTCGCTCGAGGAGCTCGAGCGCATCATCACGCTTTTGGTGGCGCACGAAAATCGCTGGCGGCTTTATGCCGATCTCGCCTGGCGCGCCGCGGTCGATCTGCCCGCGCCCGAGCTTTGGATGCTGGCGCGGCTCGGCGAGCGCGCGCCGATCACGCTCGCTTCGCTCAGCGCCGAGTTGAACATCCCGCCGGGACAGCTTGCGCCCCCGTTGGACGCGCTGTGCGCGCGCGGAATTGCGGAGAAAACCGCCAGCGGCGAGCTTGAACTGACGTCAACGGGCGTCGCGATGCGCGACCGTATCGTCGCCGCGCGGCGCAAGAATCTCGCCGACATGCTCGCGCGCTGGCGGCCGGAACAGCATCCCGACGTGCTGGCGTTGATCGAGCGGATGGCACAGGCGCTCACCAGCGATCTGCCCGCGCCAAAGGCGGCGTAAGAAAGTAATGGCCGCCACAAGCTGAAGTACGCTGGTGTTAGCGATTGTCGCCGCCGCGTCCCCTCCCCCGCTTGCAGCCGAACTCGGGTTTACCCGAGTTCGGCCGCTTTATGGACTGGCCGAAGTCGGAAATATCCGACTTCGGCTGGAGGGACAGGGAGGGGGCACGCAAAGAATGATAAGCCGTGCGTGCTCACCCCCTCCCCAACCCTCCCCCGCAAGCGGGGGAGGGAGCGCACCGAGTTCGAGTGATAAAATGAGACGCTAACGGCGAGATCGAACCATGGCGAGAATTCCGGCGATCGTTGCGACAGTGGCGATGTTAGCGGCGGCGGCACAGGCCGCTGCGCAAGGCGATGCAGCGACACAGTACCCGAACCGGGCGGTGAAAGTGATCGTGTCGGCGCCGGCGGGCGGCGGCCTCGATATCGCCGCGCGGGTGATCGTAGATCGGCTGGCGAAAATGTGGGGACAGCCGTTCGTGGTGGAGAACCGTCCGGGCGCCGGCGGCAATCTCGGCGCGGAGGCGGTCGCGCAGGCCGACCCCGACGGCTACACCTTGCTCGCAGCGCAGCCGGCGCCGCTGACGACCAACATCGTGCTCTACAAGAAGCTCAACTTCGATCCTGCCGCCTTCGAGCCGCTCGCAATCATGACCTCGATCCCGAATACGCTCGTGCTGCGGTCCGATTTCCCGGCCAACTCAGTCGCCGAGTTGATCGCCTATGCCAAGGCCAATCCGGGCAAGCTCAATTTCGGCTCGCAGGGCGTCGGCACCACGCCGCACCTCACCGGCGAATTGTTCGCGCGCCTCAGCGGCACTCAGCTCGTCCACGTGCCGTACCGCGGCACCGCGCAGGCCATCAACGATATCGTCGCCGGGCACGTCGACATGCTGTTCTTCCAGTTGGACTCCGTGCGCGAGCAATACCGGGCGAACAAGGTCAAGATGCTGGCGGTAACCACCCCGACGCGAATCGCTTCCGTGCCGGAGGTGCCGACCATGGCGGAAGCCGGCCTCAAAGATTTTCGCTCCGACACTTGGAACGCGCTCGCCGCGCCGCCGAAGACTTCTGCGGCGATCGTCGCCAAGCTCAACCAAGCCATCAACGCGGTGCTGGCCGAGCCCGAGACGGCGCAGCACCTGCGCGGCATGAACATGACGCCGGTCGGCGGCACCCCCGAGACGGCGAGGGCCTTCATCAAGCAAGAGACCGCGCGCTGGGGCGAGATGATCCGCGCCGCGAAGATCAGCGTGGATTAGCTACTGGCGAGACTCGATCCGCCGTCATTTCGGGGCGCGCCGAAGCGCGAGCCCCGGAATGACAGCTTGACTGTTGGGCGCAACTCAATGCCGCACCGACTTTGTTCAATCAAAAAGTGTGCGCCTTCATTGTTAGGATCAATCCAAAACAATGGATAAGGACAGCATTGCTGACCAATATACAACTGCAGATTGTATCCCCTTGGGGCGGGTGAGACGACGGCATATCGTGACAAAGCGTGCGCGGGGCTCGATCATGCAGGCACGCTGGAAGATTCGGAGACGTGTCTGTCCGGTCAAAAACTCCGCGATCGCAGCCGCTGCCACTCCATCGCCGCCGCCCACGCCGCGATAGCTGCGAGCGCGAGCGAGATGAGCGCGTTGTAGCCGGCAAGCGAGAGGCCGAGGAACCGCCACGCCGCCTCGTCGCAACGCACCACCGTGATCGACTGCAGCTTGTTCAACAGCCCGCCCGCGGAGCCCAGATCATCGAGCGTGTCCGCGCATTCCTGCGGGCCTTGCCACCACTTCCACTCGACGCCGGAATGATAGACGCCGAGCCCCGCGTTCCAGAGCATGCCGAGCGCGATGGCGACGAGCGCGGCGAGCAGCACCTTGCGCGAGGCGCCGACCTCGTCGCCGAGCAGCACCATCACCGCCAGCGGAATCGTGAAATAATAGGCATAGCGCTGCTCGAGGCAGAGGGGGCACGGCTTCAAGCCGAGTGCGTACTGGAAGAACCAGGCGCCCAGGATGGTCGCCGCACCGACCGCCGCGATCGCGATCGCTGCCGCCGCCACCGGTCGCGACCGGACCATGCTGATCGTGATCTCGCTCATGCCGGGCGCCGTGCTGTTGTGCCCTTCGACCTGCAGCCCATATAACGATGCGAAGGCGGCAATGGTATGGGCCCGTTGACCCCCCGCGCCTCGCCGCTATGATCGCAGACAAGCCCCTGTGGCGGAATTGGTAGACGCGCCTGACTCAAAATCAGGTGGTGGCAACATCGTGCTGGTTCGAGTCCGGCCAGGGGCACCAACAAGATCAATTCTGTTTGTCCCGGACCAGAGCTCTCGTTCATTCAAGCGCTGACGATGTTTTGATAACGTGGCGGCGAACCGTCGTCGCGCCATGATCGCGTCATTGAAAAGCGTGCCCGGTGAGACTTACGTCTTCACGGGAAGCCCATGCTTTGCAGTTGGGCAATCCTGCCGTCATGGTGATGAGAGTGTCCGGCTGCGGCAAGAGCCCGCGAACCCGGAAGCCAGTAAACGGCGGCGGTGGTTACTGGATTCCGGCTCTCGCCGCACGCAGCCAAGCTTGCACAACCTGCGTAAACTTGACTGCGCTGCGGCTCGGCCGGAATGACGAACTCAGAGCCTTGGTATAGAGGAGTCGTCATGGCGAAAAAGCGAATCGGCATCCTCACCGGTGGCGGCGATGTTCCAGGCCTCAACTCGGTCATAAAAACGGTCGCCTACCGCAGCAGCGAGAACG
>JBJMTU010000347.1:0-14037 GCA_045811545.1 Xanthobacteraceae bacterium | reverse complement strand
CTCGTCATGGGGAAGGAGTTCAATCCGGCGAAGCCCGACGAGTACGTCAAGAGTTTCGCCATCAAACGAGCCTGAAGCGGCAAGCCGTCACTGCCGGCTCGAGCTGACAGTGACGACGAGGACACAACCCGTTTCGCCGGGAGACGGACCATGGCAATCACGTGGCGCGCGGCGCTGGTGTCGCTGCTGCTGTTCGGATTATTCGTCGGCGTGTGGCATCTGGCGACGATGGGGAGCGGACCCGCCGCCAGCATGGACCCGGAATACGCCAAGCTGATGGGCACGACCGCGACCCAGGGCAAGTCGGCGATGCCCGGGCCGCTCGATGTCGGAGCCAAGCTGTGGGAGCACATCAAGCGTCCGTTCTATGACAACGGGCCGAACGACAAGGGGGTCGGCATCCAGCTCGCCTATTCGATCGCGCGGGTAATGACCGGCTATCTCATTGCCGTGGCGGTGGCGATTCCGATCGGCTTTATCATCGGCATGTCGCCGTTGATGAGCCGCGCGCTCGACCCGTTCATCCAAGTGCTCAAGCCGATCTCGCCGCTCGCCTGGATGCCGCTTGCGCTCTACACCATCAAGGATTCGAATCTGTCCTCGATCTTCGTGATTTTCATCTGCTCGCTGTGGCCGATGCTGATCAACACGGCGTTTGGCGTGGCCGCGGTGCGCAAGGAATGGCTCAACGTCGCGCGCACGCTCGAGGTCGGCACCTTCCGCCGCGCCTTCACCATCATCCTGCCGGCGGCGGCGCCCACTATTCTGACCGGCATGCGAATTTCCATCGGCATCGCCTGGCTGGTCATCGTCGCGGCCGAGATGCTCGTCGGCGGCACTGGCATCGGCTACTTCGTGTGGAATGAATGGAACAACCTCTCCATCACCAACGTGATCACCGCGATCCTGGTGATCGGCCTCGTCGGAATGGTGCTCGATCAGGTTCTCGCGCGCGCGACGCGGCTGGTGACGTTTCCGGAATGAGCAAGGCGATGGTGCGACCTTGGACTCCGCTGTCGTCCCCGTGCAAGCGGGGACCCATAGCCTGCGACTCTGGAATATGGCTCCCCGCCTTCGCGGGGACGACACCGCGTGTGTAGCCATGACTGATAAATTCATCTCGATCGAGGGCGTCAGCAAACGCTTTCCCGCGCCGGGCGGCGGCAGCACCACCGTGTTCGAGGATCTGTGGCTGTCGATGGCGCGCGGCGAATTCGTCTGCATCATCGGCCATTCCGGCTGCGGCAAGACCACGGTGCTCAATATCCTGGCCGGCCTGGAGGTGCCGTCCGACGGCGCGGTCATCGTCGATAATCAAGCGATCGAGGGCCCGAGCCTCGATCGCGCCGTGATCTTCCAGAGCCACGCGCTGCTGCCTTGGCTCACGGTCATGGGCAACGTCGCCTACGCGGCCGCCTCGAAATGGCGGTTCATGAACCGAGACGATCGCCACCGCCAGGCGCAGAAATTCATCGACCTCGTCGGGCTGACCGGCGCCGAGCACAAGCGGCCGGCCGAGCTCTCCGGCGGCATGAAGCAGCGCGTCGGCATCGCGCGGGCGCTCTCGATCGAGCCGAAGATCATGCTCATGGACGAGCCGTTCTCCGCGCTCGACGCGCTCACGCGCGGCACGCTGCAGGACGAGGTGCGGCGCATCTGCCTGGAAACCGGGCAGACCGTATTCATGATTACCCATGACGTCGACGAGGCCATCTATCTCGCCGACCGCGTGGTGCTGATGACCAACGGCCCGAACGCCGTGCTCGCCGAGATCGTCGAGAATCCGCTGCCCAAGGAGCGCAAGCGCAGCGACGTGCATCGCCATCCGTTCTATTACGGCGTGCGCAACCACATCATCGATTTTCTCGTGAGCCGCAGCAAAAATTTCGCCGATGAAACGGCCGGCACGAACTACGACCGCCGGCACGTGCCGGTGGTGCGGCCGGGTGCGCCAGCGAGCGCCGCAAGCTCGGTGAGCTCCCTCGCCCCATTCGGGGAGAGGGATGGGGTCAGGGGGTTACAAAGCGATCGAGAGACCATAACCCCTCACCCCACCCCTCTCCCTATGGGAGAGGGAGCAGACCGCGTCCGCCGCCGAGCCGAGGGTTAGATGCACCGGCGACCGATTCCAGCAAGAGCAAGACACGCTCCAACGCGTCGAACTTCCGATCTCATGCCAGGGAGATGAAACATGACACGTGCCGATCTCACCGAGAAAATTCTCGACACCAAGCGCGAGAAGGAATGGAGCTGGAAGTACATCCACGAAAAGATCGGCGGCACGTCGCCGGTGCTGCTGGTGGGCGCGCTGCTCGGCCAAATGAAGCTGACCAAGCCGCAAGCCGCGAATGCCGCGGAGCTGTTCGGCTTGTCGAAGGCGGAAGCGGCGATGCTCAACGAGGTGCCCATGCGCGGCGCCGGCGTACCGATGCCGCCGACCGACCCGCTGATCTACCGGTTCTATGAGCTGGTGATGGTCAACGGGCCGGCGTGGAAGGCGCTGATCGAGGAGGAATTCGGCGACGGCATCATGTCGGCCATCGATTTCGACATGCAGATCGAACGGCTGCCGAATCCCAAAGGCGACCGGGTCAAGATCACCATGTCGGGCAAGTTTCTGCCATACAAATATTACGGCAATTCCGGCAACGTGCCGGAATACGGCTACAGGCAGGCGTGAGCGGCGGCACTACCGCCGCCGTCGGTGGGAAGCGGCCGGGTCAGCCGAATGTCCACAGGGGCGCTTTCCGCTTTGGAGCGAATCGCGCCTTATAGCGTGCCGGTCTCGCGGACGCTCCGCTGGAGCTTCCTAGCGGCGAATAAGGCGTGGCTCGCATGCGCTTCCACGCGGATCTGCACGTCCACTCGAAATATTCGCGCGCGACAAGCCGCGATCTCGACCTCGAACATCTCGCCGCCTGGGCCTGCCGCAAGGGCATCGGCGTAGTCGCGACCGGCGACTTCACGCATCCGGCCTGGTGCGCCGAGCTCAAGCAGAAGCTGGTCCCTGCCGAGCCGGGACTCTTTCGCCTGCGCAGCGACATCGAGCAGGCGGTCGCGCAGGCGCTGCCGGCTGCATGCCGCACGCCGGTGCGCTTCATGCTCGAGGTCGAAATCTCCACCATCTACAAGAAGGCCGACCGCACTCGCAAAATTCATCACCTGATTTACGCGCCTGACTTCGAGACGGTCGATCGCATCTCGGCGCGGCTTGGCCGTATCGGCAATATCGCATCCGACGGGCGGCCGATCCTCGGGCTCGATTCCCGAGACCTCCTGGAGATTGCGCTCGAGTCCGGCCCGCATGCCTATCTCGTGCCCGCGCATATTTGGACGCCGTGGTTCGCGGCGCTGGGATCCCAATCCGGCTTCGACTCCATTGCCGAATGTTACGGCGACCTCGCCGACCGCATCTTCGCGGTTGAAACAGGCCTATCCTCCGATCCACCGATGAATTGGCGGGTGTCGTTCCTCGACCACTATCGGCTGACCTCCAATTCAGACGCACACTCGCCGGGCAAGCTCGGCCGGGAGGCAACCACGTTCGACTGCGAGCTCGACTACTTCGCCATCAAGCACGCGTTGGAGACCGGCTGCGGCTATGTCGGCACGGTCGAGTTCTTTCCCGACGAGGGCAAATACCATCTCGACGGCCATCGCAAATGCGAGGTGCGGCTGTCGCCGAAGGAAACGCTCGCCCATGGCGGCCGCTGCCCAGTCTGCGGCGAGCCGCTGACAATCGGGGTCGAGCATCGCGTCGAGGTGCTCGCCGACCGCAGCGAGGCTCAGGCGCTGCCGCCGCCGAGCGCCGGCACGGTATCCAACCTGGTGCCGCTGCCCGAGATTCTCTCCGAGCTCACCGCGAGCGGCGCGGCATCGCGCGCGGTTGCGCGCGGCTACGATCAGGCGATTGGCAAACTCGGTGCGGAGCTCTCCATCCTGCAGTCGGTACCGGTCGAGGACATCGCCCGCGCAGGCTCCTCGTTGCTCGCTGAGGCGATCACGCGGCTGCGCGCCGGAAAAGTGATCTGCGAGGCGGGCTATGACGGCGAATACGGCGTCATCCGCCTGTTCGAGGAGAACGAGCTCGCGCGGCTCACCGCCGGCGGATTGCTGTTCGATGCGCCGATCTCGAAGCGAACGGTGTCCGCCGCGCCAAAGATGGTTGTAATGGGCAAAGCGCCGGCGGATGACGGCGAGACCGCCGCCCCGGCGCGGCCGCGGCTGCGGCTGGTCAGCAGCCAAGCTGCACCGCCGCTCCTCTCGCAGCTCGATGACGACCAGCGCTCGGCGATCGAGACGGTCGATGGACCGCTGTTGATCGTCGCCGGGCCCGGATCGGGAAAGACGCGCACGCTGACCCATCGCATTGCCTATCTCATCGCCGCGCGCAGCGTCGCTTCCGAGGCTTGCCTCGCTATCACCTTTACCCGCCGCGCCGCCGCCGAAATGCGCGAGCGGCTGGCAGCGCTGCTTCCCGATCGCGCCCGACAGGTTGCAATTCACACCTTCCATTCGCTCGGCCTTTCGATCCTGCGCGAGCACGCGAGCGCGGCGGGCCTTCACCGCAGCTTTCGTGTGGCGAGCGAGGCGGAGCGCGCCGCGCTCATCGCGGAGACGCTCGGCCTCGGCGGGCCCAAGGCAGAGCGGCTGTTGCGCGCCATCTCCAAGGGAAAGCGCGCGCATGGGCGGCCGGACGACGGCGCAGGCGAGGCGGCGGCGTACAGCCGCACGCTCGCGACGCGCAACTGGATCGACTTCGACGATCTCGTCGCGCTTCCCGCCCGCGCGCTGAGTCAGGATTCCGCTCTCGCCGCGCTCTACCGCAGCCGCTGGCCATGGATATCGGTGGACGAGTTTCAGGACGTGGACGCGCAACAATATCGCCTGCTCGAATTGCTGGCGCCGCCCGCGGCAAACCTTTGCGTCATCGGCGATCCCAACCAGGCGATCTATGGCTTCCGCGGCGCCGACGCGTCGTGCTTCGAGCGGTTCCGCCAGGACTATCCCGCTGCCCGGACCGTGCAGCTCAGGCGCAATTATCGCTCGACCGGCACCATCGTCACAGCAGCGGCGCAGGTGATTGCATCTTCCCCGAGTGCGCCCATCGCCGAGATTGTGCGCGACATGCACGAGCGCATCGCCATCCAGACGGCCCCCACGGAACGCGCCGAAGCCGAATCCATCGTCAAGGCGATCGAGGAGATGATCGGTGGCCACAGCTTTTTCTCGATCGACAGCGGTCGCGCAATTCGCACGCCGGACAGCCAGCGCTCGTTCGCCGATTTTGCGGTGCTGTACCGGACCGAGGCGCAGGCCCCGGCGCTGTGCGAGGCGCTCGAGCGCTCCGGCATTCCTTACAAGAGGAACTCCCATCGCCCGCTCGTGGACGAGCCGGCGGTGCAGGCGCTGTTGGATGGACTGCGGGAGGATGGCGAGGCGACGACGCTTGCCGATGAGCTGCGCGCCGCCGCCGCGCGCCTGGCGGAGCAGGGCGATGCCGGCGTGATGACCGCGTTCCAGCGCCTCGTCGCGCTCGGAGAAGCCTGCAGCAATGATCGCATACGCCTGAAGGACGCGGCCGCGCTCATGACGAACGCGGAGTTCTGGGACGCGGGTGCCGACCGCGTGTCGCTCCTGACCCTGCATGCCGCAAAGGGGCTCGAGTTTCCGGTCGTGTTCATCGTCGGGCTCGAGGACGGGCTGCTGCCGCTCCATTGGGACGAGCCCGACGAGGCGGCGATGGCGGAGGAGCGGCGGCTGTTCTACGTCGGCATGACGCGGGCCAAGGACCGGCTGATCCTCAGCCACGCGCGCCAGCGTCTCTCGCGCGGCCGCCTGCGCACGCTCGAGCCGTCGCCGTTCCTGCGCGACATCGAAGCCGAGTTGGTGAAGCATCAGCCCGCGCAGGCATGGCGCGGCAAGCCGCAGGACCGGCAGCTCAAGTTGCTGTAGGCGAATGATTCGGATTCGCTAAGTCGCAAATTGCAGTGCCGTTGCTCACGAGCATGAGGCCGGCGCGACCTCGGCCCACAAGCGACCGGTGCCGCTGCGCGTTGCCAGCACGCGCACGCAAGCGCCGGAAGGAAGCCGACTTTGCAGCTTGGTCTGGTCGTTGGCGCCGGCCTGCGGCTCGGACCAGACCGGCAGCATGATCTTGGCCGACAAGATCGTGCCGGGAGGCGGCAGCGACGTATCGGAGATCGCGTAGCCGGTGAAGTGCGGCACCCACGAGCCCGACTCGCGGCGACTGAGCGCGACCCAGCCGTAGTGCTCCTTCGAGCCTGGCGCGCCAAACACCGCAAGTGAGGCGAGCTGCGCCCGCTGCGAGGAAGCGCTTACAGGCGCTAGACCAGCTCCCGTAGGAGCATAGGCCTCGGCGGGATGATCACTCATCGCCGCCTGGAAGATGACGCGCGCCTCGGGATCACGCTCGCCGCAGAGCTTGTCGAATTCCGTGACCTCCTTCTTGAGCAAGCTGCGCTTGGTTTCGGGTGGAACGTTTCTCTCCATGATCCCCATGATGTCGTTGCGCAGCTTCTGGCACGTCACGTCAGTCGAGAAATAGCTTTGATACGCCGCAAACGTCCCGGCGGCCGCTGCGGGAATCCCAAGCGCGGCTCCGGTGATCTGCAGCAATCTGACCAAGTGTTCCCCAGCCATGGGGTTCTCCGTGCGGTCTGCTTACGACCATGCTGCCATGGCACGAACATGGCAACGCCCATGCCTAGCGCGGAGCCAAGGGTGGCGTATCGCGCGGCTCGCGCGATTGAGCGCGCGGGGCCGGGGGTCGCCGGGGCAGCGGTGCAACGGTGGCCCATTGCGGCTGCCCTGGGATTGCGGGATCGAGCGCCTCCAGGTTCGAGTACCAGTATGGCGCCGGAGCCTGGCGTCGCAATTCCTGCTCGGCCGCCTTTACCGCCGCGATGGTGTGGGCCGCCTGATGCTGCGTTTCCCTAAGCTCATTGACCTCGTTCTTGAGCGCGTCGACCTCGCGCCGCAACCGATCCAACTCACCCTCTGCTCTCGAGTGCAACGCGGCTTTGGGCGAAATCGCCGCCGATTGCAGCTCGAACCGCAGCCGCCCGTCCGCATTTGACCAAGCAAATGCGAGCGCACCGATGGCGCCCAGGCCCAGGACCAGACCGGCAAGCATGACAAGCCGCGCGCTTGTCCGGCTGCGATGCGCGTGTCGAACGGCGACCGGATCTTCGCCAAACTCCTCGTCGAGCGCGTGGAGCCTTGGCATGTCCGGCGGGTCCAATGTACTCGGCATTGACCGCGTCCTGGCGTGTGACTTGCCGCACGTCGGTACCCATCGAGGCCTCGACTGGCCCGTTTTACGGCATGGCAGCGCACCCATGATGCGCGCATGGCAGCGGCACCTCAAGCGGCTCGCAAGGCGCCGGTGCGGCCGCGCCTCGGCTCGAGCCGCCGCTTCGTGATAGGTTGAAGCAGACCAAAGCAATGACTCGCAGGGAGGGAGGAGATGGACATCGGTTTCATCGGGCTTGGGCAGATGGGATTCCACATGGCGCGCCGGCTCGTCGAGGCGGGTCACCGCCTCGTTGCGTTCGACACGCGGCGCGAGCCTCTTGACCGGCTCACCGCGCTGGGAGCGCAAGCTGCCGGCTCTACCCGCGAGATGGCCGACGAGGTCGAAACGGTGATGGCGAGTCTGCCCACGCCCGAGATCGTGCTCGAGGTCGCGACCGGAGAAGGCGGCGTGATCGAGGGCAGGCGCGTGCGCCGCTTCGTCGATCTCTCGACCACCGGCGCGGTCATGGCCAAGCGCATATTCGAGATGCTCAAGAAAAGAAACATCGTGCAGATCGACTGTCCCGTGAGCGGCGGCGTCACCGGGGCGGCGAAGGGCACGTTGGCGCTGATGGCGTCCGGCCCGCGCGCGGAGGTCGCCGCGATCGAGCCGGCGCTTGCCGCGATCGGAAGGATGTTCTTCATCAGCGAGCAGCCGGGCGCCGGCCAAACCATGAAACTCTGCAACAATTTCCTGTCCGCCGCCGCCATGACCGCGACGTCGGAGGCGATGGTGATGGGCGTCAAGGCCGGGCTCGATCCCCGCATCATGCTGGACGTGATCAATTCCGGCACCGGCCGCAACACCGCCACCGAGGACAAGTTCGGCCGCGTCGTGCTGCCCCGCGCCTTTAATCTCGGCTTCACCGTGGGCTTGATGACCAAGGACCTCAAGCTGTGTCTTGGCGAAGGCAAGGCACTGGGCGTGCCGATGCAGGTTGCGGAAGCCGTCACCCGGCTCTTGCAACTCGCCTGCGACGAGAACGGACCGGACAAGGATCTCACGACCGTGGTGCAGGCGGTCGAGCGCCGCGCCGGCGTCGAGGTGCGCGCCCCGCGCGTCGGCGGCGCGCTGCCGAAGTGAGCCGGCGTGTCCGGGCGGGTGAAGCGCGAACGACACGGGAGACACAGGACGTAATCCGGATTGAGCGCAGCGAAATCTGGGAGTGGCGGCCGCGAACTCCTCCCGCATTTCGCATAGCGCGTCCTTAAGGGCGTTCACGCCGGTCTTCGACGGGCTATGGACGCGCGTAAAACGCGCCTATGGCGCAATGCGGGTCATGCACTACGCGCCGCACAGCGTCGGGGGCATCACTGACGGAGAGAGCATGAGCGACGACAGCCACGAGATCTATGCCATCCGCTACGGGCATCACGATCGCAAGTCCTCGGAAAACTTCATCGGCGGCGACCCGCACGACGTGCTGCAGCCGCTCGACTTTTACGTTTGGGCGATTGTCGGGCCATCCGGGCCGATCATCCTCGACACCGGCTTCGACGCGGCGATGGGCAAGAAGCGCCAGCGCGAGCTGATCAAACCGGTCGGCGAGGGCCTGAAGGCCATCGGCGTCGAGCCCGCGGAGGTCAGGACAGTCATCGTCAGCCACATGCATTACGATCACGTCGGCAACTACGATCTATTCCCCCGCGCGCGCTATCACCTGCAGGACCGCGAGATGGCCTATGCCACGGGTCGCTGCATGTGCCACACCGCGCTGCGCATGCCGTTCGAGGTTGAGGACGTCGTCGCGATGGTGCGCAAGGTCTTTGCCGACCGGGTCGCCTTTCACGACGGCGAGGACGAGATCGTGCCGGGGGTCACCGTCCACCATATCGGCGGCCACTCGAAGGGGTTGCAGAGCGTGCGCGTGAAGACCCGGCGCGGTCCAGTGGTGCTGGCGGCAGACGCAGCGCACCTCTACGCGCATATCGAGACGGGCCGGATATTCCCGATCACCTACAACGTGGCCGAAGTGGTCGAAGGCTATGAGGCCCTCAAAAAGCTTGCCGCCTCACCCAAGCACGTGGTGCCCGGCCACGATCCGTTGGTGCTCGCGCGTTACCCGGCGGCCAAAGCCGGACTGGAAGGATGGGTCGTGCGACTCGACGCGGAACCGCGGGGTTGATCAGACGCGACAAGCCGCACCATCCTCCTGGTCGTCTCCCCGGCTGATTCGTGTCACCGGGTCAATAGCCCTGGATGCGGCATTGTGATACGATGCCGCCACGCGGTGCAGGCCGCGTCTCGGGAGTACATGATGGGGCCGCCATGAAGTCGAACTGGACGTCATCTCGCAACAAACGGCTGCTGGCGCAACAGGCCGCGGGACGCACTGCTGCGCAAATCGCAAAATCTCTGGGGGTGTCGCGCAATGCGGTGATCGGCCGCTCGAGACGGCTGCGCGGGATCGTCTACAAGTCCGACATCGAGAGCTGGGCGCGCGCCAATGCGAGACGGTCGCAGGAAGCCAAGAAACGAATGAAGGCGCGGCAAAAGGCGCAGCACAAGGCGCTGCGCGAGCTGGCGCGCGCCGTGGCGCGGGGCGAACCTAAAGGCAAGGCCATGGCGCGGGCACATCGGGCTGGCGCGCTGTGGCGACAAATCGGGGAACAGTTCGGAGTCTCCCAGCAGGCGGCCTACGAAAAGGCCAAAACCTGGACGCAACGACAGCGCCGTTGAGCGCGGGCGCAACTGTGTCCCGGGCGCAGTTTCCCCGCCCGCTTCCGCAACCCCATCACATGATGGCGAACTCGCTGTTGCGGCGGTCGGTGACCAGCATGCAGCCGGGATAATGGGTGATGCAGAATTCGGGCTTGGCCGTCGCCACGACCGATTGCGGCGTGACGCCGCAGGCCCAGAACACCGGGATTTCATCGGCCTGGAGCGGCAGCGGGTCCCCGTAGTCGGGTTTCATCAGGTCGGCGATGCCGATCAACTCGGGCTTTCCGATATGGACCGGCGCGCCGTGCACGGAAGGGAAGCGCGTGGTGATCTGTATGGCGCGGATCGCATCCGCCGGCTTCAGCGGCCGCATCGAGACGACCATCGGCCCGTGGAACGGACCCATCGGCACGGTCGCAATCGAGGTGCGATACATCGGCACCGTGACGTTCAAGCTGATGTGACGCAGCTCGATGCCGCCCTCGATAAGCGCCTCCTCGAACGAGAACGAGCAGCCAAGGACGAAAGCGACGAGATCATCGCGCCAATAGGCGCGGATGTCGGCCGGCTCGTCGATGAGCTCGCCGTGACGGAATACCCGATAACGCGGCAGGTCGGTGCGGATGTCGAGATCGTCCGCCAGCGTCGGCAAGCGGTAGTCGCCTGGCGCCGAAGCGGCCAGCAGCGGGCAGGGTTTGGGGTTGAGCTGGCAGAACCGCAGAAAATCGGTGGCCAAGTTGCTCGGCAGAATGGCGAGGTTGCCTTGCACGTAGCCCGGCGCGACGCCCGCCGTTTGACCTCTGAAGCCGCCGCCACGGGCGGCGAGCCGCGCGTCACGGCCGGTCTGCGGGAGGACCGACGGTCTGGGAGCAGTGGCGACAACCGACATGGCGCTTTCCTCCTGGGCGAAAACGCACGCATCGCCTGCCTATCTTATCATCAGTCAACGCGCGGACCACCGCCGCATCTACGGCTGGCTCGACGTCGGTTGGACGCCCCGCGACATCGGTGCCGCGTTGTGGGCGCGCATGTCCTGAAGTATCCTCTCAACACCTTGGCCGAGGGTGGGCACGCTGCGCCGCGCCCGCCGAGATCGGCAGTTGGCATTTGCACCATAAGAGCCCGACCTGGGAGGAACACACGATGACTGACAAGAACGATTGGACCGAGGAATTCTGGTACCGCGGCAAGGTCACGCGCCGCCGCCTGATCGGATACACCTCTGCAGCGGCAGGCGCGCTGGGCGCGACCATGCTGGTGCCGGGGCCCTGGCAAGCGGCCTTCGGCCAGGCCAAACCGTACAAGATCGGCACGTTGCAGCCGCTGTCGGGCGCGGCCGCCGCCGGCGGCAAGACGGCGCTGGTCGGCACGCAGATGGCGGTCGATCGCATCAACAAGGCCGGCGGCATCAACGGCCGGCCCATCGAGCTCATCGTGGCGGACTACGAGTCCAAACCTGACGTGGGACGCCGCAAGGCCGAGAAGCTCCTCGTCGAGGACAAGATCGACATCCACGAAGGCGGATTTCTTTCCAATGTCTGCCTCGCCTGCCAGCCGGTGTTCGACGAACATAAAGTCGTCAACATGATCGGCGTGTGCCTCGACACGACGCTCACCACGACCAAATGCAGCCGCTATACGTTCCGGCCGTTCGACTATGCCCCGGCGCAGGCGGTGGCGTTCGCGCCCCAGCTGGTCAAGATGGGGAAGAGTTGGCACATCGCGTATGCCGACTACGCCTGGGGTCAGTCGACGCGCGACGCCTACGTCCAGCAAATCAAGAAGGCCGGCGGCGACGTGGTCGGCAGCACCGGAATCCCGCTCGGCACGGCGGACATGACGGCATTCCTCTCCAAGATCAGCGGCAATTTCGACGGCCTGTTCGCCATCTTCTTCGGCAAGGACGGCGTGACGATCGGCAACCAGGCGTACGATCTCGGCCTGACCAAGAAGTACAAATGGGCCGGCGATGGCGCGATCGCCGAGTCCACCAATCTTCCGGCGCTCGGCAACAAGATCGAGGGGTTCGTCGGCATCAACCGGTATTTGCCGGTTCTGGAAGGCGTGCTCAACACGCCCTCGCACAAGAAGTTCATGGACGACGCCGTCGCCCGCCTCAAACAAATCGATCCCTCGGGCCCGCTGCCCGACCGCTACGTGCAGTCGAATTACGAGGCGATGAATGCACTGAAGCTCGGCATGGAGAAGTCGGGCTTCCGCGGCCGCGAGGACACGATGAAGCTGATCGAGGCGCTGGAAGGCTTGGAGATGAAGGAAGGCGACGACTTCCCGCAAGGCGACAAGGTGTTGCGCAAGGAGGATCACCAGGCATTCATTCGCGAGTTCGTCTTCGAGATCAAGGACGGCAAGTCCCGCATCCTCGAGGTGGTCCCGAAGGAAAAGACGATATTCCCGCCGGACTGCAAGTTCGCCGCGACCTAAGTGGCGTCCGCGCTATCCATCGATGCGACCTTCCCGGACGGCGACGTTCGGGAAGGCGCGGCGGTCCCTCTGCTGCGCACGGAGGGGCTCACCGTCCGCTTCGGCGGACTGACCGCTCTCGATAACGTCAATTTCGAAATTCGCCGGGCCGAGATCCGCGCGATCATCGGCCCGAACGGCGCCGGCAAGAGCACATTCTTCAACTGCCTCACCGGCGTGCTTCGTCCGACCTCGGGGCGAATCCTGTTCAACGGCGAGGACATCGCCGGGCTTCCACCCAACCTGATCTCGCAGAAGGGCATCGCGCGCTCCTACCAGATCACCAACATCCTGCCCAACGCCACTACGCTGGAGAACGTGCGCATCGCCGCGCAATCGCGCCGGCACGGGTGGAGCATGCTGCGGCACCACAGCGCCTATCGCGACATCCTCGAAAAGGCCGAAGCGGTACTGGAGTCCGTGGGCTTGCGAGCCAAGGCGCACGAGCTCGCCGCCAATCTTTCCCACGGCGAGCAGCGCAACCTCGAGATCGGCATTGCGCTCGCGACCGAGCCCCAACTGCTCTGCCTCGACGAGCCGACGGCGGGCATGAGCACGGCCGAGACCCACGACACCATGGAGCTGGTGCGGCGCATCGCCAAGGATCTCACGATCCTCATCGTCGAGCACGACATGCAGGTGGTGATGGCGCTCGCTCAGCGCATCACCGTGCTGCATTACGGCGATCTGCTGGCGGAGGGAACGCCGGCGGAGATCCAGCAGAACCCGCGGGTGCTGGAGGTCTATCTCAAGACATGACCCCGGATCCCAAGCCCATGGAACGGCTCGTCGCGGTCGAGGACGTGCACACCTATTACGGCAAGAGCCACATCTTGCATGGCGTGTCGCTGCACGTCGGTAGCGGCGAGGTGGTGGGCCTGCTCGGGCGCAACGGCGTCGGCAAGAGCACGACGCTCAAGACCATCATGGGTCTCATCCATCCCACGCGCGGCAAAGTGCTGTTCGCCGGCAAATCCGTCACCAATCTGCCGGCGCACAAATTGGCGCGCCTCGGAGTGGGCTACGTGCCCGAGGATCGGCGGATTTTTCGCCTGTTGACGGTGATGGAGAATCTTCGCACCGGTCTCGACCGCCACGGCATGACCGAAGCGAGAAAGCAGGAGCTGCTGGACAAAGCCTTTGCCTATTTCCCGGTACTGGCCGAGCGGCGCAACCAGGCCGGCGGCACGCTGTCGGGCGGCGAGCAGCAGATGCTCGCTATCGCGCGGGCGATGATGCTCGAGCCGAAAATCATCCTGCTGGACGAGCCCACCGAAGGGCTGATGCCGCGCATGGTCTCGCAGATCCGGCAAATCATCGATGTGCTGCACCGCGACGGCGTCGCAATCCTGCTGGTGGAGCAGAACGTGCCGCTGACGCTCGAGACCAGCCAGCGCATCTACATCATGGAGAAAGGCGCGGTGCGGCATCACTGCCCGGCATCCGCGCTCAACGTCGACGACCCGGTCATCCACCAGTATCTGGGGGTATAGCATGACCAGCGTGCTGGGATTCTTTCAGGCAATTCCCTACGAGGAACTGCTGATCCAGACGGTGAACGGCATCGTCACCGGCAT
>JBJMTU010000346.1:0-7696 GCA_045811545.1 Xanthobacteraceae bacterium | reverse complement strand
CATTGACGCCGCGCGAGGAGCGCGTGCTGCGCATGCGCTTCGGCATCGGCATGAACACCGACCACACGCTCGAAGAGGTCGGCCAGCAGTTCTCGGTGACGCGCGAGCGCATCCGCCAGATCGAGGCCAAGGCGCTGCGCAAGCTCAAGCATCCGAGCCGCTCGCGCAAGCTGCGGAGCTTTTTGGATAATTGATACGTACCCCGTTCTGCCGGTCGAGAAACGATAGAACCAATCCTTTTGTCATGCCCGCGCTTGTCGCGGGCATCCACGTCTTCGAGTCCCCGATAAGACGTGAATGGTCGAGACAGGCCCGGCCATGACGGCATTGCTGAACTCAGGGCATGCGAGGCGCTTCCAGCACGCCGAACGGTCTCGCCTGCTCGAAGGCGCGGCTGGCGCGCAAAACAAGGGCGTCGGCACCGATTGCGCCGATGATTTGCAGGCCGAGCGGCAGCCCGTCGCGCGTCAGTCCGCAGGGAATGGACGCCGCCGGCTGCTGCGTCAGGTTGAACGGGTAAGTGAAAGGAGACCAATCCGTCCACGCCTCGCCCCCTTCTCGCGACGGGGGCACCACATGGCACACGTCGAACGCGGCCAGTGGCATGGTCGGCGTCAACAGCAGGTCATAGCGCTCAAAGAACCGGGCAAAGGCACCATGCAGTTCCGCGCGTTTTAGCTGCGCGCGAATGTAGTCAATCGCCGACGTCTTAAGTCCCTGCGCCGCGGCCGCGACAAGGCCCGGCTCGGCTTCGTCGCGGACCCGCTCGCCATAGGATTGCAAAAGCGTCGCGAACGATGACCACCACAACGTGTTCCAAACCGCGATCGGATCTCCGTCAAGCTCCGGATCGGCCTCATCGACGTGAGCGCCGAGTTCCTCGAACACGCGCGCCGCAGCCGTCACCGCCGTCTCAACCTCCGGCTCGACGCGTTTGGCGTATCCGAGGCGCCGCGAGTACGCGACCTTCATGCCGCCGACGCCCTCGTCGAGGCCGATGCGGAAATCGGGCGCAGGTGATGTCCAGGCATAGACATCGCGTATGTCCGGAGCGGCCATGATCGTGAGAGCGAGCGCCGCATCGGCAACGGACCGCGTGAGGCAGCCAACATGGGCAAGGGTCCCGAGCGGTGAGGCAGGCCACGCCGGCACGCGTGCGCGCGTCGGCTTGATGCCGTAGCTGCCACCGAACGCGGCCGGGATACGGATCGATCCGCCGCCGTCGGTTCCGAGATGGACATTGCCCATGCCGAGAACAACGGCGGCGACGGCGCCGCCTGAGGAGCCGCCCGGCGTTTTGCGCGTGTCCCACGGATTGCGCGTCACCCCGGTCAATGGACTATCGGTAACGCCCTTCCAGCCGAATTCGGGCATTGTGGTTTTGCCGATCACGATCGCGCCTTGTTCGCGCAGGCGGGCAACCGCCGGCGCATCATGCGTTGCCGGCGCGTCCGATGTGAGATTCGATCCGAAGCGGGTAGGCATGCCGGCGACGAGGAGGTTGTCTTTGACGCCAGCCGGCACACCGTCGATTAGGCCTCGGGGGGTGCCATCCATCCAACGCGCCTCGGAGTCCCTCGCGCTTCTCAGGGCGCCCTCGCGATCCACCCAGCAATAGGCGTTCACAACGCCGTTGTGCCGGTCGACCTGATCGAGAACCGCACGAAGCATCTCGACCGGTGAGAGATCTTTGCGCCGATAGCGAGACAGCAACTCCGCAATCGACAAGAAGGCGGTATCATCCTTTGGCGCTTTGGTGGTGATGCGATGCCCTCCGTTCGCGGCAGATCATACCTCACGACGAGCATCTTGTGGCCAGGTCCCGCAGGCGTGGAACGATTGATGCGGCTCTTCAAAAATTTCGCCCGGCAGAGCCGGGCGAAACCGTTTCGGTATCTCAGCGCGCGGTGCTGCGCTAGAGGCACCACCTGCGGGCATAGAGTGCCTCCATCTTCGCCCGGGCCTCGGGGTAGCTGCCGGCGAATGCCACCGCCTGCCAGCCGGGGCCCCACGGTCCGTTAATGTCGTTGCGCCAAATCTTGCAGTCGCCATAAGCCCAGCGCACCACAACCCACGGCGGCTGCACCATGCGTGCATCCGCCGCCGGCATGACGGCAAGCGCGAGCAACAGTGTCGCCAGGAAAAGCGTTACGCGTCTCATCGAAATCTCCCGTTGCAATTTATTGGGATCGTCGGAGAGAGGGGTCCACCGACGGCGGCGAGTATAGTTGGCCTGACAAATTATACTAGTGAGGTGGCGGGAATGTCGGCGCCTGCTAACGGTATTATGTTCCAACTATTCCCCAGGCTTGCTCCGCTCTGCTCGGGCTTATCCCTCCGGCCGAAAGCCGAAGGTCGCTTCGAATCGTTTCGCGTACGCCGGCCATACCAGCGGATTGACAATGCGCGGCGGGCGCTTGCCGTCGAGCGTCATCACCAGCTGCTCGGCGGCGATGCGGCCCATATTGGCGCGCGCCTCCCGCGTCATGCCCGCGGTGTGCGGGGTTGCGAGCACGTTGTCGAATTGCAGGAGCGGGTGGTCGACCGGCGGCGGCTCCTTGTCCCACACGTCGATGCCGGCGCCGGCAATCTTTTTCCCCCGCAGCGCCTCGGTGAGGGCGCGCTCGTCATGGAAGAACCCGCGCGCCGTCGTGATGAAGTAGGCGTGTGGTTGCATCAGCGCGAACTCCCGCGCGCCGATCATGCCACGCGTGCTCTCGTCGAGGGGACAGTTGATCGACACGAAGTCGGCGCGCCGCAACAGCTCGTCGAGCGTGACCTTGACGGCGCCGCGCGCAGCAATGGTCTTCTCGTCGAGATACGGATCGCAGGCGATGACCTGCATGCCGAGGAGGCCGCGGCAGAGTTCGGCCACGCGGCGCCCGACATTGCCAATGCCGACGATGCCGATGGTGCGTCCCTTGACATCGTTGCCCATGAAGACGGTGCGGTCTCGCATCGTGCCGCGGCGCAAGGCGTGGTTGGTCTGGATGATCTGCTTGGACAGCGCCAGCACCATGGCCAGCACGTGCGCTGCCACCGCCTCGGCGTTGCCGCCGGTCTGGTTGACGACAAGGACGCCGGCGTCGGTGCAGTCCTTGATGTCGACGGTGTCGAAGCCGGCGCCGTTGGTGGAGACGACCAGCAGGTTGGGCATGCGCACGAGCAGCTCACGCCGGGCGTGGAAGCGCGGCGCAAGCTCGTCGCGCGCCGACCCGATCTGGTAGGCGTGCGCGGCCGCCATGATCGGCTCCGCAACCTCGTCGGTGGTCTCGTTCTCGAGCTTGTCGATCCTGATCTCAGGCCGCTGCGCGATGATGTCGAGGTAGCAGGGATGCGCGACGTAGCGCACATAGAACACACGCTTGACGTTGTCTTTCATTCTTTCGAGATCCTCGATGCTTGAGAAATCCTCATACTGAGGAGCGCCGCGTAGCGGCGCGTCTCGAGGCATGAGGCCGTCCTTGGAGACGCGGGCCGTAAACGCGCTCACGGCCCGCTCCTCAGGACGAGGAACGAGTAGTGGGACCTACGCCCGCTTGAACGCGGGCATTACGTCCTTGGCAAACCAGGTGAGCTGCTCTTTGAATTCCTTGGGCGGTAGGCCCTCGGCCCAGTGGATCATGAAATTTTCGAGCCCCGGATATTTGTCCGCGACCGACTTGATGCCGTCGATGACGTGCGCCGGCGGGCCGCAGAACCAGGCCTTCTGCGCGACCCCGTCGCGCAGCGAGGGCACGCCTGCGGGCGCTCCAGGCGTGCCCCAGGTGCGCCCATGCTCGTCGGCGTAGCGCACGAAGCCGAACGGTGCGAACCACTTGAAGCGTTCGTCGTGCGCGGGCTCAAGCCTGCGGATCGCTTCTTCTTCGGTGTCTGCGAGATAGATGCCGGCGCCCCAGATCATGTCCTCGCCGAGCTTCTTGCGCCGGCCGTGCCGTTCGCAGGCGGCATGATAGGCGCGCACCACGTCGTCCAAGATTTTCTGCCCGTTGAGCGTCACCATAGCCTTGAGGCCGTAGCGCGCCATCAGATCGATGGTCTTGCCGCTGGCGATCGGCATCCAGATGTCGACCGGCAAGTGCTTGGGCCGGGGAATCACCGTGATGTCCTTGAGGGCGTAGCCGCGATACTCGACCGGGGGCGGACACTCGTAGTACTTGCCCTTGTGGTGGAAGGCATCCTCGTTGAAGCACTTGAGCAGCAGCTCGAGCTGTTCCTCGAACAATTCGCGGTTCGCCTGCGCGTCGAGCAAAGGCGCGCCGAACGTTTCCACCTCGCGCGTGTGATAGCCGCGGCCCACCCCCATGATGACGCGCCCATCGGTCACGATGTCGGCCATCGCGTAGTCTTCGGCCAGACGGATCGGGTGCCACATGGGCAGAACGTTGAAGGCGCAGCCGAACTTGAGGCGTTGCGTCTGGGTCGCCAGCCACAATCCGAGCTGGATCAGGTTAGGCAGGCACTCGTAGCCCTCGCGCTGGAAGTGGTGCTCGGCCGTCCACAACACGTCGTAGCCGAGACGGTCCATGTGCTGCGCCACGTCGCGCGCGGTGGCAAAGGCCTCGCGCAGCCGTTCAGTGGAATAGCGCCGCTCGTTGGCCGGCGTGCCGGAGTGGCCGATATTGTCGAGCTCGATCTGGCCGACGTAGAGCACGTGGAAGTTTCTGATCATCGCGCTGTTTCCCCGGGTCGACGCATCGGCACGACAAACATAGCATCGCGCCTCGAAAGCGCGAGCGCTGCTAGTGCCGCCACTTGATCGAGCATCCCATGCTCGCGATCTGCTCCAGCGGACCGCGGCCGGTCTCTGCCACCTGGGTCATGGCCTCGAACAGCTCGCGCCGCGCGCCCGGAACGAGGCTCGTGCGGGAGGCGTCCAGCCGACCCCGATATTGCAGCTCGTCGTCGGTGTTGAAGCCGAAGAAATCAGGGGTGCATTTTGCGTCGTAGGCGCGCGCGAGCTCCTGCGTCTCGTCGATCACGTAGGGAAAGGGGAAACGGTGCTCCCGCGCGAACCGTTTCATGTTGTCGAAGGAGTCCTCGGGATACGATTGGGTATCGTTCGGCATGATCGCAATCGTGCCGATGCCGATTCCGTGGAGCGCGTTGGCCTCCTCCACCAGGCGGTCGATGACCGCCCGCACATAAGGGCAGTGATTGCAGATAAATACCACCAGCGTGCCCTTCGGCCCACGCGCGTCGGCGAGCGTGTAGAACTTGCCGTCTACGCCCTTGAGCCTGAAGTCGCGTGCCTTCCAGCCGAAGTTACAGATGCTCGTTGCGGTGAGCGCCATGGCGCGTCTCCACATCCATTGGACCGTCTCAGTGCCGCCGCGGCCGCCGCATAGCCGCCGCCAACGGAACCTACGCCAGGCCTTCGACGATGCGCAAATCGCGCTCGGCCGCTTTGCCGAATACTTTCAAAGCCGCCTGATAGGCCTCGCTATCATGCGCGGCCACCGCTTTGTCCACGCTGTCGAACTCGATTACCACCACGCGCTGAGCGACGCCCGCCTCGTACGCCTTTGCGGCGTTGCCGCGCGCGAGAAAGCGCCCGCCGGCAGCGGCGATGGCGGGACCCGCGAGCTTCGCGTAAGCCGCCAATGCATCCGGATTCGAAATCGAGCGATAGAACGCGATCCAATACGCCTTTGCCATTGCGCACTCCGTTGCCGCTGATGCCGCAGTGCGAGCTTACCGGATCGCCGCGATACTCACAAAGGCCTCTCAATGCGGAAGAAATTAAGTCGGAACCGATGTGGGCGGTCAGGAATTCAACGCCCGGAAGGGCACGCAATATTCGACATCCGCGCACCGCGCCCTGCCGTTTCTTTTTGCGCCGGACGCGCTACGCTTGTCTGCCACCGGCTCAACCCGGAGATCGGGCATGAAAACCCTCCTGGCATTCATCGGTGCTCTCGCCATCCTCTGCGTGATCGTCGCCGCGGGGTTTTTCTTCGGCGGCTTCTACAACGTAGCCGCGACAGTGGACGACCCCGCTTCGGTCAAATGGGCGCTCGCCTATATCCGCCAGGCTTCGATCATGCGGCACGCAACGGACGCGCCGCCGTCGTCGCTTGACGATCCGGCAATGGTGCAGGCGGGGGCGCGCGCGTTCTCCGAGCGCGGTTGTGCCAACTGCCACGGCGCGCCGGGCGTGAATTGGGCCAAGTTCTCCGAAGGGTTGCGTCCCGATCCGCCCGATCTCAAGGAGCTCGCCGACCATCGTAAGCCGCAAGAACTGTTCTGGGTCATCAAGCACGGCGTTCACATGACCGGCATGCCGAGCTTCGGGCTGATCGAGGTGCCGGATCGCGAAATCTGGACGATCGTCGCCTTCGTCAAGAAACTGCCGAGCGTATCGGAAGCGGATTTCAAGGCTTGGTCCGCGAAACCTTGAGGCAGCCGCGATGCCTCAGGTGATCTCGACGATTTCCGCCTGGGACTTCGCGACCTCGACCGTGTCGCCGACCTGCTTGCCAAACAACGCGCGGGCCATCGGCGACACATGCGACAGCGTTCCGTGCGCGGGATCGGCCTCGTCCTCGCCGACGATCTGGAACGTCTGACGGCGCCCGTCGTCGCGGACGATGGTTACGGTCGCGCCGAAATGCACCTGGCTGCGATCACTGGGCGGAGGGACGAGTTGCGCGCTTGCCCGCCGCGCAGTCCAGTAACGCAAGTCGCGAGCTACGCGCGCGAGTGCCGCGCGATCATTCGCCGCATGCGCCGCGGCGTGCTCCTGTTGAAGGCGCGTCACTTCGGCCTCGATTCGCGCAAGTCCCGCGGCGGTCACGAGGTTCGGATGCGGCGAAATAGGCCGGTCCGGCAGCTCCTCTACCGCGTCCTCCATCTCTTTGACGAATGCTCTACTCATAATCAGGCGTTCCCGCTGGTGAGGGTTTTTGGTTCTTCTTTGTCGGCGCTGCCCGAGCCGGCTGCTTGCTTATATGGGAGGTCGGAAGCGAGATGGAAATGGAGGACGGCGAACTCGCTGCGCTGCAGGAACGGATTGTCGCGGAACTATTCCAACGGGAAAGAGTTCACCTCTATTGGGTGCCAGTGACATACCGTTAATGCGCGACGCTGGAACATGCGATGTATAAGGCGGTCACCGCTGCCCTCGCGGCGTTGATGCTGTCGTGCGCTGGTGCCTCGGCACAGGTGGCGCCGCAACAGCCCCAAGACGTGCTCGCTCCCACGCCGAAGCTCAACCTGACGCTGGAGCAGCGCCACACCATTCGCGAATTCGCCAAGGACATGAAGGCCGACGCAGCCGATGCCAAGGCGGAGGTCGGCGAGCCGACCCCGCAAGGCATTACGCCGCGGCCCATGCCAAGCGAGGTCGGCCAGAAGGTCCCGCAGGTGAAGAGCCACCGGTTTTTCCTCACCGCGCAACAGATCGTGATCGTCGATCCGAAGGACAACAAGATCGCCGACGTGATCAAGCTCACCGAGGATTAAATCGCGGACCGCGCTACCTCGCGTTACCGAGATATCGCTTGGCAAGCATCACGTGGATGCCCTTGTTGCCATTTACCACTTGCGTCACGCGCACATCCGCGGCGAGGCTCGCCAGTGAATAGGCCTGGTAGCGATCGAGTCCCGCGCGTGCGCAAATCAGATCGAGCATCTGCCGCAGCGCAATCACGACGCAGTCGTCGAGATCGGGGTCGAACGCCATCGTGATCACATG
>JBJMTU010000345.1:0-6596 GCA_045811545.1 Xanthobacteraceae bacterium | reverse complement strand
TGCCGAAATTCTCAGGCGCGAGGGGACCGAGTTCCTCTCGTGTTATCCGCGCAACCCGCTGATCGAGGCCTGCGCTGCGCTCGACATTCGTCCGATCCTTTGCCGGCAAGAGCGCGTCGGCGTCGGCATGGCCGACGGCTATACGCGCATCAAGCGCGGCAAGCGCAACGGCGTATTCGCCGCGCAGGCTGGCCCAGGCATCGAGAACGCGTTTCCCGGCATTGCCCAGGCGTTTTCCGAGAACGTCCCGCTGCTCATCCTTCCGGCCGGGCTGCCGTTGGCACGGCAATACGTGCGGCCGGTATTCCGTGCCGCCGACGTGTATCGGCCGGTCACCAAATGGTGCGCGCTGGCGCATTCGGTCCAGGAGCTGCCGGATCTGATGCGTCGCGCCTATCACGCCATGCGCAGCGGCAAGGGTGGGCCCGTGCTCGTCGAGATCCCGGCCGAAGTATGGGAGGCCGAATATGCGGGAGAGCTCGATTACGCGCCTGTTCCGGCCCAGCGCGCAGCCCCCGATCCAGAGGCGGTGGAAACTGCGGTGCGCATGCTGCTCGCGGCGAAGCATCCGCTGCTGTTGGCCGGACAGGGCGTGCTCTATGCCGAAGCGAGCGACCGGCTCGCAGCTTTGGCCGAGCTCATCCCAGCGCCGGTCATCACCACCAATCCGGGAAAAAGCGCCATCGCTGAGAGCCATCCGCTCGCGCTCGGCGCCTCCACGCGTTCGCGGCCGAAAATGGTCACCGCGTTCATGGCGAAAGCCGATCTCGTGCTCGCAATCGGCTCGAGCCTGACCCGCACCCCGTTCGGGCCCGGCGTACCGCCGGGCAAGACCATCATCCACTCGACCAACGACGCCGCCGACATCAACAAGGAGTACCGCGTCGACCATGCGGTCATCGGCGATGCCGCGCTGGTGCTCGATGCGGTGATCGCTGAAATCGGTCGGCAAAAGGGTACCGGCGGCGCCAATGCGCTCGCTTCGCTCAAGGAAGAGGTCGCCGCGGCCAAGAAGGAATGGCTCGCGGAATGGGCCAAGCATCTCGATTCCGAGGAGATGCCCATCAACCAGTACCGCGTGATCCGCGACCTCATGCGCAGCGTGGACCGCGACAGCGTCATCATCACGCACGATTCCGGCGGTCCGCGCGAACAGCTCATCCCGTTCTGGGAGACGACGGCGCCGGGCTCCTATATGGGTTGGGGCAAGTCGACCCAGCTCGGCTACGGGCTCGGCATCACCATGGGGGCGAAGCTCGCCGCGCCGGAGAAGCTTTGCGTCAACATCATGGGGGACGCGTCCGTCGGCATGACCGGCATGGACATCGAGACCGCGGCGCGCAACCGCATCGCCATTCTCACCATCGTGTTCAACAACGGCGTGATGGCGGCGGAGCGCGACGTCCTCGAACTGTCGACCAAGAAATACGGCGCGCTGACCGTCGGCGGCAACTACACCAAGGTGGCGGAAGGTCTCAACGTCGCGGCGATGCGCGTGGAGAAGCCGGGCGACATCGCGCCGGCGATCAAGGACGCCGTGCGCGTCACCGAATCGGGCGCGCCGTTCCTGTTGGAGATCATGGTCAAGGAAGGCTACGACTTCTCGCGCTATCCGTTGGAGGGACTGTAGGTCGAGGGACGAGCCAAGCACTCGATCTGCTCCTCCCCCCGCTTGCGGGGGAAGGTGGGTGAGCGCGCGCCCATGAGGCTTTTTAAGTTGGCACCCTCCCTGTCTCTCCAGCCGAAGTCGGATGTTTCCGACTTCGGCCAGTTAATAAAGCGACCGAACTCGGGTAAACCCGAGTTCGGCTGCAAGCGGGGGGAGGGGATCGGAGTGCGCGGCACCGCCTTCACTCCGTCTTCCACGGCACCGCTTTGCGCTCGATCTCCTGGAACAGCGCCGAGGTGATCAGTCCGAGGATGCCGATGGTCACGATGCCGACGAACATGACGTCGACCTGCAGCAGTTCCCACGAGTTCCAGATCAGGTAGCCGATGCCGCTCTTGGTGGCGACGAACTCGGACGCGACCAGCACGATGAACGAGACCGCGAGCGCAATGCGCAGCCCTGCGAAGATCGTCGGCAGCGCGCCGAAGAACACGATGCGGGTGAACATCACGGTTTGACTCGCGCCGTAATTTTTCGCCACATCCCAGTAGATTTTCTCGATGTTGGCGGCGCCGACATAGGTGTTGACGACGACGGGGAAGAACACGGCGATGGCGACGAGCGCAATCTTGGAGGCGTCGCCGAATCCGAAGGCGAGCAGGAGGAGCGGCATCAACGCGATCTTCGGGATCGGAAACAGCGCGGCGATGAGCGGATCGACGAAGATGCGCACCGGCTTGAACATGGCCATGAGCAGCCCGACCGCGACCGCGGGTACCGCGCCGATGATGTAGCCGAGGATGACGCGGTAGAGTGTCACGGCGACGTGCCATTCGAGCTCGCCGCTGCCCGCGAGCTTGACGAAACGCTGCGCGATGTCGCTTGGGGCGGGGATGAAGCGGCGGTCGCCGATGCCCGCCATCAGCAGGACTTGCCAGATGATGAGGAGTGCGATCGGCGAGATCAGATAAAGCAGTCGCTCGCGCGTCTTGCCCGACATCTCGATGGTCATGGATGGCTCCTTCTCGAGGTCGTCATGCGCGGGCTTGACCCGCGCATCCATCTCTTTTGCAAGAGTCCTTACGAAAGTTGATGGATTGCCGGGTCAAGCCCGGCAATGACGGCGGATGGTCCAGTGCCGACGGTCTTTAATATGAATACCGACATTCACTTCTCCTCGTCGCGACGCGCGCGCGTGACCTCCTCCTCCAGCACCTGCCAGATGTCGAGCTTGAGCCGGCCGAACTCAGGCGATGCCGACAGCGTCATGAGGTTGCGCGGGCGGGGGAACGGCACGTCGACGATCCGCTTGATGCGGCCGGGCTGCGCGGTCATGACCACGGTGCGGTCGCCGAGCAACAACGCCTCCTCGATCGAATGGGTGACGTAGATCACGGTCTTGCGGGTCTGCTCCCAGATGCGAAGCAGCTCGGCCTGCAGGATGACGCGGTTCTGCGCATCGAGCGCGGCGAGCGGCTCGTCCATCAGCAACATGCCCGGGTCGGTCACGAAGGCGCGGGCGATGGCGCTCCGTTGGCGCATGCCGCCGGAGAGCTGGTGCGGATAATGGCGCCGGAATCGGGTGAGCCCGACGAGCTTCAAGGCGGCCTCCACCCGTAGAGCCGCTTCGCCGGCGGGAACGCCGCGCGTCATCAGGCCGAATCCGACATTGGCCTCGACGCTCATCCAGGGAAAGAGGCCGCTCTCCTGGAACACCATCGCGTTCTCGACCGCCCAGCCCGGCGCTTCGACCTTGATCGTGCCGCTCGTCTGGGCGCTAAGTCCGGCGAGGATGCGCAGCAGCGTCGATTTCCCGCAGCCCGACGGACCGACGATGCAGACGAATTCGCCCGGCGCGACGCGCAGGTTGATATCCTCGAGCGCGACGATGCGCGCGGGCCCGCTCAGATACTCCTTGCGCAGTCCCACGATGTCGACCGCCGCGCCGCGCCGCTCGACGGCCATTCGTTCCTCCCCGCGCTGCACGTTGGCGATGGCTCCCCTCATCCTGAGGAGCGGTCCGAAGGACCGCGTCGCGAAGGATGACGGGCCTCATGCTTCGAGACGCATCGCATCGCAGCCGAACTCGCAAAGTGCGCATCGATTGGCTGTGCTGCGATGCTCCTCAGCCTGAGCCCGGGAGGTCCGGAATTGACGTCAGCGGCAGCCGGCGAGCGTGCTCTCCTTGTTCTCGAGCACGAACGGGGGAAGCTTGCTCAATGCGTATTCGACGTAGCTTTTGTCCACGATCCGGTCGGCCGGAAACTCGGCGTTGCTCATCTTGCTCTTATGGAACCAGGCCTGCATGTCGAGCATGCTCGCGACGTTGATCGCGCCGTTGGGGCTGCGCGCGGGCCATGGATATTTGTGCAGCA
Organism: Xanthobacteraceae bacterium; assembly: GCA_045811545.1. Lineage (GTDB taxonomy): Bacteria > Pseudomonadota > Alphaproteobacteria > Rhizobiales > Xanthobacteraceae > VAZQ01. Next base: position 2,612 of record JBJMTU010000345.1, on the reverse strand, counting down.
GTTCCGGCCGTGTTTCGGTGCCGGTTCGGATCGCAAGGTCGATAAACTCCGGACGGACGGCGCCGCCGTGGTAGGCCTGGCAGTAATCGCGGATGGCGCGCAGATAAGCGAAGTAGTAGTTGCGCACGAGTTGCTGGTTGGCCTTGGCGAAATCGGTATTGATCATGCTCACCGCGATGGTGAGCGGGTGCGGTTTGACGGTGTCGTCAGGGTCCTTGAAGTTCACGGCATGCCCGCCGTCGAGCAATTGCGCGGTAAACGGCGGGATCGTGATCGCAGCGTCGATCGCCTTGTTGTTGAAGGCGACGGCATATTGCGTGAACGGAATGACTTTGATGTCGACGTCGTTGATGGTCAGGCCGTCGCTCTCCAATAGCTTGCCGACCTCATAGGTCGACACCGCGCCCTGGCCGTTGGTGGCGATCGTCTTGCCCTTGAGCTGGCGCAACTGCGTGATCTGGCCCTTGAGGTCGGGGCGCAGCATCAGATTGTGTCCGAGCGGGCTCGAGACGCGGTCGAGCACCATGGTGACCGGCAGGTTCTTTTCCAGCGCGTTGAAATAGCCGGCGGAAATTCCCCCCTCGACGAGCTGCAACTGGTTCTGCGCCAACAGCGCGATCGAGTTTGCAGCGGTGTCGAGCGTCTCGGTTATGAGCTTGATGCCGTATTCCTTGAAGTAGCCCTTTTCGATGCCCCAGAGAATGGTGGCGGTGGAAATCGAGCGCACGGCGCCAACTTTGACGGTGACTTCTTGGGCCGAAGCGGGTGCGGTAAGAGGCAAGCCCACAATGCCGAGGCAGGCGAGCAGAATGCGCTGGAGGGCGGGCATGATTTCTCCCCTGATGATCGGATAGCGTCTCGGGTTGAACGCAGCCACCGTGGATACCACGAACATGGATCACGTTGCTTGGGTCATAAGGTTGGCGTCGCGTGCGAGCCGCCAGCGTCCGTCCGATTCTTTCCGCAGGATGGTCAGCGTGTAGCCGGATCGGCGCACAGGAGCGCCGTTTGGCGGGGTTACCACCATCTCGATGTAATTTCGAAGATACGCCCAATCCCCGAGCACTTGGAGCTCGTGAATGACGCTGGTCCCCTCCATTGAGACATTCTGCATTCCTTGTGACGCCGCTGCGAACGCCTCTTTTCCGAACGGCCTGCGGCCCGGAACCATGAAGACTACATCGTCCGTCATCAAACTCAGGACTGTCTGAAGATCGCCGGCCTTGCTGGCGGCGAGCCAGACATCGACCAATTCACGAATGGCGCGTTCGTCGTCCGTCATCGTGGATCTCATCGATCGGATTCTACCGGTCGCGTCATTTCGATTGCAGGAAATAGCGCCCTCGCCGTCGCGATCGAGGCAGCGCAGCGCATCGAGGGCAAGCACGATCTCGCGTCCGTCGCGGCTGCCCAGCGCCGCCATCAGCTCCTCGAAAAAATTTGGGCCCGTGGGCGAGTGCCGCCTCGATCGATGGGAAACGCGCACCCGCAAAGCGCGGCGGCTCCGGCACTCGCGTCTCGATGCGCGTGGCGCTACCGAACGGCCAGGTCAAATCGAAGCCGGCCTTGGCGCCGGTGCGGCCGCCGGCGAGCGAAGGATCGAGCGGCAACGCGCGCATTCCCTCCATCACCACGAGATCGCGGTCGGCCTGGAATCGCGTCGCCAGCGCATTGGCCTGCGCTTTTTCCAAAAGTCCTATCGCTGTCATGCTCATCGGCATTTCGCGGGCGCTGGATTATACCGGAAACGATCGGGCCAACCACACTGCGCGGTCTTTCCCTTGTAGCCTGGATTGAGCGAAGCGAAATCCCGGGATCCGCGCATGGGCAAGACCCCGGATGTCGCTGCGCTCTATCCGGGCCACGAACGAAGGCCGATTGGCGCGGCAGGGACGGTTGGCTAGGTTCGGAAAAATAGATGGACGGCGGGTGTAAAAGCGCGATGACAACCGACGGTTCGGCGCCGCTCCGGCGCGGTCCCTTTATCGGACGCGCCATGCCGCGGTTCGAGGACCTGCGCTTCGTGCGCGGCAGCGGCAATTACACCGACGACATCTCAGTGCCGGATCAGGCCTATGCCGCGTTCGTGCGCGCGCCGCACGCCCATGCGCGCATCGTCTCGATCGATACGTCGGCAGCGCGCCGGCAGCGAGGTGTGCTGGCCGTCCTCGTCGGCGAGGATTATGTCAGCGACGGTCACATCGGCATGGCGCATCTTCCCAATCCGGCCGATGCCAACGACGTCACGGTCTCGACCTTCGCGCCCACGCCGGAGCGCAAGATTCTCGATCAGCTGCAGCTGCCGCTCGCGGTTGGCGACGTGCGGTTCGTTGGCGAGGCGGTCGCGGTGATCGTGGCGGAAAGCTTTGCGGCCGCGCGCGACGCCGCCGAAGCGGTCGCAGTCGAATACGAAGTGCTGCCGGCGGTGACCGACGTCATGGAGGCGCTCGCCGACGGGGCGCCGACGATTTGGGCGGAGGCCTCCGGCAATGTCGCCCTCGATTGTGCCTTTGGCGATGCCGCCGCCGTGGAGGCGGCCATCAAGGACGCGCATCTCGTCGTCGACGCGACGATCCGCAACCAGCGCACCATCAGCGCGTTCATAGAGCCGC
>JBJMTU010000344.1:0-5448 GCA_045811545.1 Xanthobacteraceae bacterium | reverse complement strand
GCCGTTGCCACTGCCTACTGCCAATCCCGCAACTACGCGGAGGCAGCGTCCTTTCGTAAGGTCGACCGGCAGGAGATCGCGGGCGCGGAACCGGCGACGACCGGCAGCTCCGCGCGCGATCAATTCGTCGCCATCGAGTGCTTACGCTAGGGCCGCTCACCACCCCGCGCGGCCGCAGTAGCCGGCAATCCGCTCGCGTCGCATTTTTCCTGTTGACTCGTGTAACGAGAATCTTCGAGAAAAGCGTACTCACCAAAACTGCGCCGGTCGCCCGGGCGGAATGCCGCCGCGGGTTTTTTGTTGCGCAGACGCCAGCGCCCCGCGCCAGCGCTTTTGCGGTCGGAAGAAGATGACGCGCTGCACTTTACTGAGGGCCGGAAAGCGCAAATCCTCAGGCGTCTGCACCAGGGGCGACCTCAACCCGCGGCTGTAGAAAACGACCGCTGGCCAGGTGCCCCTGTTTCCGGCCTGTTCTTTACAGGGAACCGTGCAACTGCAGCGTGTCCTCGGCAGGATCGCGGCTGCGCTCCGTTGCACGGCTGGCGATCTTCGGCCAATGTTTGAGGCAGCGCGGTCGAGCCTTGGACAGATCGCTGCACGCCAACGCGAGTAACGATGAGCTCCGGTCCAGTCCGTGACAACGCCGCGCACGCCGCGCCTCCCGAGGCGCCGCTGCTCAAGCTGGAAGATTTCCTGCCCCATCGGCTCAATGTGCTGTCCAGCCTGGTTTCGCAGGCGCTCACACGTGTCTACGGCCGCCATGGTATTGGCATACCGGAATGGCGAGTCCTCGTCACACTCGGCGAAAACGGTGTGATGACCGGCAAGGCGGTCGGCGCCCACACCCATATGCACAAGACCAAGGTCTCGCGCGCGGTGGCGCAGCTCGAGCAACGCAAATTTCTCAGCCGGCGCGCCAATCGCGAGGACCTGCGCGAGTCCTTTCTGTCGCTGACGCCCGCGGGACGCGCGGTCTATGAGGAACTAGCCCCGAGCGCGCTCGCGTTCATGGACCGCCTCGCCGAAGTGGTCGCGCCCGCCGACCGTCCCGCCTTCGATCGCGCCATGAAGCAATTGACCAAACGCTCGTCCGAGCTGGTCGCCGAAATCGAAAGCGGCAAGACGAGCGGCAAGGTCTGATCGACCGCGTCCGACCATCGGGGATCGCCCTGCAAGGAGGAGACGTGCAGCTTTATACCTATTTTCGTTCGTCCGCGGCCTATCGGGTGCGCATCGCGCTCAACGTGAAAGGCTTGAGCGCCGAGATGGTGCCGATCCACCTGCAGAAAGAAGGCGGCCTCAACAAGAAACCGGAGTACCGCGCGGTCAACCCGCAAATGCGGGTGCCGGCGTTGCGGCTCGATTCCGGCGAGCTGCTTACGCAATCGCTTGCGATCATCGAATATCTCGACGAGGTTCATCGTGACCCGCCGTTGCTGCCGCGCGACCCCGTCGAGCGAGCGAAGGTGCGAGCGCTGGCGCAACTGATCGCCTGCGACATCCACCCGCTCAACAATGTATCGCCGCTGCGCTATCTCAAGAACGAGCTTGGGCAAGACCAAGCCAAGATCGATCGCTGGTATCACCACTGGGTTCTCGAGGGCTTCGACGCAATGGAAGCCATGGTCCGCCCGGCGCCCTATGCGTTCGGGAGCGCGGTCACGCTCGCCGATATTTGTCTCGTGCCGCAGGTCTACAACGCGCGGCGTCTGAAAGTGCCGCTCGATCGATTTTCCAAGCTCGTCGCGATCGATGCGGCCTGCGCGAAGCTTGCGGCATTCGAGCGGGCGCGGCCGGAAAATCAGCCCGACGCGGAGTGACCTGATGCACGTCAGGAGCCACCCTCCCCCGAACCATCCTGAGCGCTGACGCCCAGGAAGATTCCCGCGTGGCACCCAAAAACGTCGTCCGCGTCGTCCTCTGGATGACTGGAGCATTGCTGTCGTTCTCGGCGATGGCGGTGTCGGTGCGCATCCTTGCAGCCACGCTGGGTGTGATGGAGATTCTTGCGTTGCGCGCCGGTCTCGGCCTGATGGTCGTGGGCACCTTGGCCGCCTTGCACCCCGAACTACGCGCGACGATCAACTGCCAGCACCTTCGCCTACACCTTTTTCGCAACACCGTTCACATTGCGTCGTCCTATACCTGGGCGATGAGCCTTCTGCTCATCCCCTTGGCGATGACGTTTGCGCTGGAGTTCACCACGCCCGCGTGGACGCTGTTGCTCGCCGCACCGGTCCTGGGCGAACGCCTGACCGCAAGCCGGGTCGGGGCCGTAGTGTTCGGTCTGCTCGGCGTGCTGGTGATCTTACGTCCCGGCTTGGCCAGCTTTCAGCCGGGCGCGCTGCTGGCCCTCATGGCAGCGTTTGGATTGGCGGTCACGTTGATCGCCACGAAGAAGCTCACGCGCACGGACAGCACCTTCGCGATCCTCTTCTGGATGATGCTCATCCAGTTGCCACTCGCCTTGATCGCGTCTGAGCCACTGTTCGTGACCAAACTCAACCAAGCCCAGATTCCGGCAGTCATCGGCATTGGTGTTTCGGGGCTAGCCTCCCACTACTGCCTGACCAATGCCTTTCGGGCGGGCGACGCCGGCGTGGTGGTGCCGCTCGATTTTATGCGCATCCCCCTGATCGCGGTGATTGGCTGGTGGCTCTAGGCGAGCCGCTCGACGTCTTCGTGTTTCTGGGCGCCGGCCTGATCATCACCGGCATCCTGTGGAATTTGCGCAGCGAGACCAGCCGAACGCCGAGATCCTAGTTCTTTGTGCCAATGAGATCGATCTCGACCAGCGTATCCGCGACCAGGAGTCCCGTACAGCCGATCGTGGTGCGCGGTGGCGGCTGCTTGAAGTAGCGCTTCCACACCGTGTCGAAGCCATGGAAATTGTTGAGGTCGGTGAGAAACACCTGCGCCTTCACGACCTGGTCGAGCGACGAGCCGGCTGCCTCGAAGGTCTTTTTCAGGTTATCGAGAACGTACGCCGTCTGCAGCTCGATGTCGGAGCCGTAGAACGGAAAGCCTTCTTGTTTGCGCGCCTCCGACGGAACGCCGGTTCGATAGTCGCTCGCGATCTGACCAGCCGCGAATACGTGGCTGCCCAACGTAAACCCCTCGCTGTAGTGCGCGAGCGGGCGGGGAGCTGCCGACTTGACGACCTCGTGCTTGAGACCATGGCCGGAGCGGTAGCCGATGAGGTCGATTTCCACGAGCGTATCTTTGACCAGCAAGCCCGTACAGCCGATGGTGGTGCGCGGCGGCGGCACCTTGAAATAGCGTTTCCACACTGCGTCGAAGCCGTGGAAGTGGTTGAGGTCAGTGAGAAACACCTGCGCCTTGACCACCTGCTCGAGTGAGGAGCCGGCGGCCTCGAAGGTCTTTTTTAGATTTTCCAGCACGTACGTCGTCTGCAGCTCGATGTCCGAACCGTAGAAGGGGAAGCCGTCCCGCTTGCGCGCTTCGGGCGGAACTCCGGTCTTGAAGTCGCTGGCGAGCTGACCCGCGGCGAACACGAGATCACCGACCGCGAACGCCTCGTTGTAATTGGCGAGCGGGCGGGGGATGGACGAGGTAATGACTTCGTGTTGGAGCCCCTTGCGCGGCACGTAGGCGATGAGGTCGATCTCGACCAACGTGTCGCCGACCAACAAGCCGGTACAGCCGATGGTGGTGCGCGGCGGCGGCACCTTGAAATAGCGCTTCCACACCGTATCGAAGCCGTGGAAGTTGTCGAGATCGGTGAGAAATACCTGCGCCTTGACCACATGATCGAGCGACGAGCCTGCCGCCTCGAAGGTCTTTTTCAGATTCTCCAGGATGTAGGCTGTCTGCAGCTCGATGTCGGACCCGTAGTATGGAAAGCCCGCCCGCTTGCGCGCTTCCGGGGGCACGCCGGTCTTGAAATCGCTCGCCAGCTGACCCGCCGCGAACACGAGATCGCCGACGACGAACGCCTCGTTATAGTTGGCGAGCGGGCGCGGAATGCCCGACTTAACCACCTTGATCGTCACATTCTCTCCCGTCAGCTGCGTGCATCGGTCTCTTTGATATCGACAATCCGCACCATGTGGGTGACGAGGGTCGGATCGCCCTTCTGGTCGAACTTGAACGGCCCACGCACGCTTTGATGATCGGTCTGGCGCAGCGAGTTGCGGACAGCGGTGCGGTCGCTGCTGTTGGCGCGCTCAATCGCCGCGATGGCAATATTGATGGCGTCAAATGCCTGCGCGTGAACGTAGTCCGGCGGCTTGTTGTAGGTCTTGCGCACCTGCGCGATGAAAGCTTGAGCCGCCGGTAGATTCGTCGACGTCGCCGGGCTGAAGTGCGTGGGATAAATGACGCCGTTGGCCGCGTCCTTGGCGAGATCGAGAAACGCCGGTGCTGCGATTCCGTCGGACCCGAACCGCGGCAGGTCCCAGCCCATCTGCTTGATCTGGCGATGGATGAGCGCGCCCTCGGTGTAACGTGACCATTCCACGATCGCATCAGGGTTGGTCGAGCGAATCCTGGTCAACTGTCCGATGAAGTCGAGGTCGCCACGCGAATATCTTTCCTCGGAGGTGATGCTCATGCCGAACTTCTTGCCGGCTTCCGTAAAAGCGTCGAAACCGCCCTTGCCGAAATCATCGTTTACGTAAAGGAAGCCAAAACGTTTGAGGTTCGGCATTTTCTCGTTGATGAAGTCGACCATGTCGCCGACGAGCTTGCGGTCCGGCACCGCCGAGCGAAACACCCATTCGTTGCCTTGCGTCGTGATGCGCTGAGCGGTCCCGCTCACCACGATCTGCGGCAGCTCTTCCTCGCGAAACACCTGCGCAGCGGCGAGGCTTGCGGGGCTGCTCACGCTGCCGATGGCGAGCGACACTTGATCACGCGTCGCGAAACGACGCGCGACGACGGCTGCCTCTTCGGGCTTGCCGGCGTCGTCGCCGATCACGAGTTCGATCTGCCGACCCATCACGCCGCCACCGGAGTTCTTGAGGTTCGCCACCATCTCGACCGATTCGCGGATGCTCTGTCCCTGCGCCGCCGCGTTCCCCGACATCGGCCCGAAGGCACCGATCCTGATCGGCCCCCGCGACTGCGCCCACGCCGTCGGGCTTGTGCCGGCGAGCGCCACAGCGCTCACCCCTGCGCCGATAAATTTGCGTCGGTTGATGGTCATGATGGTTCTCCGGAGACGGTGTACCCTGAGCGCGCTCAGCTGCGACGATATCCGAACACGATTGTCGGCGCAAAATTACGCCCAGCGGATGCACTTACTGCGTCGGCGCAACCCCCGTGTGTGGTGTTGCTTTCGCCCCAAGATAGCTCGCCCGCACACGTTCATCGGCCAGAAGCTGCGCTCCACTGCCGGTCATGGTGATCTTGCCGGTCTCCATCACATAGGCACGGTCCGCGAGCCGCAACGCGAGGTTGGCATTTTGCTCGACCAGGAACACGGTC
>JBJMTU010000343.1:0-5150 GCA_045811545.1 Xanthobacteraceae bacterium | reverse complement strand
TACAGCGGAGCCACGCCGCTCGCGAACTTGCCGATCAACGTGCGTCTGGACAGCGTCGCGAGGATCGCATGGACCTGCGCGATATCCGGAATCCTTGCTCTCGTCATCGCGTTGCGCCGGAGAGAGCACCGCGAGTTGGCAGGCGCGGCCCATGCGGCACTTGGCAGTTTGATCGTTGTGCAAGCCTTTTGGGCCGCCGACGTCCAGATCAACGGCTCGCAAGCGCGAAATCCGGACAAGCCATTTTATTACGGCGACATGTATATGGCGGGGCCGGATGAGTTCCTCCTTCCGACCGCACGGCAGATCGAGGATTTGCGCATGCGCGTCGGAAACGACCGCGTCGTTTTTATCTGCGACGCCGAAGTGGCCGGCGGCTACTGTGCCGGTCACATGTCGGAGACATGGCAACTTCGAAGCGTGGATAGTTATTACGGGCTGGGCAGTCCCGACCGCATTCGCAAGCTGCCATGGGGCGGGGCCGAGGGAGTGCGCACCATCTCGTTCACGGCGGTAGAGGACCTTCCGTGGCCGCTGTTGGGTTTTCTCAATGTCCGCAAGGCGGTGATGGTCACCAACGAATTCTTCAAAAATCATTCCGCCGACGGCGGGCCGGCCGATGTTGCACGTCTGCAAATCATCGACAATCCCGAACCTGTTCTCCCGCGCGCATTCCTCGCCGCGAGCGCCGAAGGGGTCGCCGACGCGGCGCAAGCGGCCAGGAAGATTTTCGATGGCAACAGGCCGCGCGACGTTCGGGAGCGCTCCTTCGTCGAAGGTCTGGCTGCTCCAGCAATGTACGATGCCAAAGGCGAGGTTGCGGTGGCCGGGAGGGGCGACCGGCTGGAATTTGACGTCTCCGCGTCTTCGGGAAACAGACTACTCGTGGTCAATGAATTGTATTTTCCGGGATGGCGCGCATTCGTGGACGGTCACGAAACGCCGCTGCTCGCCGCCAATGCGGTGATGCGTGCGGTCGTGCTGCCGCCGAACGCTAAGTCGGTCGTGATGACCTACCAACCCTTCGCGCGGACTAGGTGGGCAATTATTTTGTATCTGTGGGGCAGCGTACTCTTGTTCTCGGCGTGCTGGCGGCGTCGACCTTGGGCAAGAGTAGCCACGGCCCGAGAGCGCCGGACGTCTAGTTATTCCGTCAATCGCGTGGTGCGGCCCGGCAACTCGAGCTGGTCAAAAAACCAAACGCCGGCCCCGCGAGATCGCGAGGCCGGCGCGCAACAGGAATGCAATCTTAGTTGACGCTGGTCGAAGCGTGCCGCCCGGTCATCGGCAGCACCACGACTTTGGTGCCGACTTGGATGCGGTTGTAGAGGTCGATCACGTCCTCGTTGGTCAGCCGGATGCACCCCGACGACACGTTGCCGCCGATGGTGGAGGGATCGTTGGTGCCGTGGATCCGATAAACCGACCCGCTGAGATACATGGCGCGCGCGCCGAGCGGGTTGCTCGGGCCGCCGGCCACAAAGCGCGGGAGATACGGCTGGCGTTGGATCATCTGCGGCGGCGGCGTCCAGTCGGGCCACTCGGCCTTGCGCTCGATCGTCTTCACGCCTGACCAGGTGAAGCCGGGGCGGCCGACGCCGATGCCGTAACGCATCGCCTTGCCGCCGGGCAGCACCAGATAGAGGTAGGTGTTCGGCGTGTCGATGATGATGGTCCCGGGCGCTTCGTTTGTGCGGTAGCTGACGATCTGGCGGCGCAGATCCTCGCGCGGCTCTTTCACGTCATCCTGCGGATTGGCGTAAGCCGGCGCGGGCACCGCTTCGCGCTGCGGGCCGAATAGCGCCTCGAACGGGTTGAAAGGGTTGGCGGAAGCAGCCGTGGTGGAGATGGCGCTCGCGACAAGGAAGCTCGCGACCGCGGCGACGGTCTTCAGACGGGAAAGATTGTACATGGCACGTCCCCCTTGACGACCATTGGTCGAGCAGGGGGGTGGCCGGGTTCAAAACGCTTGCCGGGAATTAATCCGCTGAATTGGTTACCAGCCGGGATCAGGCGTGCATCTGCTTGGTAATGCTACGCTTTCTCCGTTTATCGCGTCGCGGTAACAAGCCCGTGTTCGCGCCCCGATCCATAGGGCGGCGGGGCCCACCAGGCGTCATGATACCACCGGCCATTCTCGGCCTCATTGGCGCGCTGCGTGCCAGCCCACGACCGCGTCGGAGACGGCGTCGGTCGAGGCGAAATAGGGCTTGATGTCGAGGAGCGGAGTGTCGTCGAGGCAGTCCAGGCCCACGACGGAAAGCCTTGTGCCCTCGACGCGCAGCAGCCGCGTCACGCTCATGGCGATCGGGTTGGGCCGGGCCGGAGATCGCAGCGCAAAGGTGCCGCGCCCCACGCCATAGTGCCGCGGCACCTGCAACACCAAATCGCGCCGGGAACGGCTCATCCAATACAGCACCACGAGATGGCTGCAGGTCTCGACCCCGGTCAGCGCCTTGGTCCAGCGTTCGTCCACGACGATGGTGCAAACCGCGTCGGATTCGCGCGCATTCTTTGGGCAGTCCTCGCGTCGCGTCCACGGCGTGCGAATGCGGCCGATGAAATAAAGCGAGGCGTCGAATTTATCTGGAAGTTCGATCGCGATCTCGCCGTCGCGGATGCCGAACGTATCGTCGGTCATGGCGGATTCCTCCCGTAAAGATGCATGCCGCGCCTCCGGCTCGTCGCCTCTCAAACCTCAGCAACTCCGCTCCCGGCCTTGCCTCGTCAAGTCCGGTGATGGTGGCGGCGGGTCTGCCCACCTTTGGGGGGTTGTCACCGACGCCCATAAAGCTATAAAGATGTCTTTATATGTCACCCCCGCGTCGTCCCCACCGACCGAATTGGGAGCCGGCCCGCGCGTTATGCCCACGTCTGCCCACTTGCCGTTCGAGACGCTCTATGGGGCGCTTAAAGCCGCCGCCGAGGCCACGCGGCTGCGCATCCTCGCGCTCTTGGGCGAAGCCGAACTGACGGTCTCCGACCTCACCGCGATCCTGCGCCAATCGCAGCCGCGCATTTCTCGCCATCTGCGGCTTCTCGCCGAGGCCGGCCTGGTCGAGCGCTTCCGCGAGGGCTCGTGGGCCTTCTTCCGGTTGGCCGAGCGGGAGAGCGCAGCCAAGCTTGCCCGCGAGCTCATTGCCCGCCTTGATCCAAAGGACGCGACGCTCTTGCGTGATCGGGAGCGCCTCGCCGCGGTGCGCGCGCAGCGCGCCAGCGCCGCGCAGAATTATTTCCGCCGCCACGCCGTCGAGTGGGACCGCATCCGTAAGCTCCATGTCGCCGATGCGGCGGTCGAGGCGGCGATCGCCGACGCGCTGGCCGACGCCCCGATGCGCACGCTGCTCGATCTTGGCACCGGCACTGGACGCATGCTGGAACTGCTCGGGCCGCAGATCGAGCGTGGTTTTGGTCTCGATCTCTCCCTCGACATGCTCGCGCTCGCTCGCGCGCGGCTCGATCGCGCCGGGCTCAGGCATTGCAGCGTGCGTCAAGGCGACATCTACGACCTGGCGCTGCCCAAGGATAGCTTCGACGTCATCATCATTCACCAGGTGCTGCACTTCCTCGAGGACGGCGCGCGCGCGATCCAGGAAGCCGCGCGCGTGCTGCGGCCTGCCGGTCGGCTGTTGGTCGTCGATTTCGCTCCGCACGATCTCGAATTTCTGCGCGACGAGCACGCGCATCGCCGTCTTGGCTTTGCGCCCGAGACGGTGGCGCAATGGATGAAAACAGCCGGCCTCGAGGTCGTGTTGCAGCAAAGCCTGGGCCCGGAGCCCGCTTCTGAAGGCAAGATCGCTGTCTCGCTCTGGCTCGGGCGCGATCCGCGCTTGGCGCTCGCCGCGCCCGCGCTGGAGGTGGCTTGATGACAGCCGAACCCCGCGCCAGCCGCTTCGTGCGATCGCGGCGCGAAGGCGAGCCGCGCCGCATCCGAGTCTCCTTCGAGTTCTTCCCGCCGAAGACCGAGGAGATGGAGAAGACGCTCTGGGAGTCGATCACCCGGCTTGCGCCGCTTCAGCCGAACTTCGTCTCGGTCACGTATGGCGCGGGCGGATCCACGCGTGAACGGACGCATGCGACCGTCAAACGCATTCTGGCGGAGACCGCGCTCGTCCCGGCGGCGCATCTGACTTGCGTCGCCGCGACCTGCGAGGAGATTGACGAGGTGATCCGCAACTATTGCGCTGCGGGCGTGCGCCACATCGTGGCGCTGCGCGGGGATCCCATCGGCGGCATCGGCGAGCGCTATGCGCCGCATCCCGGTGGCTATCGCAACGGCGCCGATCTGGTTGCCGGCATCAAGCGCTTCTCGGACGTCGAGGTGTCGGTCTCCGCCTATCCGGAGAAGCACCCGGACAGCCCGACGGTCGAGGCCGATCTCGACATGCTCGCGGCCAAGGTGGATGCCGGCGCTGCGCGCGCCATCACCCAATTCTTCTTCGAGAACGATCTCTACTTCCGTTATCTCGATCGCGTGCGCGCCCGCGGCATCGACGTGCCGGTCGTGCCCGGCATCCTCCCGGTGCAGAACTTCAAGCAGACCAAGGCGTTCGCGGCGCGCTGCGGCGCCTCGGTGCCCGACTGGCTCGCCGAGCGATTCGACGGCCTCGATGAGGATGCAGCCACCCGCAAGCTCATCGCCGCCGCCGTCGCCGCCGAGCAGGTGCTCGATCTCGTCGATCGCGGCGTCACCGATTTCCACTTCTACACCATGAATCGCGCCGATTTGGTCTACGCGGTCTGCCACTTGCTCGGGCTGCGGCCGAGCCATGGAGCGAGGGACACGGCGAGCCACGAGCTCGGTGCACTCCCTCTCCCCGTAGGGGAGAGGGTTGGGGTGAGGGGGTTCGGACCTATCGATAGTTTGTAACCCCTCACCCCACCCCTCTCCCTTCGGGAGAGGGAGCAGGCCGAGTTTGCCGCAACAGCTGTGCCCTCACTCATCGCCGCTCTCACCGCCCCATGGCGTGATACTGGCTGTTCGGCCGCATGTCGATTGCGGAGGCGATCCGGTTGGTCATGTTGAAGAACCCGGCGATCGCCGCAATGTCCCAGATGTCGCGATCCGAGAAGCCTACCCGCCGCAGCCCCTCGCGGTCGCTTTCCACGATCGTCCACGGCTCGACCGTGAGCTTGACGGCGAAATCGAG
>JBJMTU010000342.1:0-5562 GCA_045811545.1 Xanthobacteraceae bacterium | reverse complement strand
GCGGCGGCGGCGCGGCGAGCAGCGTATATCCGTCGGGGTCGGCCTTGGCGACCGCTTCGGCGCCGATGTTGCCGGCGGCGCCGGTGCGGTTCTCGATCACCACCGGCTGCCCCCACTTCTTCGCCAGCCACTCGGTGAAGACGCGCGGCATTACGTCGGCGGTGCCGCCGGCGGGGAACGGCACGATGATCTTGACGGCACGCGAGGGATAATCCTGCGCCTGCGCCGCAGGCCATGCCGCCAATAGAGCAACGAGCCCGAGTGCGGTGGCGATCCCGCGCCGCCATAGACGCCAAGCTCTAAGACAGGGATACATCATCGCAGGCCTCCTAATTATTCCAAGCACTCTGGTTATTCCTGCGCACGCGAGATCCAGTCGATTACTCTGAACCGTGTCACCCGCGCGGGTTTGACCCGCGGATCCATCTTCTTCGCAACGCGTTCACGCGCGTCTTCCGACGCGCTATGCCCGGCAATGACGAACTCCCATTTTTCGCTCGATGTGTTCCAAATCATTCGACGACGATCTTGGCGGCCTCGATCACCGGCCCCCAAGTTTCGAGACTTTGATGGATTAGCTCGCGCATCTGGTCCGGCGTGCTGGCGAGCGGATCGGCTTCGAGCGCGAGGATGCGCGCGCGCAATTCGGGATCTCGAAATCCCTGCGAGATCGCCTGGTATACTTTCCCGGTGATCTCCTTCGGCGTGGCGGGCGGCGCCGCCACCGCCATCCAGGTATCGGCATAGACGCCGGGCAACGTCTCCGCAATGGTCGCGACTCCCGGGTAATCCTTGAGCCGCTCGCGGCTACCGGTGGCGAGCAATTTGAGCTTGCCCGCGTCGACGTTCGACTTGTTGGCGAGCAGATAATCCGGCACCAGATCGATGTTTCCGGCGAGCAGGTCGTTGATGGCGGGGGCGCTGCCCCGATAAGGAATTTCCGTCATGCGGAAGTGGCCCTTGAGCATCAACAGTTCGCCCAGGAGGTGCCCGGTTTGGCCCTTGCCCTGGTGTCCGTAATTGATCTTGCCGGCATTGGCGCGCGCGTAGGCGATGAGGTCGGGCAAGTTGTCGAAGGGCAGGCCGGCGCGCGCGATCAGAATGAGCGGATAGGTGGCGAGCACGCTGATCGGCTCGAGGCCGCGCGTGTCGAACGATGCCTTCGAAAAGAGCAGGTGCGTGACGCTGAAGGTGAGTTGCGCCGCGCACAGGAGCGTGTAGCCGTCGGGCGGCGCGCGCAATACCGCGTCCGTGCCGACGCGGCCGCCGGCGCCGCCAGGGCGGTTTTCGACGACGACCTGCTGACCGAGATTGCCGCCCGCCTTGTCGGCGGCGAAGCGGCACAGCAAGTCGGCCGTGCCGCCGGCCGGGTAAGGAACGACGAGCGTCACAACGCGGTTCGGATAGCTGCTCTGCGCATGCGCGGCAGAGATCGCCAATGCGATGAGAAGCGCGCCGCAGACGCTGCCCACGCGGGACAACATACTCATTCGTAAAACTCGGGCGACATCTTCTGCCCGTCGCGCTGGGCTTTGTCGTGATTGATCCAGAGCTGCGCCTTTTCTTTGGCCATGACGTCGGCCATGCGCTGCATCGAGCTCGCGGTCTTGTCCTTGTTGTTGTTGTTCTCCGGCACGCGCCGATTCTCCCAATTGTCTTTGAAGTGCACCGCATCACCCGAGAGCAGCACGGCGCCGGTCTTCGACAGCTTGACCAACAGGCTCTGGTGGCCGGGCGTGTGTCCGGGCGTGGAGATGATCACGACGCTGCCGTCGCCGAAGACGTCGTGGTCGCCTTCGAGCGTGGTCACCGGATGCTCCGGCTTGAAGCGCGGACCGACCGGCGAGGGCCATTCGTATTCGGCCTTCTGCACCAACAGCATGCTCTGCGGGAACATCGTCACGTTGCCGATATGGTCGGGATGGGTGTGCGAGATCGCAACGTATTTAATATCGGCGGGTTTGAGGCCGAGCTGATCGAGCTGCGCGGCCAGCGTCTTCGGCCGCCGCCAGTGGGTCATGCGCGGATCGGCGGGCCGCTGGCCCTCGGGCATGGCGGCAATGGCGTCGGCCACGCCGGTGTCCCAGAGAAGCCAGCCTTGGGCGTGCTTGATCAGATAACAGCTATCGACGAAGTCCATCGACTTGCCCACGTTCACGCCCGGCGACCAGCGCGAAATGTCGCCAACGATGCCCTCGCCGCAATTGAGGATGTAGAGACGCTCGACCCCCGATTTGCCGCCTTGCGCAGAGGCCGGCGTCGCCACGAGCAAAGCCGCAAGCGTCGCAGCGGGCGCGAGACAAAGTTGCATCGGTTTCATGGCGTTCCTCCTGCGCCTTTGTAGCCTTGGTGCGAGTAGCGCGCATGCGCCTTAATCGAACACAATAATAACACGATCGTGAGGCGGATGGCGTACCGCCCATTTTCAACAGCACGAAGCCCCTTCTTTCGCCGCGCCCCTTCTGGTAACCATGCCGCACCGAGTTGTGAGCAAGCCGCCGATCGCTCTATTCCATACGAATAGACGCTAGAACGACCACAACCAGGCGCCCTCCAATGGCGCCCCAAGACGAGGGTTCCAATGATCAGCCATTCCATCCGCGCCGCCATGCTGGCCACGGGCTTTGCCGTTGCGATGTCTTCCGCCGGCCCGTCCGCGCATGCAGCCTCGTTTGACGGCCGATGGAGCGTGCTTGTCGTCACCAGGAGCGGTGCTTGCGACCAAGCCTACCGGTATGGCGTCACGATCGTCGGCGGAGTGGTCTATTACGCGGGCGGCGGACCGGTGAGCCTGACCGGACGTGTGTCACCTTCCGGCAACGTTACCGTGCGCGTCTCCAGCGGGCCCCAATACGCGATCGGCTCGGGCCGCCTCTCCCGCAGCACTGGCGGCGGAAGCTGGCGCGGCCAAGGCCCCAACGGAAGCTGTGCCGGTGTGTGGAGCGCGACGCGGGGTTGAGCACGCGCATCGGGCGCCGCATCAAAACTCGGTTCATTCCCGCAAGAGCATCATCGCGAATGCTAAACTCGTAACGCCACAACGCGTCGGAGCGACCGGAGAAGACCTTTGCACACGCTGCGCATGTGTTCCGGCCTGGCTGCCGGGCTGATTTGCATGCTGCTCCTGGCCTGCCCGCCGCTCGAGTGGACCTCGGCGCAGGCGCAGACCCACGCCGCCAAAAAGAAGCCCGAGAGAAAAGCTGCCGCGCCCAAAGGTGGCGCGCAGCGGCAGGAAGAACGCGCGACCTTCACGGCTCAAGATGAGGATACCGCGGTCATTCCCGGCATTCCGGACGCGCGCGTCTGGGGAGATTCGGAGAGCGAGTTTGCGCGGCTCTTGCCGCAAGCAAGCGGACCATGGCTGGCGATCTCAGGGGGCGGCTCGGACGGCGCCTACGGCGCGGGCGTCCTCACCGGCTGGAGCGAAGCGGGCACGCGGCCGGAATTCGCGGTCGTGACCGGCGTCAGCATCGGCGCGCTGATCGCTCCTTTTGCCTTTCTCGGGCCCCGATACGACGAAGACTTACGCAAGAATTTCACCGCCATCGGTGCCGCCGATATTTTCGAAGATCGCACCACACGCGACAGTCTGTTCGATTACTGGCCGCTCAAGCGCGTGATCGAGCAGCGCGTGACGGCGGCCATGCTTTCCGAAATCGCCGCCGAGCACGCGCGCGGGCGGCGCCTCTTGGTTGCCACCACCAATCTCGATGCCGGGCGCCGCGTGGTGTGGAACATGGGCGCAATCGCCGCGCGCGGCGAGCAGGGTCTTAAGCTGTTTCGCGATGTCCTGCTTGCGTCCTCGAGCATTCCCGGATTTTTCTCGCCTGTCGCGATCGAGGTCGAGGCAAACGGCAAAAAATTCCAGGAGTTGCACGGCGACGGCACGCTTACCGCGCCATTCTTCGTGGTCCCGGAAACGATGCTTTCGGCGGACAGCACTTCCCGTGCGCCGTTCGGACAACTTTACGTGCTCGTCAATTCGAAGCTCGGGCCCGAGTTCAAGATGCCCGACCGCAACATTCCCGGCGTGCTCGGCCGTTCGATCGCCGTGGCGCTGACGGCGGCGCTACGCGTCGAGGTGATGCTGATTCATACCGCCGCGCAGCGACAAGGGGTCGCGCTGCGCATCGCCTATGTCGACCCGGCCTTCGACCACCCCAGCCGCGGGCCCTTCGACGGCAAATACATGCAGGCGCTCTACGAGGTCGGCGTCGCGGCGGGCAAGAAGGCCACCGCCTTCGGAGACGCCCTGCCGGCGCTCTCGATGCGCGGCTCGAGCAGCCAGCAGTAACCGTGCCCGCAGCTCATCTCGGCCGGTCAGTTTCCATTCATTCCGCCGCCAGGCGCGATCGCGGTTCGGTGATACGCACCGCAAGGCGCCAAGCCAGCCAAAACATCGCGAAGTAGCAGACGATGAAAGTCACCAGACCGGTATAGGGCGTCGAGTAACGCTCGACCAGCAGACCCACGCCGATCGAGAGCGACTGGCCGATCAGCAAGCAAACGATGAACGTCAACAGCAGGGTCATGGCTCACCCCTGTGCCTTGACTGCGCGGCTACAAGATTGGGCGAGGCCGGACAGAAGGATCAATCGCTGCGAGACGATCGGTCGCGCTTTACGGCTGCGGACATGATGCCGCAGCCCACCGCGCTTTGGCAGCGCAAAAGGTCCCCACGTCCCGTGCGCGGCATGTCGCGATGTTTGTGGAATCCCGGTTGCGCGAACCAGCGCCGCCTGGATTCATTGCTTCAGGGGCCATCAAGGCGCAGGGACCTCGACACGACATCCAACCCCATCGAGGGAACGCATGAAAATTTCCCGTAGATTGTTTGTGCATCTCGGCGCGGGCGCTGCCGCGCTGCCGACCATGTCGCGCCTCGCCAGCGCGCAGGCCTGGCCGACGCGCGTTGTTCACTTTGTGGTCGGCTTCCCGGCCGGCGGTGGTGCGGACGCGACCACGCGCATCCTGGCGGCGCGGCTGTCCGAACTCTGGGGCCAGCAGGTGGTCGTGGAGAACAGGGGCGGCGCGGGCGGAAATCTCGCGCACGACATGGTCGCGCATGCGAGCCCGGACGGTTACACGATGCTGATGGGGACAAACTCGGTTCCCGTCAATCCGTTTCTCTTTCCAGGGCTCACCTTCGATCCCATGAGCGACTTTGCGCCGGTGAGCCTGATCGGCACCTATCCGAACCTCATGGTGGTGCCGAACAATTCGCCGGCAAAGACGCTGCCGGAGTTCATTGCCCGAGCCAAGCGCGAGAAGGTCGCCTTCGCGACGCCTGGCGTCGGATCGTCTCCCCACCTTGCGGCCGAATTATTCAAGCACATGGCGAAGATCGACATGACGCACGTGCCCTACCGCGGCGTGGCTGCAGGCGCCATGAACGACCTGCTCGCGGGGCGGCTCGACGCCATGTTCAACACCACCGGCTCGCTGCTCCAGTCGGTCCGCGCCGGTCAGGTGCGAGCGCTCGCGATTTCGTCGGCTAGCCGCCAGCCAAACGCAGCCGAGATTCCGACCTTCGCGGAATCGGGCGTGCCAGACTATGCCGTC
>JBJMTU010000341.1:0-5171 GCA_045811545.1 Xanthobacteraceae bacterium | reverse complement strand
TCCCATCCAGCACCGGTCGTGGCCGCGATCAACGGCCACGCCATCGCCGGCGGTTGCGTACTCGCGTGCGCGGCCGACAGGCGGCTGATGACGCGCGATGGCGGCCGCATCGGGGTGACCGAGCTTCTCGTCGGCGTTCCGTTCCCGCCCGTTGCCATGGAGATCATGCGTTGCGCGACCGCTCCGCAATTTCTCGCGGACGCGATTTTCAGCGGCGCGACCTACATGCCACTCGAGGCGGCCGAGCGCGGCTGGGTCCATGACGTCATCGAAGAGGAGCATGCGCTTCTCGATCGGGCGGTCGAAGCCGCCAATGCGCTGGCGTCCCTGCCGCCGAGAGTCTTCGCCTTGAGCAAACGGCAGACGCGCGAACCGGCGCTGGAGCGCATGAAGAACCCTGAACTCGATGCCGCAATCGAGCAAATTTGGAATGCGCCGGAGACGCTCGCGCGCATTCGCGACTTTGTCGCGCGGACGTTGCGGAAGTGAGTGGGGGAGAGCCTCTTTACGCCGCGGCCAACCCCTGCTCGAGATCGGCGACGATGTCGTCTTTGTCTTCGAGCCCGATCGAGAGGCGAACGACGTCGGGCCCGGCGCCAGCTTGGACCTTCTGTGCGTCGGTGAGCTGGCGATGCGTGGTCGAGGCTGGATGGATGATCAGCGAACGCGTGTCGCCGATATTGGCGAGATGCGAGAATAGCCTCACGTTGGAGACGAGCCGGACGCCTGCGTCATAGCCCCCCTTGAGCCCGAACGTGAAGACGGAGCCCGCGCCCTTGGGCACGTATTTTTTCGCGAGATTGTGGTAGCGGTCGCCGGACAGTCCCGGATAGCTCACCCAGGCCACGTCGCGGTGTTCGGCGAGCCATTGCGCCACCGCCAGCGCGTTGTCGCAGTGCCGCTGCATGCGAAGCGGCAGCGTCTCGATGCCGGTGAGGATGAGGAACGCATTGAACGGCGAGAGCGCCGGTCCGATGTCGCGCAAGGCAAGCACGCGGCAGCCGATGGCGAAAGCAAAATTGCCGAACGTCTCATGCAGTACGATGCCGTGGTATTCCGGCCGCGGCTCGCTCAGCATGGGATAGCGCTTTTCGCGCGACCAGTTGAAGGTGCCGCCGTCGACGATGAGCCCGCCGATGGAGTTGCCGTGACCGCCGAGAAATTTCGTGAGCGAATGCACGACGATATCGGCGCCGTAGTCGATCGGCTTGCAGAGGTAGGGCGTGGCCAACGTGTTATCGACAATCAGCGGCACGCCTGCGTTCTTAGCGATTTTCGCGATTGCCTCGATGTCAGTGATCACCCCGCCCGGATTAGCGATCGATTCGATGAAGATCGCCTTGGTTTTCGGAGTGACCGCGCGCTCGAAGGTCCCGATGTCGTCGGGCTCCGCCCACACCACGTTCCAGCCGAAATTCTTGAACGCGTGATTGAACTGATTGATCGAGCCACCATAAAGCTTCTTGGCGGCGACGAACTCGTCGCCCGGCCGCATCAGGCAGTGCATGACCACGACCTGCGCGGCATGGCCGGAGGCAACCGCCAAGCCGGCGGTGCCGCCTTCGAGCGCGGCGACGCGCTCCTCCAGCACCGCATTGGTCGGATTGCCGATGCGCGTATAGATGTTGCCGAAGGTCTGCAGCCCGAACAGCGAGGCCGCATGATCCACGTCCTCGAACACGAAGGACGTCGTCTGATAAATCGGCGTCGCCCGCGCGCCGGTGGTCGGATCCGGTTGCGCGCCGGCATGGATCGCGAGCGTGGCAAAGCCTGGGATGCGGTCGGTCATGGCCGGTCCTCGTCCTGCGGGACCGGGCGGTCCGCGGATCCTCGCGCTGGTTTATCGAAGCGCTTGTGCACGTCAAGGCTTGAGCAACCGCGTGAGCGCGCGAACGACGCGAGAGCTCCTGCGTGCTAGCCGGTGCCTTCGTCAGGCTTCTGCGCTCGGGTCGTCGCGTCGGTCGTGCCGCCCGCGAGCGTGACGCGGTTGAGCGCCATGCGCTGGATGCCGCGCCCGAACAGGCGAGGCTTCCTGGCGGTCAGCGTGCGGGTGTTGACGCCCATCCAGGCGATTTCCGAAGACAGGCGGCCGTATTCGATTTTCGGGCAGCGATTCATCACCACTTTGAGGCCGCTCGCTTCGGCGAGCTTCGCCGCCTCGTCGTTGCGGATGCCGAGCTGCATCCAGATCACCTGCGGGCGCGGCGAAAGCGCGAGTGCTTCCTCCACGATTGCGACCGCGTAGCGCGAGGCGCGGAAGATATCGACCATGTCGACGGGCTCGGGGATATCGGAAAGCCGGGCATAGGCCTTCCGCCCCAGCAGTTCCTGTCCGCCCAGTGCGGGATTGACCGGAATCATGTGGTAGCCGCGTTCGAGCAGATATTTGAAAGCGAAATAGCTCGGCCGGCTGGTATTCGCGGAGACCCCCACCATCGCGATCGTCTTCACGGTGTTGAGGATGCTGCGGATGTAGCTGTCGTCGTAGGTGTCGTGGTCCATGGCGCCGCCTTCGCGTCGAACATAGGGGCGCCCTTGCGATTGCGAAAGGGTGCCGCTATGGCGCGGCGGCTCGTGCGCCGGCCGGTTCGGATACCGCGGTTGCGAGCACCGCCGCGCGCAGCCGCGCGTTCTCCGTCTCCAGCGATGCGATACGCTCGAGCAGCGGCGCGGTCGCCTGCGCCACCTCATCCTCGCTGAAGCGCGCGGTGATGTGCTGGGAGCAGTTGACGTCCCATGCCTCGAGCGTGAACAGGATCGCGCGTTCGGGGCGCGCGCGATAGCCGCGGTCGCTGAGCCGCGCGAGCAATGCGCGGTCGTCTTCAACCACGCGCGCACGCCCCCATAGTTTGATCCGCCGCTGCCGCGCAAAATCGAGCAGGAACAGATAGGCGCGATCGTTTCCGGCGAGATTGCTGATGGTGATGTACTGGCGGTTCCCGGCGTAGTCCGTAAAACCGAGCGTTTTGTCGTCCAGCACTTTGATGAACCCCTTCGGGCCGCCGCGGTGCTGGATATAGGGCGCGCCGGCGGCGGACACGGTACCGAAAAACGCAGTATCGAGTTCGGCAATGAAAGCTGAAAGCTCAGGTGTCACGCGATCGGGGAAGCCCGCGGCAATGCGCTTCTCGTAGCCGCGTGCGGAGCCGCGTTGGGTCTGTGCGCGGCGTGCCGGGTGCGGGAAGACTATGTCGCTGTTGTTCGTCATGGAGGGAGGTCATTCGCACTAGGTTCGTAAGCGCCGATAATATGGACCTTTCGCTAAAAATAATAATAATCCTTTATCGAAGCTCATTATTGCGATATCTGGAACAATATGGATCGAGCGGAGGCCATGGCAGTGTTCGTCCAAGTTGCCGAGCACCGCAGCTTTGCCGCGGCCGCGCGTCGACTCAAGCGTTCCCCAGCCGCCGTGACCCGCGTCATTGGCGAGCTCGAAGCGCGGCTAGGAGTGCGACTTCTCAACCGCACGACGCGCGCGGTCAGCCTCACCGAGGCCGGCGAGCGGTTTATGGCCGGAGCGCGTCGCGTCCTCACCGATCTCGAGGAGATCGAACGAGCCGCGGCGGGCGAGGGCACGGCGCCGCGCGGCGAATTGCGCGCCACCGCGCCGATCCTGTTCGGACGCCTACATGTGCTCCCGATCGTGACCGAGTTTCTCGATCGTTTTCCTGACGTGTCGGTGACGCTCAACCTGCTCGATCGGTCGGTCGACCTGGTGGAGGAGGGGCTCGACATCGCGGTGCGGATCGGCCCGCTGGCGGAAAGCTCGGCGGTCGCGACCCGCGTCGGTGCGGTGCGCCGGATCGTGGTGGCATCCCCGCACTATCTCGCGCAACACGGCACACCGCAAGCGCCGGCGGATCTCGGCCAACATGCTGTCGTCGCGTTCTCCGGCGTTGCCGGAGTTGAGCGCTGGATATTTCAAGATGCGAGCGGCGAGACGAGCGTTGCCATACGAGCACGGCTGGTCGTGACCACGGCCGAAGCTGCGCTCGACGCGGTCAGAGCCGGCTTCGGCATCACCCGCGTGCTCAGCTATCAGGCCGCGGACGATATTTCCCGCGGTTCACTTGTTCGATTGCTGTCGCCCCACGAAGCACATGAACTGCCGATCCATCTCCTCTACCCGGGTGGCCGGCATCCAGCGCCGAAACTGCGCGCCTTTGTTGATTTCGCGAGACCACGGCTGCGTCGCCGCTGCGAGGCGATCATGCGCGTGATCTACGCGTGAGAGCGGTTGTCACCGATCCTTCCAGGTCGGCTGGCGCTTCTCGACGAAAGCTGCAATCCCTTCTTCGGCGTCGCGCGCCATCATGTTTTGAACCATGACTTCAGTCGCGTACTGGTAGGCATCCGCGACGTCCATTTCCAGCTGGCGATAGAACGCCTCCTTGCCGAGCTTCACCACCGCCGCCGACTTGGTAGCGATCTTGCGCGCGAGCTTGAGCGCCTCCTCGCGCGCGGTGCCCGGCTCGACCACCCGGTTGACGAGGCCCGCCCGATAGGCGTCCTCGGCCGAGATCGTGTCGCCGGTGAGCAGCATCTCCAGCGCATGCTTACGCCCCACGTTGCGCGAGAGAGCAACCATGGGGGTCGAGCAGAACAAGCCGATGTGTACGCCCGGCGTCGAGAATTTGGCGGTCGTGGACGCGACCGCGAGGTCGCAGGTGGCGACGAGTTGACAGCCGGCAGCGGTGGCAGTCGCTTCGACGGCCGCGATAACCGGCTGCGGCAGCCGCAGGAGGGCGAGCATGACGGCGCTGCAGCGTTCCATGATCTGGCGCGTGTAGCTGCGCCCACCGTCGGGATCGGCGCGATGCGCGGTCAGCTCCTTGAGATCATGTCCGGCGGAGAAGGCGGGCCCCCGGGCTGCCATGACTACCGCGCGGACGCGCTTGTCGGCTGCAATGTCTTCGAGCTCTTGCGACAGCGCCGCCAGCATCGCCTCGGACAAGCTGTTGCGGGCTTGCGGGCGGTTGAGCGAGAGAACAGCGATATTACCGACGTTTTCCCGCAGCAACACCGCATCGGTCGCTGCTGCAGCGGCCCTGGCGCGAGCGGAAGATTGAGCTGTCATCGCCTCGGTTCCCGGATCCGTCTCCCTTCTACTTAGCGCCGTGCGCAGGTAGCGCAAGGCTTCGCGGAACATGCCCTGCGGCCGCGTGTTG
>JBJMTU010000340.1:0-5510 GCA_045811545.1 Xanthobacteraceae bacterium | reverse complement strand
GCCCGGGCACCCCGAAAGCCTGCATGTAGGCGAGTGCCGCCGAATAGGCGGCAAGCTTGCTCCAAGCCTCGTGCAGGAAGAGCGCCGCAAGCAGGAGGCGGCCGGCAAGCGCGGCCGCCGCCATGACCGGTAAGGGCATCGAGCAAGCCTCAATTGATCTTGGCCGAGGCGATTGCCTGTTCGAGATCGGCCAGTTCCTCGCATCCGCCGGGACAGAGCTTTTTCAGGAGCACGAGATTGTCTCGCGCCTTATCGAGCTGCCCGGTTTCGACGTAGAGCTCGCCCAAATATTCGAGGGCGCCTTTGTGCTCGGGGTCGAACTCGAGCGCCTTGCGATAGAACGTGTACGCCTGTTTGTAATCGCCGCTCTTGCGTAGGCTGAAGCCCATCAGGTTATACACGTCGGCGTGCTGATGCGTTTCCAGCATCGGCGTGAGCTCCGCGAGCGCGGCTTTGTAATCCTTGGCCTTGATCTTGGCGCGGACCGCGGTGAGATCGGGCGCCTCGCGGGAGGTGACGTTATCGACGGCAAGCGCGTCGGTCGCCGCAAGCGACACACCGACGAGCAACGCCGAAAGGAAGAGCGCAGGCGTTTTCATGATGTCTCCATTCTGATTACGAGGTGAGCGATGTCGTGAGCCGGCGCTCACGCTTTCATGACCGTAAGCGCATAACCCGCACCGTCCTTGGCGATGGTGCCCGCACCCGGGAACGGAAAGTGATAGCCGCAGATCATGATCTTATCCGCAATGACGCGATCGAGCAGCTTGCGGCGCGACGCCTCCGCTAGAGCGGCGTCCTGGTCGTACTGGCCGTGCCAGCCCGGATTGGCCACGACCAGCGCGGGCACATAGGCCGTGTCGTTGGAAACCATGAGTTGGCTCGAACCGAACGACAGGTGGAAGGCACGATGGCCCGGCGTATGTCCGGGCGCGCTCACCAAGCGGATGCCGGGAGCCACCTCGGGCTCGCCTGCGACTTGGCGGATGTTCTTCCAGGTCGGGAAGACGGCCTGGATGCGACGCGCCAAGCCCTTTCTCGCCTCTTGCAGCCGGTCGATGACGGCGGGATCGGTCCAGAATTTGTATTCCACGTCCGAAATGACGAGTTCGGCATTTGGAAAGACCGGCTTGTTGGTCTCTTTTTCCATGAGGCCGAAGATGTGATCCGGATGGCAATGGGAGATGAGGATGGTGTCGATCTTGGCGGGATCGATGCCGGCTGCCTTCATGTTGGCCATCATCTTGCCGGCGGTGGGTTGCACTTGCCCGCCCGTGCCGCTGTCGCACAGCACGGTCTTGCCGCCGTTCTTGACCACCACGACCGTGAACGGGATCGAGACGAAGTCGGCCGGCAATCCGGCCTTGACCATCGCCGCCTTGACGTCCTCAACCGCGGCATTGGCGATAAATGCGGGATCGTGCGGTTTTTCCCAGATGCCGTCGTAGAGGGCGGTGACTTCGGCGGCACCGATCTTGTAGGTCACGAAGCCCTTGGCGGGATCCGGCGTCTTTTGCGCGAAGGCGGGCGAGACTGCGAGCCGAGCATTGAGACCGAGCGCGGCCGCCATAGCGGTGGAAACCACGAAGTCGCGACGCGACAGGTTGAGCATGGGCCATCTCCTCGAGCCAAATCGAAAGCGCGGCCGGCGCGACGCGCGCCGACGGGGCCAAGACTCGCGGTCCTGCCGGTTTATTCCCGGCTAAACTCTCTCTGGGAGCGGGAGCCAATCACATCGGCTTGAACGCGCGATCGACCTCGACGTCGATGAGCATCGGATCGCCGTTCTTCAACGCATGCGCGATGAGATCGGTGGTGTCATGCACGGTCTTGGCACGCTCCGCCGCGACGCCGAGCGAACGCGCGAGTGACACAAAATCGATCTTCGGATCGAGAAGCTCCATGCCGACATAGCTGTCGGCCTGCTCGGCGAGCCCGCGCATGGCGTGCAGGCGCTGCTTGAGGATGCGATAAGAGCTGTTGTTGAGGATCACGAAGACCGCGCCGATGCGATAGTGCGCGGCGGTCCAGAGCCCCTGACAGGTATACAACGCGCTACCGTCGCCGATGAGTCCGACCACCGGCCGATCGGGCAAGGCGAGCTTCACGCCGATCGCGGCGGGCAATCCCCAGCCGATGCCGCCGCCGCGTAAGCCGAAATAGCTCTGAGGATCATCGCTGCGGATGAGCTGGCGAATGCCGGGTGCGGAGGAGAGCGCCTCCTCGATGACGACGGCGTCCTTCGGCAGCATCTGCCCGATCGCGTGCAGCAGCGCCAATGGTTGGATCGGGGTTGCCTGTGCAAGCGCGCTCGCTTTCGCGGCAAGCGCATCGCGCTCGGCGGCGATTGCTTTCGTTGCCGCGGCAAGCCGTTCGCGAGCCGCGCCGCGCGCGCCGCTCGTCATGCGTTCGCGCACGGCGGCGATAATGTCGGGCAGCGTGCCCTTCGGGTCGCCGAGGATGGCGACCATGGGCGGATAATTCTTGCCGAGCTCCCACGGATCGACGTCGAGATGGATCAGCTTGATCGCGGGCGGCATCGGATCGACGTCGGAAGGCAGCGATAGAGTGAACAGATCGCCGCCGACCGAGAACAGCACGTCGTATTGCTCGAGCACCTTGCGCACATCGGGCGCGAGCCGGATCATCGAGCCGCGGAACAGCGGATGCGAGGCGGGAAACGAGGCCGTGCTCGGCACGAATTCGGTATAGACGGGCGCGCCCAAGAGCTCCGCGAGTTCGACGAGTTCGGCATGCGCACGGCTCTGCGCCACCGCATCGCCGGCCATGATCACGGGACGCTTGGCATCCGCAAGCAAGGCCGCGGCCGCTTCGACCGCGCTGCGATCTCCGCGCAGCCGTGGTGCGACGCGCGTGGGAGCGGAGAGATCGATGTCCGCGTCGGCACGCAGGATATCCCCAGGCAGCGAGAGGAAGACGGGCCCCGTGGGCGGCGCCAGCGCAGTCTTGGCGGCACGATGCACGAGCCGCGGCAGATCGGCCAGGCGATGCACCTCGGAGGACCATTTGACCAGCGGGCGCGCGATGGTCGGAAGATCCGCCCACAGAATGGGTTCGGTGGCGTTGAAAGTCTGCTCGTGCTGGCCGGCGGTGACGAGAATGGGCGAGCCAGCCTTCTGCGCGTCGTAGAGCATGCCCATGGCATTGCCGAGGCCGGGCGCGACGTGGAGGTTGACGACTGCGAGTTTGCCCGAGGCCTGCGCATAGCCGTCGGCCATGGCCATGACGGCTGCTTCCTGCAATCCGAGCAAATAACGCAACTCGTTCTCGGTCGCGAATGCATCCATGAGGGGCAATTCGGTCGTGCCGGGATTGCCGAACATGACTTCCACGCCCTCCTGCTTGAGCAGATCGAGGAAGGCACGCTTTCCGGACATGATGGGCAAGACGCTCTCCTGCTTGGGATCGGCGAGGCAGCGCGAGGCTGAAGCTCAGGAATGTCAGCGGCCGCGCGAGTACGGCGCTTCGGTGGAGAGTTGCGCGTCAGGGCTGGCGGGTCAATGTGCCATCATAGATGAGCGCCGGTGGCCGGCCGAACTTCATTGTTTGCGGTACAATGAGGGGCGCAACTCAAACCTGTCGGCGGTGACATTAAGCGCTCCGCCCCGCGCGAGAAACGCATGCGATCGAGACGCGCAACGCCGCTGTCCATTACGGTCCTCCTGTCCCTCACGGCCGCGACCGCACCCCCGGCGCAAGGGGAGACGCTGGCCGGCAAGTCGGTGCAGATGATCATCGGGTTCGGGCCGGGCGGCGGCTACGACCTCTGGGGCCGCACCGTCGCACGGCATATCGGCCGGCACTTGCCAGGCAATCCGGCCGTCATTGCGCAGAACATGCCCGGCGCCGGCAGCTACACCGCCGCGAGCTACATCTTCAACATCGCGCCGAAGGACGGCACGGTGCTGGGCATCATCGCCCGCGATGCCGCCCTCGGGCCGCTCTCCGGCGCGACCGGCGCGCGCTTCGACGCGACCAAGCTCTCGTGGATCGGGACGCCGACGAAGGAAACGAACGTGTGTATCGCCTATCACACGGCACAGGTTCAATCCGTAGCGGACTTATTCGAGAGACAGTTGATCGTGGGCGACACCGGCCCCGGCACCGGCACCCGCTCCTATCCGAAGGCGCTCAACGAATTGATCGGAACGAAATTCAAGCTGGTCGGCGGATTTCCGGCGTCCTCCGACGTGTTCCTGGCCATGGAACGCGGCGAGGTCGAAGGGATCTGTGAGAGTCTCGACAGCATCCGTATCCGGCGGCCCGACTGGATTCCAACAAAGAAGGTTTCGATTCTCTTTCAAGGTGGCGCAGAGCCCAACCCCGAGCTTGCGGGCGTTCCCTTCGTGCTCGAGCTCGCGCGCGCTGCAGAACAGCGGCAAGCAATCGAATTTCTTTATGCCGGCCAGGGGATCGGGCGCCCCTTCGTCGCGCCGCCGGATCTGCCGCCGGAGCGGCTGAAGATGCTGCGCGATGCCTTCAATGCGACCATGCGGGATGCGGACTTCGCTGCCGAAGCGAAGAATTCGAAACTCGAACTCGAACCCGAGGACGGAGAGCATCTCGCCGCACTGATCAAGAAAATCTACGCGACGCCCAAGGCGATCGTGGATAGAGTCACCAGCCTGATCAAATAGGCCGCTGGCTTGTCGGTGCTCGTGCCGCCCGATGTCCCGGAGACCAGTCACCGCATGCGCGGCGCCGAGCGCGAGCACTCGTCAGAGGCTTGAATGAACGAGGAGGAAGATCATGGCGAGGCTGCACGCCTTCAACTTCCAGAAATGGATCGACGAGCACCGGCATCTGCTCAAGCCGCCGGTCGGCAACAAAAAGGTGTTCGAGGACGGCGAGATGACCGTTCAGGTCGTCGGCGGGCCGAACGAGCGCACCGACTATCATGACGATCCGGTGGAGGAATTCTTCTATCAGCTTAAAGGCGACATGCTGCTCAAGGTTGTCGACAACGGCGATTTTTACGACGTTCCCATTCGCGAGGGCGAGATTTTCCTGCTGCCGGCGCATGTCCGGCACTCACCGCAACGGCCGCAGGAAGGCTCCGTTGGTCTCGTCGTCGAGGCGGCGCGGCCGCATGAGCTTGATGCATTCGAATGGTATTGCTTCGAATGCCAGGCACTGGTTCACCGCATCGAGGTGAAAGTGCAGCACCTTGTGAAGGACCTGCCGCCGCTCTACGAGGCGTTTTACGTCGACGAAAAAGCACGCAAGTGCAGGCATTGCGGCGCCATTCACCCGGGCAAGAAACCGCCGGCCGGGTGGGTGAAGCTTTGATGGCGTAGTCGGTTACCCGATCCGATATTTCTCGACCGCCTTTTTGTCCCACACGAGCCCGTTCCCAGGCCGCTGCGGCACGACCGCGAAGCCGTCCACAATCTCGAGCGGCTCGGCCAAAATCTTGTCGGCCCAATCCATATATTCGAGGAAGTGGCAGGTCGGCGTTTGTTCTTTATTTTGTGGTGTATGGTATGTTT
>JBJMTU010000339.1:0-12024 GCA_045811545.1 Xanthobacteraceae bacterium | reverse complement strand
GCATGATCGCCGAGATCGTGGCCGCCGATGGCGGGCTCAAGCGCGTCCCGCTCGTATGTCGCATCGATACGCTGGACGAGCTGGATTATTTCAAGCACGGCGGCATTTTGCACTACGTGCTTCGGCACCTAGTGGCGTCCTAGACCGCTGTCGGCTCACCTCGAATTGAGTGGCGGGTGATCGCACGGTTGCCTATGAGTCCGCCGTGGGGGCAAAACGGAACTGGCCTAGCGCAGCGGGAAAGGATCGCGATGGTACGTCATTGCCTGGCCTACGCGGCGGTGGTCATTTGTTCCTCCATGCCGCCGCATTCCTCCGCCCAAGCCGAGCCGCGCGCCGTCATCGAGTTGTTCACGAGTCAAGGCTGTTCATCCTGCCCGCCGGCCGATCGGCTGTTTGGCCAGTTGACGGCTGATCCTTCTCTCGTTGCGGTCAGCGTGCCGGTCGACTACTGGGACTATCTCGGCTGGAAGGACACGCTCGCCGAACCCCGCAACACTGCCCGGCAAAAGGCTTACGCGCATGCGCGCGGCGACGGTCAAGTGTACACGCCGCAGGTGGTGGTGAACGGGACCCTGCACGCGCTTGGCAGTGACAAGGCTGCGATCGAGCTTGCCATTGCCGCGAGCCTGAAGAACGGCGCGATGTCGTTGGTACCGACGCTTACGCTCGCCGACGGGCGGCTCAATGTCACCGTCCCGGACGTCATGGATGCTCGCACGAGCGGAGAAGTCTGGTTGTTCGGACTGGTCAAGGCCGCCACTATCACCATCGCACGCGGCGAGAATAAAGGTCGCACGATCACCTATCACAATGTCGTGCGGCGCTGGATCAAGCTCGGCGAATGGACCGGCAAGGCGAATTCCTGGAGCGTCCCAGTGCAGACGCTCAAGGGCACGAACGTCGACGAAGCCGCCGTCCTGGTGCAGAGCGGCACGACAGAAAAGCCCAAGGCAATTCTTGGTGCGGCGCTGGCGGCGATCCACTAGATCGCCACTGTAAGGCTTGTGCGCCTCCGTCCTTTGTCGTCGGCCATCGCGGCGGCCAAGAAAAAAGGCCGGCATGGGCCGGCCCGAAAGTCACTGAACCTTACACTGACTCTGACTGCACTGAGCGGGCCCGATCCAATCTGGAACCCGGGGGGCTGGGGGCTGAAGAAGCCGGCGCTCGAAGGCAAGACCGGGCCCTGAGGCAACGATTTCCTTCTTCGCATTCCAGCTTGGCGCGTGCTTGGCCGCAATTGGGCAGCATTATGATTCGACTAACGAATCTGTGATGATCGCTCGCCACGATGTCGCGGTCGCGTGACGGCGCCAGGTCGGCATTCATTCCCTCTTGCCGATACCTGCATCCGGCGCGATCATTGCGGTCCCGAACTGTCACACGGAGGCGCTGGATGAGCTACGGCGATACTGAGCCGAGCGAGTTCCATGGGGGTGAGGTTGCTTTGCCCCTCGCCCCCACAAACCGGGTGACTTTCGACCGGCGCGAGCTCAACCGCATTTTCGGCGTGTATGGCCGCAAGGTTGCCGCCGGCGAATGGCGTGACTATGCCATCGACTTCCTCAAAGACCGCGCGGTGTTTTCCGTGTTTCGCCGCGCCGCGGAAGTTCCGGTCTACCGTATCGAGAAAAGCCCGAAGCTCGCGCGCCGGCAGGGCGCCTACAGCGTGATCTCGGCGACCGGCCTGATCGTGCGCCGGGGTCACGAGCTCGATCCCGTTCTCCGGGCCATCGATCGGTCGGTCAGCCTCGTGGCGCCCTGACCGGGGGCGCAGTTGGTGGCAGCTCGGTCGCGCCGGGCCCCAGAGGCCGCTGCATCAACACGCTGTCGAGCCAACGGCCGAACTTGAAGCCGACATTGTCGAATGTGCCGACGATGCGGAAGCCGGCGGCGCGATGCAGCTCGACGCAGGCGACATTGGCGGAATCCCCGATTACCGCGATCATTTGCCGGAACCCGCCCATTTCTGCCTCGGCGACCAGCCGCTCGAGCAACGCGCCGCCTATTCCGCGGCGCTGGGATGCCGGCGCGATATAGACCGAGTCCTCCACGGTCCAGCGATAAGCCGGACGCGCGCGATAGGGGCCGGCATAAGCGTAGCCCATGATCTCGCCGTCAAGCTCCGCCACGAGATACGGATAGTCGCCGGCCCGCAGCGCCTCGTACCGGCGCGCCATTTCGCGTTCGTCGGGCGGCTCGATCTCGAACGATGCAGTGCCGTGTCGGACCGCGTGATCGTAGATGCGCGTAATCGCTGCGAGGTCGCGCGGTTGGGCGAGGCGGATGGGGATGGCGGTCATCAACGAGTGGGCGAACGGCGCAGACGGGAATAATAGCTCCTTGGTCACGCGCTGTCCGGCCCGCCGTGTAAACGCGACGGCGCCCCGGCTTCTCGCCGGGGCGCCGTCGTACTCAATCGCCGTTACGCTCGCTCAGCGACGGTCGCCGAGGAAGCGCAGCAGGAACAGGAACAGGTTGATGAAATCGAGATAGAGCGAGAGCGCGCCCATTACCGCCTTGCGGCCGACGATGGTGCCGTCCTCCATCGGGTCATACATCTCCTTGATCCGTTGGGTGTCCCAGGCGGTCAGGCCCGCGAAGATCAGCACGCCCACCGCGGAGATCACGAAGTCGAGCCCGCTGCTCTTCAGGAACAGATTGACGAGCATGGCGATGATCAGCCCGATCAGGCCCATGAACAGGAAGGAGCCGATCGGCGAGAGATCACGCTGTGTGGTGTAGCCGTAGAGACTCAGTGCACCGAATGCAGTCGCCGAGATGAAGAACACCCGCGTAATCGAGGCGCCCGTGTAGGTCAGGAAGATCGACGACAGCATCAGCCCGAGCAGTGCCGCATAGAGCATGAACAGAGCGAACGCGGTCGAGGGCGCCAGCCGGTCGATGCGCCAGCTGATGAGAAAGACCAGCCCCAGCGTCCCAAGAAACAGAACCAAGACCGCCGGCCCGCTGAAGATCATCTGGCCGAACGAGGTCAGTCCGACGATCGCGCCGTTGGCATTGGTGACAACCGCGGCCTGGAACGTGAGCCACGAGGCGAGGCCGGTGAGCGCAACGCCCATTGCCATGTAGTTGTAGACGCGGATCATGTAGGCCCGCAGGCCCTGATCGATCGCAACTGCCCGGTCCGCACCGACGCCGCGTCTGGCAGCCGCGTAGTTCCGGTCGAAATCCGACATGGAAGATACCTCTCTCTAATTCCGACCCCGAGGCCGGATCATATGGCGCCCACCGGCAAAAGCGGCTGGCGTCCGATGCGCGGAATCTAGTGCGGGAAAGGTTCCCGCGCCAGATGCCATAAGCGGGATTTGTTGGCGCTACTCGCCTTCGCAGCAATCCCCTGACAAGTTACACTCTAGCAATATGACGGCGCTGCGACGCGCTGGTTGGGCGCGGCGTGTTGTCGCTTATGGCCGCGCCTCCCGCGCGTTTTCGAGCCAACCAGACCTCGCGCCCCGAGCCGTTGGCGCGAGCTCGAGTGTTTTGGCCCTTGGGTGAATGCGCCCTATAGGTTGCGAAAGACGTGGGCCGGTTTCTGGCCGAGCGCCTTGAACGTACCGATGAGACCAATTGTCACCATCGCGGCAACCCCGATGGCGGCGGCGGCAAAGAGCGGCCCGGGCATCCAGACGAATGGAAGCTTCATCACCCTGAGGACGACGAAGGCGGCAGCGGCGGAGCCAGCCGCCACACCGAAGACGGCGGTTGTCACGCCGAGGGTGAGGTATTCGAGCGCGTAGGCAGACAACAGCCGCATGCGCGTTGCGCCGACGGTCTTGAGGATCACGGCGTCATAAACGCGCTGTCGGTGGCTCGCCGCGAGCGCTCCTCCAAGCACCAGCACAGCCATAAGCAAAGTGAGCGCGCTCGCCCCTCGCATGGCCAGCGCCAGATTCGATACGACCCGACCGGCCGCATCGAGGGCGTCACGCACACGCACGGTGACCACCCCCGGAAATGCCTCAGCCGCTGCTTTGAGCAGAGCGGTTTCCTCTTCGGTCGTGCTGCCGCCGGGATAAGCAAGAGTGGCGATATGACTGTGCGGCGCGCCTCGAAACGCGGCCGGCGAGAAGACCATGACGAAATTGATGCCGAGGCTCTGCCAATCGACCGTGCGCAGGTTGGCGATCGTAGCGGTGACGTTGCGGCCGAGCACGTTCACGGTGACCTTATCGCCGATCTTGAGGCCGAGCCCGTCCGCAATGCGGTTCTCGAACGAGACCAACGGCGGGCCTTGGTAGTTCGGCTGCCACCATTGGCCCTCGACCAGGCGCGAGCCCGCCGGAAGTTTGTCCCCATAGGTGATGCCGCGGTCGCCGTTGAGCACCCACGTCGCGTCCGCGGAGGGCTTCAGGTTTTCGGCGGGTACGCCGTTCGCCGCCACGATGCGACCGCGCAACATCGGCACGCGCTCGAGCGTGGCACGCGGGGCGCGGGCGCGGATGAAGGCGTCGAATGCTTCGGCGGCGGCGGGGATATCGACGAAATAGAACGATGGTGCCCTGTCCGGCAACGCCGCGAGAAATTGGCGTCGCAAATTGCCCTCGATCGCAATCACGGCGACCATGACGGCGAGCCCCAAGCCCAGCGAGAGAACGACGTTCGGCGTGAGCGCGCCCGGCCGGCAAATGTTGGCGATGGCGAGTCGAACGACCGGCGAGCGGGGCCGCGGCAGGTGACGCGCCGTCAGCGTGATCAGTGCCGCGACCAGCCACAGCAGCACGAATACGCCGACTGCCGCCAGCACGAAGATCGCCGCGATACGCCGGTCGTAAGCGAGTCCGATCGCGAGCGCCGGAATCGTGCATCCGAGAAGGACCGTTGCCGCGACGTAGGGGAGACGGGGCGAGCGCTGATCGCTAGCGACCCCGTCGCGAAACAGTGCCGAGACCGGCACGTCGTGGGCGCGTCCAAGCGGCCATAAGGCGAAAGCGGCGGCGGTCAGCAGCCCGTATAGGAGCGCAAGTGCAAGCTCCCCCGGATGCAGCGCCGGCGCGAGCGGCAGAGGCAGCCCAGCGCCAAAGGCCCACGCGAGCAGGAACGGCAAGGCCGCGCCGATGGCGAGGCCCGGTAGCGCGCCCAGAGCGGCGAGCACTAGTACCTGCGTCAGATACATCGTGAAAACGCTTGTGCCGGGTGCGCCCAGCGCCTTGAACGTGGCAATCACCTCGCGCCGGCCGTCGAGATGGCTCTTGACCGCGTTTGCCACGCCAACTCCTCCGACCAGCAATGCGGTCAGTCCGACGAACGCCAGATACTGACGAAACCGCTCGACATTCTGCTCGAGGGACGGCGCGGCATTCGCCCGTGAACGGATGTCCCAACCGGCTTGCGGAAATTCGGCTTGCGCCGCGGTGGCCACCGCGCGCACGGCCGCATCCCCCGCGTCATTGTCGGGGCGGCGGAGACGGTAGTGCCAGCGCACGATGCTGCCGGGTTGCAGCACACCACTCGCGCGCAGTGCTTGTTCGCTGACGAGCAAACGCGGGCCGAAGCCGAGGCCGCCAGCCAGCCTGTCGGGCTCCGATGTCAGCACTGCCCGAATGTCGAGCGCCGCGGAACCGACCATGATGCGGGCGCCGGGCTTGAGGTCGAGCCGTGCGAGCAGCGCCGAGTCGACAGCGGCGCCAAATGCTCCGTCTCGGTATGCCAGCGCCTGCGCGAGCGGCTGGTGTGGATCGAGCGCCACCGTACCGTAGAGCGGATAGCCAGCATCAACCGCCTTGACCTCGACCAGTGCGGTACGCCCGTCTTGCGCGCGCGCCATGGCGCGCATGGTGGCGGCGAGCGATACAGCGCCTCGGTGCTCCAGAAATGCGCGCTCATCGGCATTGGCTTCGCGCAGACTGAGAGTGAACGCCAGGTCGCCGCCGAGGATGATGCGGCCTTCGCGCGCGAGCCCCTCGGCGAGCCCGGATGCGAGCGAACCCACAGCGGCCATCGCCATGACGCCAAGCGCGATGCAGGCGATAAACACGTAGAACCCCCGCAAGCCGGCGCGCAATTCGCGTGCAGCGAAGCGCAGCGGCATTAGATGGCTCCTGCCTGGGTGAGAAACCGAGGGCCGGGGGTTCACGCTTGAGCTTCCTTCTCGCACGCTCGGACTGCTCTCTCCCGGCAGAGGAACGGCGAACCGCAGCGTCTCACGGCATTGCCCTCATCGAGGCGCGGTTCGGGACAGCTTCGATTCGCCCCGAGCGCAATCGCACGATGCGGTCGCAACGGACAGCGAGTGCCGGATCATGCGTGACAAGCACGAGGGTGGCGCCTCGTTGCTTGTGACCTGCAAAAAGCAAATCGATGATCTCCGCCCCGGTCGCCTCGTCGAGATTGCCGGTCGGCTCGTCGGCGATCAGGATGGCCGGGTTTGGTGCAAGGGCCCGGGCAAGCGCTACGCGCTGCTGCTCGCCGCCGGACAGCTCGGCCGGATAGTGCTGGCGGCGCTCGCTCAAGCCGACGGCCGCAAGCTCGGAGGCCGCGCGCTCATAGGCGTCGTCGAGGCCGGCGAGTTCGAGCGGCACGGCAACGTTCTCCAGCGCCGTCATGGTCGGAATGAGGTGGAAGGATTGAAACACAATGCCGATATTGCGTCCGCGGAAGCGGGCCAGCGCGTCTTCGTCGAGCGTGTCGAGGTCCTCGCCCGCGACCACGACGGAGCCGGTGTCGGCGCGCTCCAAGCCGGCTGTGACCATGAGCAAAGTTGACTTGCCGGAGCCCGAGGGACCGACCAAGCCGATCGCTTCACCTCGACCTACGTGCAGATCGATATCTTTGAGGATATGAACACGGGCCGCGCCCCGCCCGAGCGATAGATTGACCCCGCTCAGCGCGATCGCCGGCTGTGCACGCTCTGAGGTATCCTGCATGTTCTGGTGCTCTTTGATGAGGTCACTTGCGGGCCGGCCGGCATTGCCCCGGTCATATGGGAGTTGCGGGGCGCGGGTCCAGACATTTGCTCTGGTTGTGATCGCGCTGGCGCTCGCGCTTCCCATGCGCGCGCCAGCCGCCGCCGATCGGCCGGTGCGGATCGTGGCCTTGGGCGATTCGCTCACCGCCGGCCTTGGGCTGCCGGCCGACCGAGCCTTTCCGGTGCAGCTTGAGCAGGCGCTCAAGGCCAAGGGCTTCGTCGTCGAGGTCACCAATGCGGGAGTCTCTGGCGATACTGCCTCCGGCGGGCTTGCCCGCCTCGATTGGTCGGTCCCGGAGGGGACGGATGCGGTCATCGTCGAGCTTGGCGCCAACGACATGCTGCGCGGGATCGATCCCAAGGTCACCCGCCAGGCGCTCGACGCGATCGTGCGTCGTCTGGCGGAACGGCGCGTGGTCGTGCTGCTCGCCGGCATGCGGGCGGCGGCCAATCTTGGCAGCGAGTACAGGCGCGACTTCGACACGATCTATTCCGAACTCGCCGTCCGCCACGACCTCCTGCTCTATCCCTTTTTCCTCGAAGGCGTCGGCGGCGAAGCCGGGCTCAATCAGGGCGACGGACTGCACCCCAATGCGGTGGGGGTCGACGCGATCGTGACGCGCATCCTGCCCAAGGTCGAAGAGCTTATCCGCCGGGTCCGCGACAGGCGCGTCATGTGAGCATCACGAGAGGCGTGCGAATCTCCGCGACCTATCCTATATGCAAGGTCCAGCCTCGCAATCGTTCCCTATGCCCCGCCTCTTCACCGGTCTCGAAATTCCCTCCGACGTGAGCCAGTCGCTCTCCATGCTGCGCGGCGGCCTGCCGGGCGCGCGCTGGATCGATCCCGAGAACTATCACGTCACGTTGCGCTTCATAGGCGACGTCGACGACGTCGTCGCGCACGAGGTCGCGTCCATGCTGGGCCGCGTGCGCCGCGAGGCGTTCGAACTACGCATCGAGGATCTCAAGTCGTTCGGCGGACGTAAGCCGCGTCAGATCGTGGCCACGCTCGGACCGGCACAGGCTCTGATGGAGCTCCAGGCCGAGCACGAGCGGCTGATGCAGCGCGTCGGGCTGGAGCCGGAGGGACGCAAATATACGCCGCATGTTTCTCTTGCGCGGCTGCGCGAATCATCGAGCCGGCAGGTTGCGGACTATCTCGCGCTGCGTGCCCCGTTCCGCTCGCCGCCGTTCAAGGTATCGCGCTTCGTGTTGTTCTCGTCGCGGGCGGCGGTCGGCGGCGGGCCATACGTCGTCGAAGCCGCCTATCCGCTCGCGGCGTAACGCGTAGTCCTTCGTCCGCGGCGGCTGATCACACCGGTTTCAGCAGTCTCGATTGCACGTCGAAGATGGCCGTGGCAAAGCCATGGCTGTCGGCAAGCATTTCGCGCATCAGCGAGAGCGGTGTCGGGACGGGGGTCGCAACCTCGCCCACCACGCTCGAAAAATCGAAAGTTAGCTCGGCGTCGTATTTGCGCGCCAGCTGCTGCATGCGCTTGTTGTCGGCGAGACAGGCCATGTGCAGGAATTTGAGGCCGCGATTGCGTGCGGCGAGCAGCGTGCGCTCGAGCAGCATGGAACCGACGCCGTGGCTCTGCCATGGCTTCTCGATCGAGAATGCCGCCTCGGCCTCGCGCGTCACCGCCCCCCCGATCGGGCGCAGTTCCGCGGTTCCGCGCAGCGTGCCGTCGACGAAGAAGCCATGAATGAGCGCATCAATGCCGAACGAAAGATCGGCATAGTCGCGCAAGAATTGGTCGGAGACCGGGCCGGCGAAGCGGTTGCGGCGGCTGGTGGGATCGAGCCGCAAAAGGTGGTCGCGGTATTGGTCCGCTTCGCTGATCCACAGTTTCCGGATGAGGCCGCCGCGAGGGAGCGGTTCGTGCATGAGCGATTTCCTTCGATGATTCCGAATCGAGCGGTTCCATATTGCGATGCAGTATAGGCCCGACAAGGGCATGTCGATGGCCGCAGATCACAATTAAGTTAATGATTTATCATGCTAAATAGACATGGCAGCCATGCGGGACGCCGCGGCCCGGTGTAGGTTGTGGCGCAGCTTTACCGCAATGCACTATGGCCGCGCTCTTGCGCGCGGGGGGTCGGTCTGCCCGCGCGTGCGCCTGGGGGCCCGACGCGTCTCGCGCGATAGAAGCCCTTCCTCAAGGCGCGTTCGACCGGAGCTGCCTCATGTCCTGTCGGTCTCGGTCGAGCGATCTTGAGGTTGCAGCATATGCCCGAAGCCGGCTTGCGGCTGGCGGTCCAAGATCGCTATTCATCGCCGTCCTCAACGCTGCCTCCCTCCCGCGCATGTCCCCTTCCCTCTCGGCGCAGTATGCCGCGCGCGTCGCCGCTGGAAAAATCGAGCGCGATGCTGCGCAACAGGCGATCGTGGATCGGCTGGCCCAGCTCGAAAAAGAGCTCGCCGAGCGTCGGCTTGCGCGCAAGTCATCCGCGCTCGGCTGGCTCTTCGGATCGCGCGAGCCCGAGCCGATCAAGGGCCTTTACATTTTTGGAGACGTCGGTCGCGGCAAGACCATGCTGATGGATCTGTT
The DNA here is from genome assembly GCA_045811545.1 of Xanthobacteraceae bacterium. GTDB lineage: Bacteria > Pseudomonadota > Alphaproteobacteria > Rhizobiales > Xanthobacteraceae > VAZQ01. The sequence continues at coordinate 2,538 of JBJMTU010000339.1, read as the reverse complement.
CTTCGCAGCGTCGCCGGTCGTGCGTAAGCGCCGTGTCCATTTCCATGAATTCATGGCCGAAGTACACGAGCGCGTCCATGGACTGCGGCAGATCGCGAAATTGGGTGAAATCAGCGTCGAGGATCCCATCGGCGGCGCTGCCTCGGCGATTGCGCAGGAGACGCGGCTTCTTTGCTTCGATGAATTCCACGTTACCGACATTGCCGACGCGATGCTTCTCGGTCGCCTGTTCAAACGCCTGTTCGAGCTGGGCGTGGTGGTGGTCGCGACGTCGAACGTCCCGTCGACGGAGCTGTACAAGGACGGTCTCAATCGCGCGTTGTTCCTGCCGTTCATCGCGCTGATCGAAGAGCACATGGAGATCCGGCAGCTCGACGCCCGCACCGATTTCCGCCTGGAAAAGCTTGCTGGCGTGCCGGTCTGGTACGTTCCTGCCGATCGTGCGGCAGAAGCCGCTCTCGACCAGACCTGGCGACGCTTGACCTCGGGGCACACCGGAGAACCGCAGGATCTGCTGGTAAAAGGGCGCACCATTCGCATTCCGCGCGCCACCATGGGTGTGGCGCGGTTTTCGTTTCATGATTTATGCCAACAACCGCTCGCCGCCGCCGACTATCTCAAGATTGCACGTGAATACCATACCGTCCTGCTCGATCGTGTCGCAGTGATGGATTACGAACGACGCAACGAGGCCAAGCGCTTCATTATCCTGATCGACACATTCTACGACAACGCGGTGAAGCTCATTGCTTCCGCCGAAGCCGAGCCCGACGCCCTTTATCGCGCGGACGAAGGGTTCGAAGCCTCCGAGTTCAAGCGCACCGCCTCGCGCCTGATCGAGATGCGCTCTGGAGCTTACCTCGCGTTGCCGCACGGCCGCGGCCATGCCGTCGCGGCGGGCTCGACCGAAGGCTTGGTGGAGACGTAATTTCGCTCGCTCTGGTGGTGGCGTCATGCGGTGCGGCAGGCGGCTTGAACGGCAGACCGGAAACGGTCTATGACCGATTTCACCGCGTTCCCGCCGTCCCCGATCCGAGGTTCTTCCCCCGCATGGCACGCCCCAAGATTGCATTGATCGGCGCGGGCCAGATCGGCGGCACGCTCGCGCATCTCATTGGCCTCAAAGAGCTCGGCGACGTGGTGCTGTTCGACGTCGCCGAAGGCATCCCCCAAGGCAAGGCGCTCGACCTCGTGCAGTCTTCGCCGGTCGAGGGCTTCGGTGCGCATTTTACCGGGACCAACTCCTACGATGCGATCGACGGTGCGGCTGTCTGCATCGTGACGGCGGGCGTGCCGCGCAAGCCGGGCATGAGTCGCGACGATCTTCTCGGCATCAATCTCAAGGTGATGGAGCAGGTCGGCGCCGGCATCAGAAAATACGCGCCGGGCGCCTTCGTGATCTGCATCACCAACCCGCTCGACGCCATGGTCTGGGCGCTGCAACAGGCCTCCGGGCTGCCCAGGCAAATGGTTGTCGGCATGGCCGGAGTGCTCGACAGCGCCCGCTTCCGATTTTTTCTCGCCGACGAGTTCAACGTCTCGATCGAGGACGTAACCGCCTTCGTGCTCGGCGGCCACGGCGACAGCATGGTGCCGCTCATCCGCTATTCGACCGTTGCCGGCATTCCGCTGCCCGATCTCGTCAAGATGAAATGGACCACGCAGGCGCGGCTCGACGAGATCGTTCAGCGCACGCGCGATGGCGGTGCCGAAATCGTCAATCTGCTCAAGAGCGGCTCGGCCTACTACGCACCGGCTGCATCGGCGGTCGCCATGGCAGAGAGCTTTCTCAAGGACAAAAAGCGCGTGCTGCCCTGTGCCGCCTACCTCAACGGCGAATACGGCATCAAGAACCTCTATGTCGGAGTGCCCGCCGTGATCGGCGCCAAGGGAATCGAGCGCATCGTTGAGATTCAGTTGAACACTGCCGAGCGTGCCATGTTCGAAAGGTCAGCCGAGGCCGTCGCCACTCTGGTCGAGGCTTGCAAGAAGATCGCACCAAATCTGGCGAAGTGACGGTGCTTATGTCCCGGGCGAAGCGCGGCACGGCGCCCTTGCGGATGACGTGCGGCTGTCAAGCTCGCCAGATATGGCACGGCTTAGGTGTGCTGCATCGTATCCGGGGCAGGCAAAAGTCCGCATGAACATCCACGAATATCAAGCCAAAGCGGTACTGCGGGAATTCGGAGTGCCGGTGCCGCGCGGGCACGCCGCCTTTTCAGTCGACGACGCGGTTAAGGCCGCGCGCGAACTCGGCACGCCGGTGCTCGTCGTCAAGGCTCAAATTCATGCCGGCGGACGCGGCAAGGCCGGCGGCGTCAAGGTGGTGAAATCGAAGGAAGAGGTGCGCAGCGAGGCCGAGCGGCTGCTCGGCGCAGTGCTTGTCACGCATCAGACCGGCCCGCATGGCAAAGAGGTCCGCCGCCTCTACATCGAAGAGGGCTCCGCCATCGATCAGGAGTTCTATCTCTCGGCGCTCGTCGACCGCGAAAGCTCGCGCATTGCCTTCGTGGTATCCACCGCGGGGGGCATGGACAT
>JBJMTU010000338.1:0-3318 GCA_045811545.1 Xanthobacteraceae bacterium | reverse complement strand
CCAGGCGTTCAAGGAGCTCAAACGCATCTACGGCGTGCTCGAGCGGCATTACCGCGACATGCAGGATCTCGAATTCACGGTCGAGCAGGGCAAACTATGGATGCTGCAGACGCGCGCGGGCAAGCGCACGGCCAAGGCGGCGCTGAAGATCTCGGTGGAGCTTGCGAACGAGGGGCTGATTTCACGCAAAGAGGCGGTCGCGCGCATCGAGCCGGCATCGCTCGACCAACTGCTGCATCCGACCATCGATCCCACGGCCGAGCGCAAGCTCATCGCAACCGGGCTTCCTGCCTCGCCCGGCGCCGCTTCCGGCGAGATCGTGTTCTCGGCGGACGAGGCGGAGACGCTCAAGAGCAAGGACAAGCGCGTCATCCTCGTGCGGGTCGAGACCTCGCCCGAAGACATCCACGGCATGCATGCGGCCGAGGGCATTCTCACCACGCGTGGCGGCATGACCTCGCATGCCGCGGTGGTGGCGCGCGGGATGGGCAAGCCCTGCGTATCCGGCGCCGGCGCGCTGCGCATCGACTATGCGGCCGGGACCATGAGCGTTGCCGGACAGACGTTCAAAGCGGGCGACGTCATCACCATCGACGGCTCGAGCGGAGAGGTGCTTGCAGGCCGCGTTCCCATGGTCGAGCCGGCACTCTCCGGCGAGTTCGCAACCCTCATGGGCTGGGCCGACGCGGTGCGCAAACTCGGCGTGCGGGCCAATGCGGATACGCCGAACGATGCTCGCGTCGCCTTGAAATTCGGCGCCGAGGGCATCGGCCTGTGCCGCACCGAGCACATGTTCTTCGACGAGGATCGCATCCGCGCCGTGCGCGAGATGATCCTCGCCGATGACGAGAAATCGCGCCGCGCCGCGCTCGCCAAGCTCTTGCCCATGCAGCGCGCGGATTTCGTCGCGCTGTTCGAGATCATGCAGGGATTGCCGGTAACGATCAGGCTGCTCGATCCGCCGCTGCACGAGTTTCTACCCCACAGCGACAAAGAAATTGCCGAGGTCGCTGCCGCCATGGGAGCCGACGCCAAGAAGCTCGCCGAGCGTGCCCGCGAGCTCCGCGAGTTCAATCCCATGCTCGGCTTTCGCGGCTGCCGGCTCGCGCTCGCCTACCCTGAGATCGCCGAAATGCAGGCGCGCGCGGTCTTCGAGGCGGCAAGCGAGGCCGCCAAACGCACCGGCAAGCCGGTCGTACCGGAGGTGATGGTCCCGCTCATCGCTACCAAAGTCGAGTTCGACCTCGTCAAGGCGGGCATCGATGCCATGGCGGAAGCGGTCGCCCGCGAGCGCAAGACGAAAGTCAACTATCAGGTCGGCACCATGATCGAGTTGCCGCGAGCCTCGCTGCGAGCCGGTGAGATCGCCGAAAGTGCAGAGTTCTTTTCCTTCGGCACCAACGATCTGACCCAGACCACGTACGGCATCAGCCGGGACGATGCCGCGAGCTTCCTCGGCACCTACGTGGCGCGCGGCGTTCTCCCCAGTGACCCCTTCGTCTCCATCGACCGCGATGGCGTGGGCGAACTCATGCGCATCGGCGTGGATCGGGGTCGCAAGAGGCGGCCGAAGCTCAAGGTCGGGATTTGCGGCGAGCACGGGGGAGACCCTGCCTCGGTCGCCTTCTGCCACGACATCGGCCTCGACTATGTGTCATGCTCGCCGTTCCGCGTGCCGATCGCCCGCCTCGCCGCCGCGCAGGCCGCGCTCGGGAAGGCCGCGGCGGGAGAGGCGTGACGGCGGACCTTAAGGCAGCAGGCAGCGACATGTCCGAGGATGCCGGAGCGCAGGCCGCTGCCGTTTCCCAGGAGCGACTGCAAAAAGCCGAGGCCTACATCGAGGCCGAGGAGGGCGTGGTCAATCGCCTTGTCGGCTGGGCCGGCAGGCTGGTCACCTCGATCGCGGTGGCGATGTCGCTGTTTCACCTCTATGCGGCCATCGCCGGTGCTTGGCCGTTCACCGACTTTCCCATCATCGCGACCCAGCCCTTGCGCTATGCGCACGTCGCTTTCGTGCTGATGCTGAGCTTCCTCTTGTTTCCGCTCTCGGCGCGGTTCCGCAATCGGATCCGCTGGTGGGATTTTGTGGGCGGTATCACGGGCGCGGCGATCCTCGTCTACGCCATCGAAGACGGTGAGGAATTCACCGACCGCGCGACCATGCCGACGCAGCTCGACGTCGTGCTCGGCGTGGTCTTCATCGTGCTGCTGCTCGAAGCGACGCGGCGAACCACCGGCTGGATCGTCCCGGTTGTTGCGCTGATGTTCATCGCCTATGCCATGGCCGGTCCCTATCTGCCGCCGCCGTGGACCCACCGCGGCTATGATATTTCGCAACTCGTCGGTCATTTGTTCATCACGCTCGAGGGCATTTTCGGCATTCCCGTCGACGTGTCCTCGTCGCTCATCATCCTGTTCACCATCTACGGCGCCTTCCTGCAGCATTCCGGCGCAGGAAAGTTCTTCATCGATTTTTCGATGGCGCTCATGGGCCACAAGCCCAACAGCGCCGGGCGCACCGTGGTGCTCTCGTCCTTTCTGCTCGGGGGACCGTCCGGCTCCGGCGTCGCGACCACCGTGACCATCGGCGCCGTCGCCTACCCGCTGATGCAGCGGGCGGGATTCGAGAAGAACGCCGCCGGCGGCCTGCTCGCAGCCGGCGGCCTCGGCGCCATCATCTCGCCGCCCGTTCTCGGCGCCGCCGCCTTTCTCATCGCCGAGTTCCTCAAGATCAGCTACCTCGACGTGATCTGGATGGCGGCCATCCCGACCTGCCTCTATTACCTGTCGCTTCTGTTCATGGTGGAGCTCGACGCCAAGCGGTTCGGCGCGCACACAGTGGACTTCCGGCAGGAATTGACGCTCGCGGAGATGACGCGGCGCTACGGCTTTCACTTCATCTCGCTCGTTTCGATCGTCGTCTTCATGTTGTGGGGCTATTCCCCGACGCTCGCGGTCTTCTGGTCGACGGTGCTCACCTATGGGCTGAGCTTTCTCACCCGCGAGACGGCGATCACGCCGAAGAAGCTGGTGCGCGCGCTCTCCGACGGCTCGGTGAACGTGCTCACTGCCGCAACCACATGCGCCACCGCCGGCATCATCGTCGGCGTCGTCACCCTGACCGGGCTGGGGCTGAAATTCTCCTCGATCGTCATCGCTTATGCCGGCGGCAGCCTGCTGTTCACCGCCATCTACACTGCGCTGATCGTCTGGATCGTCGGCTTGGCGGTACCGGTGACCGCCTCCTACATCATCTGTGCGGTGATCGCGGCGCCAGCCATGATCAAGCTCGGCGTGCCCGACTATGCCGCCCACATG
>JBJMTU010000337.1:0-11888 GCA_045811545.1 Xanthobacteraceae bacterium | reverse complement strand
GTCGCCATCGAGCACGAGCGGCGCCGGCGCCGCGCCGCTTCCGTTGGGGCGCAGCGTGAGCGCGGCGCGCACCTGCGTTGCCGTGGAATAGAGCGAGACGTCGAGTTCGACCGTTTCCACCAGCCAATCGGGCGGGCGATAATCCTCAAGGCGTACGGGGCGAGCCTCTTCTGTGCGCATATCCGTTCCACTCTTCTGAGTCCTTCGACAAAGCCTGCACGGCCGCGGCCGCAAGGCAAGTTCCGCGCAGGTGCTGGATGGTGGCGTTTTTACTCATATGGCCTCACGCCAGTTCCTGCTTTAATCGCTTTCCAGGAAGCCGCAACTCGTTGTATGGGTGCGCCGACAATTGTGGGAGGAATGTGATGACGTCGCTGCGTGCAGTATCGCTCGTTTTGGCTGGGATAGTGCCTTCGCTCCTCGGCACGTCGGTCGGAGCCTCGGCGCAAAATTACCCTAACCAAGTGGTTCGTATCGTCGTTCCGTTCTCCGCCGGCAGCATCACCGACGGGCTCGCCCGCATTCTTGCGGATAAGCTCGGGGATTTGTGGAAGCAGCAGGTGATCGTCGAGAACCGGCCCGGTTTGCCCGGCACCACCGGGGTCGCCAAGAGCCCGCCGGACGGTTACACGCTGATGCTGACCTCCAACGGGCACACGATCGCCGGCGCGATCAACAAGAACATTCAGTTCGATCCGGTGAAGGATTTCGCCGGTGTCTCGCGCGTGGCGGCGGTACCGCTGGTCGCGATCGTGCCGCCCGAGCTTGCGGCCAAGACGCTCAAGGACTTCATTGCGCTCGCGAAAGAGCGGCCGGGCCAGCTCAACTTCTCCTCGGCGGGCGTCGCCAGCACCTCGTACCTCTCCGCCGAAATTTTCAAGCAGGATGCCAAGATCAACATCGTGCACGTTCCCTACAAGGGCGCGCCTGAGGCCACGACCGCCGTCATCCGCAACGACGCGCAACTGTATTTCGCGCCGATCCCCGCCACGCAGGAGCTAAGCGCAACCGGAAAGGTGAGGGCGGTCGCCATCAATTCCGCCAAACGCGTGCCACAACTCCCGGACGTGCCGACCGTCGCAGAGACGTTGCCGAACTACAAATACGAGTCGTGGTTCGGCGTGCTCGCGCCCGCCGGAACGCCGCAGCCGATCCTGACGAAGGTGAGCCAGGATATCGCCAAAGTTCTCGAGATGCCGGACGTGAGGGAGAAATTGCTTGCCCAAGGCTCGATCCCGGCACCGAACACGCCCAGCGAGTTCGACGCCATCATCAAGAGCGATACCGAGCGCTACGGCAAGATCCTCAAGGACGCCGGGATCACGCCGCAATAACGTTCGATCGACGTTCCGGCTGAGCGGCGGAGGAGCCGCACGCAACGGTTTGGCGTGAAAATGGCCATGCGGGCCATGGTGCTGGAGAGGCCACGCACGCAGCTCGTCATGCGTGAGTGGCCGGCGCTGCGACCGGGGGCGGGCGAAATCCTGATCGACATCGCGGCGTGCGGGGTCTGCCGCACCGATCTGCACGTCGTCGACGGCGAATTGCCGAAGCCGAAACTTCCGATCGTGCCCGGCCACGAGATCGTCGGCCGCGTCGCCGCCGTTGGGGCAGGCGTGGCTGGATTGGCGATCGGCGAGCGCGTCGGGGTTCCCTGGCTCGGCTCGACCTGCGGCGTGTGCCCCTATTGCAAGAGCGGCCGGGAGAATCTGTGCGATCGCCCGCTGTTTACCGGCTACACACGCGATGGCGGCTATGCCACGCATGCCCTCGCCGATGCGCGCTATTGCTTTCCCCTGTCGGAACGGCGGAGCGACGCGGAACTTGCGCCGTTCTTATGTGCCGGCCTGATCGGCTGGCGCAGCTACCGAATGGCGGGGGCAGGCTCGCAAGGGGAGGGGCCACAAGCGCTCGGCCTTTATGGTTTTGGCGCTGCCGCCCATATTCTCGCCCAGGTCGCGGCGTGGCAGGGCCGCCGTGTCTACGCCTTCACCCGCCCCGGCGATGAGGCGGCGCAAGCCTTTGCAAAATCTCTCGGCGCGGTCTGGGCCGGCGGCTCGGACGAGATGCCGCCCGAGCCGCTCGACGCCGCGATCATCTTTGCGCCGGTCGGCGCGCTCGTTCCGTTGGCGCTCAAGGCGGTGAAGAAGGGCGGGCGCGTGGTGTGCGGCGGCATCCACATGTCTGACATTCCGAGCTTTCCCTACCGGCTCCTTTGGGAGGAACGGCACGTCGTCTCCGTAGCCAATCTCACGCGCGCGGACGCACACGAATTTTTGGCGCTGGTGCCGCAGGCGGGCGTGAAGAGCGAAGTGACGCGCTATCCGCTCGAGGCCGCCAACGAGGCGCTTGCCGATCTGCGCGAAGGCCGCCTGCAAGGCGCGGCGGTGCTGATGCCGTAATGCCGCGCACCGCCCGCTGGCGTGAACGCCCCTTCGCAGCGCGGGCTAAGGCCCCGGCAGCGCCGGCTCCGCGTGGCCGATCACGCGCTTGATCGACGGAAAGCGCAGGCGCAGTGCGCGCTCCACTTCGTCGACCTTGTCGTGGACGTCTGCGACCTTGAGCACGGGATCGACGAGGCAGTGGAAATTGACGATCTCGCCGTCGTCGGCCGCGCGCACGCGCACGTCGTGGATTGCGCCGACGAAGTCGACCTTGTTCGCGATTTCGGTCAGCGCTTCGCGCACCGCCGCGGTGCGTTCAGCCGAGGCCTCTCGCCCAGGTTCGTCGAGGGGCTGCAACGGCTCGATATGGGTCTCGACCTCGACCTCCGGTCCCAGTTCCTCGCGGATCGCCTCTTCCAGCCCGGTCGCGATATCGTGGGCCGCACCGAGCGAAAGGGCGCCGTCGACCTCGAGATCGAGGGAGACGGCAAGTCGTCCCTCGATCGCATGCACCGTGACGTGGTGAACCGCGAGCGCGCGGTTGCGTGCGATCACCATGGCTCGCTCGAGCACCGTCTCGTCGTCGAGCGCGCGCGGCTCGGTGGTCACCGTCACCTCGGCGGCAGGGCTGTCGGCGCGCACGGCGTCGACGATGCGCTGCTTGAGCGCGGCGACGCGATCGAGCGGCAGCGTGCGGCTGACTGCAACATCGAGGTCGACGAACAGCATCTCGCCCACTTTCCGCACACGCAGCCTTTGGATGTCGACGACGCCAGGAATGTGCGTGATAGCCGCTGTGATTTTATCCGCGACGCCGGCCGGCGCGGTATCGGTCAGCGCGTCGATGGTGCGCCGGCCGAGCCGCCAGCCTGCGATGCAGATGACGACCGACACCACGATCGTCGCCACCGAGTCGGCCGAAGCGTAGCCGAGCGCGATCCCAACGAGCCCGAGCAGGACCGCCAGCGACGACCACATATCGGAATCGAAATGCAGCGCGTCTGCTTCGAGCGCCTGGCTCGAGGTTTTTTCCGCCGTCCGATAAAGCACGCGTGCGCGCAGGAAATCGACGCCGATCGAGAGCAGGATCACGGCGAAGGCCCAGAGCGTTGCTTCCACCTCCGGTGGCGCGTCGCTCATGAGCCGTTTGGCCGCCTCCCAGGTCACCACGCCGGCGAGACCGAAGAGCAGCGCCGTCTCGGCGAGCGCGGAAACGCTCTCGACCTTGCCGTGGCCGTAATGATGTTCAGCGTCCGCGGGCTTGCCTGAAATCCGCACCGCGAAATAGGTCATCACCGTGGCGCCGAGATCGATCAGCGAATGGGCTGCCTCTGACAGGAGCGCGAGCGAGCCGCTCATCACCCCGACAACGGCCTTCGCCGTTGTCAAGCCGGCGGAGGCGGCAATTGAGGTGAGCGCAACCTTCTGTTTGACGTCCGACATGGTTCGCCTCCGCGCTGCCGAGGTAACGATCGAGACAATGCGCGTCAATGCAGCGGTCGGTGTAACTTCTCGCTGCATTTTTCGGCATCATGGAAATGCAAGTGAGTTGCATGTGAGCAGGACAGTCAGCAGCTCCTGGTCAGATGCCACCTATTCCTTTTCGACGCGCCGGGGTCCGGTTCGGCAGAACCGCACGATGACCGTCGACATCCCTGCTCGGTTGCGCACCAAGTACACGCAAGATGCCGGGCAGCATCCGACTTTCCATTTGCGCCGGTATGGTCGTAGAAGAGCTAACTCGTGACGGGGGTAGTCGCTGAAGCGGCTGCGATGCAGCTTCGGGCGCAGATGGAAAAGCGCATGAGATTGAAGCATTTAGATCGCAACTTCTGCATTGCCCCGATGATGGAGTGGACGGATCGGCACTGCCGCTTCTTCCACCGCCTGCTCACGCGCCGTGCCCTGATCTATACCGAGATGATCACCACCGGCGCGGTCGTTCACGGCCCGCGCGCGCGGCTCCTGGCGCACGATCCGGCCGAGCATCCGGTGGCGCTGCAACTCGGCGGTTGCGATCCGCGGCAACTTGCCGAGTGCGCGCGCATCGCTGAGGCGTTCGGCTACGACGAGGTCAACCTCAATATCGGCTGTCCCTCCGATCGCGTACAGGAGGGCCGCTTCGGCGCCTGTCTCATGGCGGAGCCGGCTCTCGTGGGCGATTGCGTCGCCGCCATGACGGCCGCGGTCAAGCTGCCCGTCACCGTCAAATGTCGCATCGGCATCGACGATCAGGACCCGGAGGAGGCGCTCGAGGCGTTCACCTGCGCGGTCGAGCGCGCTGGCGCGGCCGCGCTCGTCGTTCACGCGCGCAAGGCGTGGCTCGACGGTCTGTCGCCGCGCGAGAACCGCGATATTCCTCCGCTCGATTATGCCCGCGTCTATCGGCTCAAAGCCGCGCATCCCGATCTTTGCATCGTGCTCAACGGTGGCATCGCGAGCCTTGACCAGGCACTGGCGCACCTCGACCGCGTCGATGGCGTGATGATGGGGCGGGCGGCGTACCAGGAGCCGTGGCGGCTTCTCGCCGTGGATCCGCTGCTGTTTGGCGAGCCCGCGCGCTTGGCATCGCCGAAGGCGGCGGCCGAGGCCCTGATCCCCTATATCGAGGGCGAGCTTGTGCGCGGCGTGCGCCTCCACGCAGTGACGCGGCACGTGCTGGGCCTGTTCCGCGGCGTGCCTGGCGCGCGCGCATTCCGCCGGCATCTGGCGACCGAGGCAACCAAACCGGCGGCGGACGCAGCCACGTTCCGCGCAGCAATCGCGCTCATCGCGGATCTCGACGCGCCAACCGTCGCCGCGGCTTGAGCCGGGACGGCCCCTTCGGAGCAGGACATGGTCTTGGGCGTGCCGTTGAGCGAGCTGCTGCTGCTCGCTGTTTTGATCATCGTCGCCGGGTTAGTCACCGGGATTCTTGCGGGGCTCTTCGGCATCGGCGGCGGCGCGCTCATCGTGCCGGTTCTGTACGAGGTATTTCGGGTTCTCGGCGTGCCGGACGAGGTCCGCTTCCAGCTGTGCGTCGGCACGTCCATTGCGATCATCGTCCCGACCAACGTGTTCTCTTACTTCACGCATCGCGACAAAGGCGCGGTGATGATGGATGTCGTGCGGGCATGGGCAGTGCCAGCTGTCATCGGCGTCGCCGCTGGTTCGGCCATTGCCGCCTTTGCATCGGGCGCGGTGCTCAAGCTCGCTTTCGTGCTGATCGCAACCGTGATCGCGTTCAAGCTGCTGTTCGGCCGCGAGACCTGGCGGCTTGGCGATGATCTGCCGGGATCTGCCGCCATGGCGGCCTACGGCGTGTTCGTTGGTCTTGCCGCTTCGCTGATGGGAATCAGCGGCGGGTCTGTCTCCAACATGATCCTAACCCTCTACGGCAAGCCGATTCACAAGGCGGTCGCAACCTCCGCCGGCCTCGGCGTGCCGATTACAGTGGCGGGCACGATCGGTTACATTCTCGCCGGCCTGCCGCAGCAGGCGCTGCTGCCGCCGCTCTCGCTTGGCTTCGTCTCGCTCATCGGGTTTGCGCTGATGGCTCCGGTCTCGAGCTTCACCGCGCCTTACGGCGCGCGACTGGCCCACGCGCTATCGAAGCGCCGGCTCGAGATTGCCTTCGGCTGCTTCCTGCTGGCCGTATGCGTACGATTTGCGGTGAGCCTGATCGGATGATCGATCACGGATAGCCGCGCAGCATGAGCTTGTCCCCGCGCACCTCCCAGCTCTCCAGCCGATTGAGAAAGGTCATGCCGAGTAGGTTGGTGCGCAGCTGCCCGCCTTGCGCGACGAGCGCGGGGACCGAGCGCTCGGTGATGTCGCCGATCGACAGTCGGTCGAGCGTGACCGGTGCGGCGCGGGCGCGCCCGTTCGCGGTCTCGACGGTGACCGAATAGTTGAGGACTTCAAGCGGGAGGCCCGCGGCCTTGGCAGCCTCCTGGGTGAGGACGACGGCGCTCGCGCCGGTGTCGAGCACCATCGGGACGCGCGCGCCGTTAACTTGCGCCGCCACCGAGAAGCCGCCGCCGCTTCCGCGCGCGATCTCGACCGTGCGCCCTCTGGTTGCGGCACGGCCCGGGACGAGCTCGGCCATGACCCGGTCGGCCACCTCGCGCAGCTCGAAGCGATAGGTATATCCGAGCGTCAACAGCGCCGCGATCATTATCCAGATGAGAGCGGATTCGAGAGCGTGGGTGAAACGATGCCGAAACAACGCGAGCGCGATCAGGCCAACGAGCGCAATCGCCATGATCTTCGTTTCGAGCGAGGAGGTGTCGAACCGGGAGAGTTCCGCCAGCGCCGCTTCATTCTGCTGCAGCACGAGCACAAGCAGCGCGATCGTCAGGATGGCAAGCAGGATCCAGAGCAGGCGGCGCACGATGGTGTCCTTCAGCCCAAGCTAGACCAAAATCCATTCACATCGAACCACATGCGGGGTGGATGGTCGGCTCGGCTCGAGTGCTTGACCAGGGCACGATGGGCGTGATGGGGTGTAGACGATGGAATATACAACCGGCCGCCGGCGTTAATCCAATGTAAGCTGCGGCAGCACGGGAGCCGCCATGAAGCTTTACGATGGAGGTCGCGCGCCCAATCCGCGGCGCACGCGGATTTTTCTCGCGGAGAAGGGCATCACAGTTCCGACTGAGCAGGTCGATCTCGGCGCGATGGCGCACATGTCTGCGGCCTATGCTGCGATCAATCCGCTCAGGCGGGTCCCGTCCCTCGTTCTCGACGACGGCACCGTGATCACGGAGTCAATTGCAATCTGCCGCTACTTCGAGGCGATCAAGCCCGATCCGCCGCTGTTCGGACGCAATGCGTTGGAGCTTGCCCGGATCGAGATGTGGAATCGGCGCCTGGAGCTGCACTTGCTGTTTCCGGTCTCGCACGTGTTTCGCAACTCGCATCCGGCTATGAAGGAGATGGAAGTGCCGCAGGTACCGGCGTGGGCCGAAGCCAACAAGCCGCGCATCCGGGAGTTCATCGCCGTTCTCGACGACGAGTTGAAGGAGCGCCCGTTTGTTGCCGGGGATGCGTTCACGGTGGCTGACATCACCGGTCTCGTCGCCGTCGATTTCATGAAGCCGGCAAAGCTCGCGGTGCCGGACGAACTCAAGCATCTCAAGCGCTGGCACGCCGATATCGCTGCCCGGCCGAGCGCCTCGGCCTGACATGCGGATCACAATCGTCGGATGTGGCGATGCCTTCGGCTCCGGCGGCCGGTTCAACACCTGCTTCTTTCTCGAGACCGCCAAGGGCACGCTGCTCGTCGACTTCGGCGCCTCCTCGCTGGTGGCACTCAAGGCGCGCGGGCTTGATCCCGACCGTATCGACGGCATCGTGCTCTCGCATCTGCACGGCGATCATTTTGGCGCGCTTCCGTTTCTCCTGCTGGACGCCCAGTTCCTTGCGCGCCGCGAGCGACCGCTGTTGATTGCGGGACCGCCGGGCACGCGCGGACGGCTCGATCAGCTTCTCGAAGTGTTCTTTCCGAAATCGACCACAAACAAGTGGCGGTTTTCATGGACGGTAATGGAGATCGAGGTCGGCCGCCCGACCGAGGTGCTGGGACATTCCGTCGCCACCACCGAGGTGCTGCATTACTCGGGTGCGCCCTCGACCGCGGTCGTGCTCTCGGACGGGCAGAAGCGGTTCGCCTATTCCGGCGACACCCAGTGGGTGGAGGCGCTCGTCTCAGTTGCTGATGGCGCCGATCTCTTGATCATCGAATGCTTCGCCTATTCCGGCGAACTGCCCGGCCACCTCAGTTGGGACGTGCTCAAGAAGCGCCTGCCTGATCTACGCGCGCGGCGGATCATGCTCACCCACATGAATCCGGACATGCTCGCCCATCTCGACGAAGTCAGAGCCGCGGGCGTGCTCGTTGCCGAGGACGGAGCGGTGATCGAGATTTGAGATGAGTCGCGTAGTCGAGCACTGGGTCGTTCACCGCTCCAGCCGCGCGATGAGGCTCGACGTATCCCAGCGCCGGCCGCCCATTTTCTGCACCTCGGCGTAGAACTGGTCGACCAGCGCGCTCACCGGCAAGCTCGCGCCGTTCTTGCGCGCCTCGCCCAGGCAAATGGCGAGATCCTTGCGCATCCAATCGACTGCGAAGCCGAAATCGAACTTGCCTGCCGCCATCGTCTTGTAGCGGTTTTCCATCTGCCATGACTGGGCCGCGCCTTTGGAGATGGTCTCGATCACCGCATCGACGTCGAGCCCGGCCTTCTTGGCGAAATGAATGCCTTCCGACAGTCCCTGCACCAGTCCGGCGATGCAGATCTGGTTGACCATCTTCGTGAGTTGGCCGGCCCCGGCGGGGCCGAGCAGCTTGCACATGCGCGCGTAGGAAGCGATCACCTTCTCGGCGCGAGCATAAGCCTCGGCATCGCCGCCGCACATGACGGTGAGCACGCCGTTCTCGGCGCCGGCTTGGCCGCCGGAGACAGGCGCATCGACGAAACCGAAGCCGCGCTCCTTCGCCTGCGCGTTGAGCTCGCGGGCGATTTCCGCGGAGGCCGTGGTGTGATCGACGAACACGGCGCCGCTCTTCATGCCGTGGAAGGCGCCATTAGAGCCAAGTGTCACCTCGCGCAGATCGTTGTCATTGCCGACGCAGCACATGACGAAGTCTTGGCCCTCGGCTGCGGCTTTGGGTGTCGGTGCGCTGCGCCCACCATGTTGGGCAACCCATTTCTGCGCCTTGGCCGCGGTGCGGTTGTAGACGGTGACGTCGTGGCCACCCTTGTTCTTGAGATGCCCTGCCATGGGGTACCCCATGACGCCGAGACCGAGAAAAGCCACCTTCGCCATCCTGTCCTCCTCGAGCACTGCCATGCAGCCGCGCGGATACCTATATGCGGGAGTGATTGCGACGGCGCGGCGCCTGCGTCAACCATCATCGCGTTGACCGGACCGGTGTGCCCCTTATGGTGTCCATCGCAACGGGAAGCGTGCGGCGGAGAACCGTGGATGGCAGTGAGCAAGGAGCAGGTACTCGCAGCCCTCGAAGGCGTCCAAAGCCCGACGGGAGCCCCGCTGCCCGGTACCGGCGCGCTTTCCGACGTGGTGGCAAGCGACGGCAAAGTGTTCTTTTCCATCACCGTCGATGCCGCCGAGGTCAAGGCTTGGGACCCCGTGCGCAAGCGCGCCGAAGAGGTCGTGCGCGCACTGCCGGGAGTGCAATCCGCCCTCGTCGCCTTGACGGCAGAGCGCAGGGCGGGCGTGGCATCGGCTCGCCCGCCGCAAGGCGCGCGAGCTACTCCCGTGCGCGGCGCGCCGCGTGGCGAATCCCTCCAAGGCGTGCCCGGCGTCGCCGCGATCATCGCCGTTGCCTCGGGCAAGGGCGGGGTCGGCAAATCGACCACGGCCGTCAATCTCGCGCTCGGCTTGAGCGCGCTCGGACTCAAGGTCGGGATTCTCGACGCCGATATCTACGGTCCATCCTTGCCGAAGCTCCTCGCCATTCGGGAGCGGCCGCAGACCCTCGGGGGCACACGGCTCAAGCCGATCACGCGCTATGGGCTCACCGTCATGTCCATCGGGTTCCTCATCGACGAGGAGACGGCGATGATCTGGCGCGGGCCGATGGTGATCTCGGCGCTCACGCAGATGCTGCGCGAAGTCGAATGGGGCACGCTCGACGTGATGGTGGTCGATATGCCGCCCGGCACCGGCGACGCCCAGCTCACCATGGCGCAGCAGGTGCCGCTCAAGGGTGCGGTCATCGTCTCCACCCCGCAGGATCTCGCCCTGATCGACGCCCGGCGCGGCGTGTCCATGTTCAAGCGAGTGAACGTGCCGGTGCTCGGGATCGTCGAGAACATGAGCTATTTTCTCTGCCCGCGCTGCGGTACGCGCTCCGACATTTTCGGCCACGGCGGCGCTCGCCACGAGGCGGAGCGGCTCGGCGTCCCGTTCCTCGGCGAAGTACCGCTGCATATGGCGATCCGCGAAAAGTCGGATGCCGGCCTGCCCGTTGTGGCGACCGAGCCCGACAGTGCTCATGCGCAAATCTATCGCGAGATCGCCGCCAAGGTGCGCGATCAAATCAGCGGCGCCGGCCGCACCGCGCCGAAGATCGTGATCGAGGCGTAAGCGCTGCGAATGGCGCGTTCAGGTCTGTGACGCTGCGACCAATGCCGGCAGCTCGGCTAGGGATCGTACCATTCGGTCGGGCTTGCCGGGCAGCCGCTCCGGCCGCTGGCCATAGCGATTGCACCACACGACCTGCATGCCGAACGCCGAGGCTGCGTACGCATCCCACGCGTTCGACGACTGGAAGGCCATTGCAGCAGCCGGGATCCCGAGCCGGTCGACGGCAAGTTGATAAACTTTGGGATGTGGCTTGTAGACGCCGACCGATTCGACGGAGAACACCGCGTCGACGAGCGTGCCCAGCCCCGATCCTCGGACCGCCGCGTCGAGCATCATGGGCGAGCCGTTCGACAGGATCGCGGTCCGCAAGCCCGCCGTCTTGAGCTGTCGGAGCACTTCCGGGACCTCCGGAAACGGCTCGAGCGTCAGGTAAAGATTCATCAGCCGGTCGCGCAGGCCGGGCTTTTCGATCGCCAACGTCTCCAAGGCGAAGTCGAGTGCATCGCCGGTGACCTGCCAAAAATCCGCGTGTCGGCCTTGCACCGCCCGCAGCCAGGTATATTGCAGCTGCTTATCACGCCAGAGCGCGGTCAGCTTCTCGATGGCATCTCCCAAGACGTCGCTGCAGCCCCTCGCCGCAGAGGCAAAATCGAACAACGTGCCGTAGGCATCGAAGACACAAGCCTGCACGCCGGCGAGAGGTGCGTTGCTCATCGGACTTCCTCATTGTGATCCACGGCCCAATGATATTCGACAACGCAGGTCGTGTGCGATCCGCGAAGCGCCCTCAATGTTCCCGCCGATGTCGTGCTGCGCGCGGCATCCATCGACCTTTACGTCGATGTGGCCGTAAGTGAGGATGTGTCGCGGGTTTGCCCCTTGCACGCGCGCCGTCCGGGGGCCTATCTAGCCGCAATTTTGTGGACGGGGAGGGTAGCGCCAAACCGCCACGACGCCACGCTTGGGCCGCGTCTGAGGCCCGGGAGCCTTGGATCAGGAGGAAACATGACCATGAAACGCCGTGAATTTCTGAAAGTTGGCGCCGCCGGGGCGGCCGCCTCGGCCCTGGCTGCGCCTGCCATAGCACAGTCGATGCCGGAGGTCCGATGGCGGCTGACGGCGAGTTGGCCGAAATCGCTCGATACGCTCTACGGCGCTTGCGAAACGATCGCAAAATACGTGGCCGAGGCCACCGACCAGAAGTTTCAGATCCAAGTCTTCGCCGCGGGCGAGATCGTGCCTGCTTTGCAAGTTCTCGACGCCGTTCAAAACGGCACCGTCGAGATCGGCCACACCGCCACGTACTACTACATCGGCAAGGATCCGACCTGGGCATTGTTCTGTGCCGTCCCGTTCGGGCTGAATACCCGTCAGCAGAACGCGTGGTTCTACGACGGCGACGGCATG
>JBJMTU010000336.1:0-17366 GCA_045811545.1 Xanthobacteraceae bacterium | reverse complement strand
GGCACGACGCCGGCCGCTTCGCAGGCGAACAGGCTACCAGTGCGACCGAAGCCGGTGAAGATTTCATCGAAAATCAAAAGAAGCTCATAGCGGTTCGCGGCATCGCGCAGACGCTGCAAGACCGAAGGTGAGTGAAACCGCATGCCGCCTGCGCCTTGGACCAGCGGCTCCACGATGATGCCTGCGAGTTCCTCGGCGTGGCGCTCGAGGCAGCGCGCAAAATTCGCGGCGCTGTCCTCGTTCTCCGGCAACTCGACGACACAATGTTCGGGCAAGACGCCGCGGAACCGAGCGTGCATGCCGGCATCGGGATCGCAGACCGCCATCGCCCCGGTCGTATCGCCGTGATAGCCGCCCTTGAAAGCAAGGAATTTCCTTCGCCCGCGCATACCGCGGTTCAGCCAGAACTGCAGCGCCATCTTCAGGGCGACCTCGACCGCGACCGAGCCCGACTCGGAGAAGAAGACGCGATTGAGATCACCTGGCATCAGCGCCACAAGGCGGCGCGCGAGCGTGAGCGCCTGCTCGTGGGCAAGCCCGCCGAACATCACATGCGGCATCAAGGCGAGCTGGCGCTCGACCGCTTGGCGGATGTGCGGATGGTTGTAGCCGTGGCAGGCGGTCCACCACGAGGCGATGCCGTCGATGAGCTCGCGTCCATCGGCGAGCACGATGCGAGAACCATCGGTACGGGCCACGGGCAGCGGCGCGCGCGCCGTCTTCATTTGCGCGTAGGGTAGCCAGACATGGGCGAGCCCGGCCTTGTACCACGCAGGAGGAACTCCCTTTTTTCGCGACATCCCGCCCTTTCAATGCAAAGCTTAACCGGCATGACCGGTTGAGGTCGACGATGCAGTCACTCGATGAATTCGCGATCGCCAAGCTCGCCCAACTCGAGCGCAGCAGTCTACGCCGCGCGCTCGTCGACACCACCCGCCTGACGGGAATTTGGGTGCTGCGCAACGGTCGCCGCCTGCTCTCGTTCTGCTGCAACGATTACCTCAACCTGAGCCATCACCCCGCGGTCAAGGAGGCGGCTATTGCAGCGCTGCGCAGTTATGGCGTGGGCGCCGGCGCCTCCCGCTTCGTGAGCGGCAATCATCCCCTGCTGGGCGAGTTGGAAGCGCGGCTCGCCGGCCTCAAAGAGACCGGGGCCGCCTGCGTGTTCGGCTCGGGTTATCTCGCCAATCTCGGCATCATTCCCGCGCTGATCGGTCCCGGCGATCTCGTTCTGATCGACGAACTCGCCCATGCCTGTCTATGGGCCGGCGCTCGCCTCGCGCGCGCGGCGGTGGTCCCATATCGTCACGCCGACGTTGCGCACGCGAGCGCGCTGATCGCACAACTGCGCCAGCGTCATCGACGCGCGCTGATCGCGACCGATGGCGTTTTCTCGATGGACGGCGACATCGCGCCCTTGCATGCGCTGGCAGAGCTGGCACAGCGGCACGATGCGTGGCTCATGTCCGACGACGCGCACGGCCTCGGCGTCGTGGGCGGCGGTCGCGGCTCGAATTTCGTGCAGATACCGAAGGCGGACATCCCGCTGCAAATGGGTACGCTCTCCAAGGCGCTCGGTGCCTATGGCGGATATCTCTGCGCCTCCGCCGCGGTGGTGGATCTCATTCGCAACCGTGCGCGCACCGTGATCTATTCGACGGGACTTCCGCCGGCGATGACCGCCGCCGCGATCGCCGCGATCGACCTCATCGAACGCGAGCCCGGCTATGCCGCCCTTCCCTTGGCAAAGGCCAAGGCTTTCGCCAGCCTCGCCGGGCTGCCGCAGCCGGCGAGCCCCATCGTCCCCGTGCTGCTGGGCGAGGCTGAGGCGGCGCTGAAGGCGTCGCGGCTGCTGGAAGAGGAGGGCTTCCTGGTCGTCGCGATCCGGCCTCCGACGGTGCCAGCGGGGACGGCGCGCCTGCGGCTGACGTTTACCGCGCAACATCCAGACCGTGACGTCGCGCGTCTGGCCGAGGTCGTGCGCGCGCGCATCCTTGCGCATGCGCCGGCGAGCGCAACCGAGGCGCAATGAGCGCCGTTTTCATCACGGCCACCGGGACCGACATCGGCAAGACCTTCGTCACCGCAGGATTGATCCGGCATATCCGCGGCAGCGGCGGCGCGGTCGCCGCAGTCAAGCCGGTCGTCAGTGGTTTCGATCCCGACGCCTGGGAGAAGAGCGATCCCGCCGTTCTGCTGGCAGCGCTCGGGCGTCCCGTCGCACTGGCCGAGATCGAGCGCATTTCGCCCTGGCGCTTCACAGCGCCGCTTTCCCCGCACATGGCGAGCACGCGCGAGGGACGTGCGATCGTATTCCAGGACCTCGTGGAGTTTTGCCGCAAAGCAATGAGCGACCACCGCGGCACATGTTTGATAGAGGGTATCGGCGGGATCATGGTGCCGCTCGATGACCGCCGCACGGTGCTGGACTTGATGTCGGTCTTGCGTATCCCGGTCCTCCTGGTGGCGGGGAGCTACGTGGGCACCATCAGCCATACGTTGACAGCGCTTGAAGTCATGGCCCGACGCAATCTCGACCTCGCGGCGGTGGTGGTCAGCGAAAGCGAAGGCAGCGCCGCTTCCCTGGAGGACACGGTCGCTGCCATTGCACAATTCGCGGACGCAATCGACGTCGTGGGGCTTCCGCGACTGCCGCCGGGAGCGAGCGATCATGCGGTCTTCGCGCAGATCGCCGGTTTGATCACCTGAGCCTCTGCCAGGGTCACGCTCTTGCGTGGATCACGGCAGCAGAATGCTAGCCCCCGTGGTCTTGCGGCTTTCGAGGTCGCGGTGCGCCTTCTGCGCATCTTTCAGCGGATATTTCTGGTTCACCGGGATCTTGACCGCACCGCTCATCACCACGTCGAACAGGTCGTTCGCGATCTTGAGCAAGTCCTCGCGTTTGGCCGCATAGGTGTTCAGCGTCGGACGTGTGGCGAACAGCGATCCCTTGGTCTGCAGAAGGTTGATGTTGAAGGCGTCGATCGGTCCCGATGCCGAGCCGAAGCTCACAAACATGCCGAGTGGCTTGATGCAATCGAGCGAAGCCGGGAACGTCGTCTTGCCGACGCCGTCGTACACCACCTCGCACAATTTGCCGCCGGTAATCTCCTTCACCTTGGCGACGAAATCCTCCTCGCCGTACAGGATGGCGTGGTGTGCGCCGTTTTTTTTGGCGAGCTCGGCCTTGTCCTTCGAGCCGACGGTGCCGATCACGTTGGCACCGAGATGGTTCGCCCATTGGCAAGCGATGAGGCCGATGCCGCCGGCGGCAGCATGGATAAGTACGTTGTCGCCCTTCTGCACCTTATAGGTGCGTCGCAGCAGATATTGCACGGTCATGCCCTTGAGCATCATCCCGGCAGCCTGCTCGTAGCTGATCTTGTCCGGGAGTTTCACCGCGCGATCGGCCGGCAGCACGCGCTCGGCCGCATACCCGCCGAGGGCCGAGACATAGCCGACCCGGTCGCCGACCTTTATGTCCGTAACGCCGGGCCCGACGGCGATGACTTCGCCTGCTCCTTCGTTGCCGGAGACGAACGGCAGTCCGACCGGCGAGGGATACATGCCGCTGCGGAAATAGGTGTCGATGAAATTGATGCCGCAGGCGTGGTTTCTGACCTTGATTTGGCCGGGCCCCGGGGTGGGCGATGGAATGTCTTCGTAGGTCAGCACCTCCGGACCGCCGGTCTTATGCACTCGCACCGCTGCAACCATTGCTCTCACTCCCTGTCTCGACTTGCGCCGCCGCAAACCGGTACGTCAATGTCTCTCAGCCGCGGCTGCCGATCAAGCCGTCAGCGGCGCCGCCGCCGCGTGCGCCTTGCCATGACGTTGCAGGCTTCCACCGCGGCGGCGAACGCCATAGCAAAATAGATGTAACCGCGCGGAATATGGAATTCGAAACCATCGGCAACCAGCGCAACCCCGATCAGCACCAGGAAGGCGAGCGCCAGCATCTTGGTCGTGGGATGCGCGGCGATGAAGGCGCCGACCGGGTTTGCCGCCGCATACATCACGATCATGGCGATGACCACGGCGGCAATCATCACCTCAAGATCCTCGGCCATGCCGATCGCGGTGAGGATCGAATCGAGCGAGAATACCAGGTCGATCGCTACAAGCTGAACCACGATCCAGGTGAATGCTTGGGTACCGGCGGTCGCCTCGGCCGAGCTATCGGACGCCTCCACTTCGCTGTGAATTTCATGCGTCGCCTTGGCGATCAAAAACATGCCGCCGCCGATGAGAATGATGTCGCGCCACGATATGGCCATTCCAAAGATGCTGAAGAGTGGTGCCGTGAGGTCCTTGAGCCACGTTAGCCCGGCGAGCATGATCACGCGGAAGATGAACGCCAGCGATAGCCCGATCAGGCGTACGCGGCGGGCCTTGTCCTCGGGGACGCGGGAGGTAAGGACGGAGATGAAGACGAGATTGTCGATGCCCAGCACGATCTCGAGCGCGGTGAGCGTGACAAGCGCGGCCCACGCATGCGGGTCCGTAAGCAGCGATAAAGCGTGCATTCAGCGTCTCTCGGCCAGCCCGACACCGAGAAAATATAGGGCAGTCACCACCAAGCCGCCTGCGACCCAAGGTCCGGGAGCGAGGTCCTCCAAGACGGCGATCAGCGCGAGCACGGACCACAAGATCAACCCGATAATGTTCAGCACCCGCAGCCGTGCGACCCGCAGGGGATGGATGAACTTGAACGGCGCGAAGCTCACTACGGCGAGACCAGCGACGATAATGGCCGCGAGTGACGGCGCTGGTTTGAGCAGGAAGAGATAGAAGGCGGCCACGTTCCAAAGCGCCGGAAATCCACGAAAGTAGTTGTCGGCGGTTTTCATCTCGCGGTCGGCGAAATAGAGCGCGCCCGTGACGACGATTACGATCCCTGCCGGCAGCGCAAGCGGTTCTGGCAGGAGCCCGCCTGCGGCAATCGCATAGGCCGGCACGAAGACATAGGTGGCAAAATCGACGACGAAATCGAGTACGTCGCCGGACCAGCGCGGAAGCACCTCCGCAACCTTGAGCCATCGAGCGATGGTACCGTCGACGCCGTCTACAATAAGGGCGATGCCCAGACACAGGAACATGGCCGCCCACTGGCCGCGCACCGCATAGAGGAGCGCCGCGAGCGCAAGCGCCGCGCCTGCGGCGGTGAAGATGTGCACCGCGAAGGCGCGGGCGCGGATGAACATGTAATCCCCGATCTTGACGCGCGGAGCGCGACCCGCCGGCAGATCGGCGGGACCGATTGACTTATGGGGTGATCATAGGGCCTTGGTATGCATTGTCAGCCCGCTCCCTCTCAACGTGAGGATAGGCCCAGTGGGCGCTGAATCCGCGAGCTAACTTTCGACATGAGCAGTCTGACGGCCGAGGTAGTGATTGTCGGCGGCGGCCCGGCCGGATTAACCGCGGCGATCGCGCTGGCATGCGCCGGGATTGAAACCGCGCTGGTTGCCAACCCCGCCGCCTCGGACCTCCGCACCAGCGCCCTGCTCCACGGTTCGGTCAAGGCGCTCGAGACGCTCGGCGTTTGGCGCTTTTGCCAGGAGCATGCCGCGCCGTTGCGCGTGATGCGCATCATTGACGATACGAGACGGCTGTTACGGGCACCCGAGGTTTGTTTTGCCGCGAGCGAGATCGGGCTGCATGCTTTTGGCTACAACATCGAGAATCGATTTCTCATTGCCGCTCTCGAGGCACGCGCATGCGAGCTGGGTGCCCTCACCCGCATCAGCGACCAAGCCACCGCCGTCGAGGTCACCGATGATCACGTGACGGTGCGCTGCACCGGCGGCGCATCGGTATTGGGACGTTTGGCAATCGGCGCAGAGGGGCGTCACTCGTTGTGTCGCTCTGCCGCCGGCATCGAAATGCGCGGCCGAACCTACGCGCAGACGGCGCTGACCTGCAACTTCGGTCATCGCCGGCCTCACCAGGACACGTCGACGGAATTTCACGGCGCGTCCGGTCCGTTCACACTGGTGCCGTTGCCGCAGCAGCGTTCGAGCTTGGTCTGGGTCGTCGATCCGGCCGAGATCGCCCACCTCTCCATGCTCTCGAATGCGGAGATGGCGCTCGAAATCGAACGCCGCTCGCATTCAATCCTAGGCGAGATCGAAGTCGAGGCAGGCCGCGGCGCCTTCCCGTTGGCGGTTGCGGCTGCGACGCGATTTGGCGCACGACGTGTCGTCCTCATCGGCGAAGCCGCGCACGTCGTTGCGCCGATCGGCGCGCAAGGCCTCAATCTCGGGCTGCGCGACGCTGCAACCATCGGCGAACTCGTCGTCGCCGCTCATCGGGACGGGCACGACGTCGGGGATTTAGCCGACCGCTACGACCGTACGCGCCGCGCCGATGCGACGAGCCGGATGCTGGCGGTCGATCTCCTCAACCGCAGCCTGCTGTCGGATTTCCTGCCGTTGCAGGGCGCGCGCGCAACCGCCCTCTTTCTAATGGAGCGCGTCGGCCCGCTGCGTCGGGCTGTCATGCGCGAAGGCGTGACGCCGTGGGCCTCTCAGCCGCGCCTCATGCGCGGCGAAGCGTTGTAGGGCTCAACATCTTGCCGTCTCGCAAAAACGCCTTGGCGACATGCGGGTGTTCCCCATACCGTAGCAATGACGCCCGCTGCGCAAGGACTCTCGGCACATGAAGCTCCCGCGCAACTTCTTCAAGCCACTGGCGATCGGGGCGCCGACACCGCTGCGCGAGCTGCCGATCAAGCTTGAACGCATGATCCATTTCGTGCCTCCGCACATCGAGAAAGTGCGTGCCAAGGTGCCGGAGCTGATCGCACAGGTCGACGTGGTGCTCGGCAATCTGGAGGACGCAATCCCTGCCGATGCCAAGCAGGCGGCGCGGACAGGATTCGTCGCGATGGCCAAAGCGAACGAGTTCGGCGCAACCGGCCTGTGGACGCGCATCAATGCCCTCAACTCCCCTTGGATGCTCGACGACGTGATCGAGATCGTCGGCGCGGTGGGACAGAAGCTCGACGTCGTTATGTTGCCCAAGGTCGAGGGACCGTGGGATGTCCATTATCTCGACCAACTACTCGCCCAACTCGAAGCGAAGCACCTGATCGGGAAACCGATCCTGATCCACGCGATTTTGGAGACCGCCGAAGGCGTCGACAACGTCGCCGACATTGCTATCGCATCGCCGCGCATGCACGGCATCAGCCTCGGTCCGGCCGATCTTGCTGCCTCACGGGCGATGAAGACGACGCGCGTCGGCGGCGGTCATCCGCAGTACAAGGTCCTTGCCGACGCCACCGCCGACGGCGGGCCGCGCGCGGCATTTCAGCAGGATCTGTGGCACTATACCTTGTCGAAGATGGTCGACGCGTGCGCCGCGGCGGGCATCAAGCCGTTCTACGGTCCGTTCGGCGACTTCAACGACGAACAAGCCTGCGAGACGCAGTTCCGCAACGCCTTCCTGATGGGCTGCGTCGGTGCTTGGACGCTACACCCGAACCAAGTGCCGATCGCCAAGCGTGTGTTCTCGCCCGATCCGGCAGAGGTTGCTTTCGCCAAGAAAATCGTCGATGCCATGCCAGACGGCACCGGCGCGGTCATGATCGACGGCAAGATGCAGGACGATGCAACCTGGAAGCAGGCCAAAGTAATCCTCGACCTCGCCCGCCTGGTCGCAGCCAAGGACGCCGACATAGCGGCGCGCTACGGCCTTTGAGCCTCTGGCGCGGCTCGCAATCCCGCATTATCTCGGTTCGAGCATGAGCAAGACCCGCAGCGCCAAGTTCAAGATCGGTCAGGTTGTGCGCCACCGCCTCTATCCGTTTCGTGGCGTGGTGTTCGACATCGATCCGGAATTCAACAATACCGAAGAATGGTATCAGTCGATCCCCGCCGAGGTGCGCCCGCGCAAGGATCAGCCGTTCTACCATCTGTTCGCGGAGAACGCGGAGACCGAGTACATCGCCTACGTCTCCGAGCAGAATCTGTTGCCCGACACGTCCGGCACGCCCATCCGCCATCCCGACGTCGCCAAGATCTTCGAGCAGGACGAGACAGGCGGCTACCGGCCACGCAATTCACTGCTCAACTGAGCCCAGACTAACTGGCTTGTCACAACGAAAGAGGCGCGCCCCACGGCGCGCCTCTGTCTCTTCCAATCTTGTTGGACTGTTATCGTGTTTGCGCTGCTGGGCCCCCCGGCGCGGACTGCTGGCCCTCGAGCTTCTTGCGTGCCTCTTCGGCCCGTTTCTGCAGCTCGTCTTGCAACTGCTTCTGCTGCTCCTCGAACTTCTTTGGATCGGTCGGCGGGCCGTCATAGGCTTTGGCGAAATCCTGGAGCGGGAGCACGAGACTGATGGGTTGGCCGGCGCCGTTGATGCCCTGGATCACAAGCCCCTGCCCCTTTTTCAGCTTGCCGATGAGTTCGCCGCTCGCTTCGTAGTCGGCCATGCAGCCGTTGTTGAAGCAGATGACGTAGGGCCCTGTCATGGGCTGGCCGCTATCGACGATCACGCGCGTCCCGGGCTGGATCGACATGCCCAGAGGCAAGGTGACGCGGAGCACTTTTTTCGGGTCGTTTTCCGGCTCGATCAGCACGGCCGCGACCACGGGCATGCCCGATTCGACGCGGCCGTCCTTGCCGGTGAAGCAGACCTGCTTGGCGTTGGCCTCCTGGCCCTTCAAGCAGAACTTGGTCCACGGTGAAAAGATGAGCTGGGGCTGCTCGGCCTGGGCCTGCGGCTGTTGCTGCGCCTGCGGGGCAGCGGTCTCGGCCGGCTTCTGCGCGGGTGCCGCCTTCGGCGCCGCCTTGGGCGCGGCTTTGGGTGCAGCAGGTGCCGCTGGTGCCGCCGGCGGCGGACTTGCCGGTGGAGCTTGAGCGAAAGCCGCAGAGCCGAGCAATGCAGTGAGCATGGTCGTTGCCGCCGCCACGGCGAACGCGCATGCGGCCGGCCGGGCCGGCGCAAACATCAACCGATGACCCATCGACAGATCCTCTTCCTGACCGTTCTCCCAGCGCCCCACGCCGGAACGGTTGCCCCGCATTTGGGGCTGTGTCGGCACCAAATGCGGCAGGAGCGTGACCGTGCCTCTGATCAAGCCCATTTCCATCCGTCCGCTAAGCCATAACGTCGCCGCCTTATAGTACGAAATGTCGTCATAACGCACCCAACGGCCTCGAATTCCCAGCCAAGCAGCCCGGCTGGCCCGTTCCGTGGAAATCTTTTCCGAAGCCTCGCATCACGCCCGTGAGCTTTTTCCTCAGCATCATCCGCCCGCGCTGGCCGCATCGCCACGCTGCCTGCCGGGCGTTGCTTGGCCTTGCCATTTGCAGCGGTTGGGCCATGCCGACCGAGACGCTTGGCGACGAGGCCCGGCACGCCATTGCCATGCACGGCGCGCCGGCGTGGCCCGAGGGCTTCAGCCGCGTGCCCTACGCCAATCCCAGCGCGCCCAAGGGCGGCCGCCTCGTCCAGGGCGTGCTCGGCACCTTCGACAGCCTCAACCCCTTAATCGTCAAAGGAATCGCCCCGCAATCGATCCGCGGCTACGTGGTCGAAAGCCTCATGGCGCGCGGCTATGACGAGCCGTTCACCCTTTACGGATTGATCGCACGCAAGGTCGAGACCGACGCGCAGCGCAGCTACGTCACCTTCCACCTCGACCCGGCTGCAAAATTCTCCGACGGCAAACCTGTCACACCTGAGGACGTAATTTTCTCGTGGCAGCTGCTGCGCGAGAAGGGCCGACCGAACCATCGCACCTACTACGCCAAGGTCGCCAAGGCCGAAGCGCTCGGCGAGCAGGCCGTGCGTTTCGACCTCTCCGGCAGCAATGACCGCGAGCTTGCGCTGATCCTTGGATTGATGCCGGTGCTGGCAAAGCACGCGGTCAAACCCGAGCTGTTCGAGGAGACGTCGTTCCAGGCGCCGCTCGGAAGTGGCCCCTACATCGTCAGCGAGGTCGACCCCGGCAAGAGCGTCACTCTCAAACGCAATCCCAATTATTGGGGCCGCGATCTTCCCATCAGCCGCGGCCTGTGGAACTTCGACGAGGTTCGTTTCGACTACTACCGCGAGGCCAATTCGCATCTGGAGGCGTTCAAGCGCGGTCTCTACGACATGCGCAACGAGCACGATCCAGGCCGCTGGCAGACCGCGTACGATTTTGCCGCCGTGCGCGAGGGCCGCGTAGTCAAGGAGGCACTGCCCACCGGAGTGCCGAAGGCGAGCAGCTATTACGTGTTCAACACCCGGCGTGCGGTCTTCTCCGATGTCCGCGTGCGCGAGGCGATCTCGTTGTTGTTCGACTTCGACTGGATCAATCACGGGTATTTCTTCGATCTCTATCGGCGCAGCGCGAGCTTTTTCGACGACTCGGAACTGTCCTCGCATGGGCGACCGGCCGATCAGCGGGAGAGAGCGCTGCTCGCGCCCTTTGCCGATGCAGTTCGCGCCGACGTGCTTGATGGCACCTGGTCGCCGCCGGTCAGCGACGGCTCCGGCCGCGACCGCGCAACGCTCAAACGCGCGCTCGACCTGTTGGCAGCCGCCGGCTACGAACTCCGCGGCACGGAACTCGTCGGGCGCAAGAGCGGCCGACAGCTGACGTTCGAGATTCTGGTCACCGCGAGAGACGAGGAGCGGCTCGCGCTGTTGTTCTCGCAGAGTCTTAAGCGGGCCGGCATCGCGGCGCGCGTACGCATCGTAGACGCGGTTCAATACGAGGGGCGGCGTCTCAGCTACGATTTCGATATGATCGAGAACCGCTGGGATCAATCGTTGTCGCCCGGCAACGAGCAGGCGTTCTATTGGGGATCAGCCGCTGCCGACCAGCCGGGCACCCGCAATTACATGGGCGTCAAGAGCGCGGCCGTCGATGCGATGATCGCGGCGTTGCTCAAGGCAGAGGACCATGGCGATTTCGTCGCCGCAGTGCGCGCGCTCGATCGGGTGCTCATCTCGGGGTTTTACGTCATTCCGCTGTTTTATCCTCCGGCACAATGGATCGCGCGTTGGACGACAGTCGGACGACCCGCGACGACCTCGCTCTATGGTTATCTTCCCGAAACCTGGTGGCGCGAGCCGAAGTCGCCCTGACACGATACTCGTTGTGCGCCGCGCAGCCCCCATTTCGTTGACGAGCCGTTAATAGCCCTCGCCTAGGATGACCCGTCCTGCGCAACGGCTCCTCGTCATGGCGTTACTGGGTCCGATGGTGGTGGTGGCCGAGACTTCGGCAACCGATTTCATCGACGTGCTCGGCAAGGCTGGCGCCTTCCCGATTGCGCAAACACGCTGGGCCGATGTGCCTGCTGCCATTGCCGAAACCCAGCCGGTCGCACTCGCCATCGCCGAGCCGCAAGCTAAGCCCTCGCCGCGGCACGTGGACGCAGCGATCGAGTGCATCGAAATGCGTGGCGGCCCGATCATGCCGGTGATCGCGCGAGTGGACATGAGCAGCACGCCCGCCATTCCGGGTGCGCTGCCGATCGCGATGAACGAGACTAACGAACGCTTGACTGCGCAGCTGCGCTGGGCGCTGCGGATTCGCACCCTGCACGCAACCGTGCTGCGGCGCTCACGCGCCGCGGCCGCAACGAAGAGAGTACCCACGTTTGTCCCGCCTGACCTGCTCGAAGACGCAGCGGTACTTTGCATTGCGCGGGGCGGCTCCTATCTCGCACTTTCCACAGCAATCAGCCAGCGTGCAGGCCTGATCGGTGCGCTGAGCGTCGAAACCGCCGCACGCTATCTCAACGCACGCGATGTGGAGGGCGTCGTCATCGGCGACGGCTTGGGTCCACGCGTTGCCGAGTCGCTCTTGGTCATGCTCGCCGAGAACGGGCGCTTTCGCGACCTGCCGGTTGGCGTGCTGAACAATGCGATGGCCGATGACGAACGTTTGCCCAATCTGATACGCGTCGAAGCCGATGCACTGCGTCTCGCCGAGCGTATCTTGCCATTCGTGCGCCTGCAGGCCTTCGCGGGTCAGCTGACGCGCACGTTGAGATCGCTCGAGAGCGAGCAAGCGATCGATCCGGATACCGGTCTACTCGCCGCGCAAACATTCTGGCGCAAGCTCGAGCGCGCCGTGCAAGAAAGCGAGGAGACTAGCGCGGCGCTTGCTGTTGCACGCTTTACCTTCGACGGTGTTGCCGACCGCCGCGCCTATGTCGACGCCGCAAGACTTTTCAGCCGGCTCGTGCGCAACATCGATTTCGCGTACCGCGAACAGGACGGATCGATCCTTGCAGCCTTCACCAAGACCGACCTGCGCAGCGCGCACCTACTCGCGCGGCGGATCGCGACCGTGCTGAGGCATACCATGCTCGCGCCTGATCGCGATCGCCGCGCCATCAAGCCGACGATCACGCTCGCCGCCCTCAAGCCCACCGATGACCTCAGCACATTGGTGGCGCGTCTCGGCGCTCGGCCCAAGGTTGCCGCCGAGTGATGGTGGGCATAGTCTGGCGGCCTCGCAGAGGAGAGCGCCATGACTTCAGCCCTGCCGATCGACATGGTTTCGGACGTCGTGTGCCCGTGGTGCTTCATCGGCAAGCGTCGGTTGGAAAAAGCCATTGCGTTGCGGCCCGACATCGCGGTCGAGGTGCGGTTTCGGCCTTACTTCCTCAATCCGTGGGTGCCGCGCGAAGGCATGGCCCGGGAAGATTATCTCACCACGAAGTTCGGCTCGCCCGAACGCTATCGGGCGATCGCGCAACGCGTTGCGCAGGCGGCTGCCGCGGAGGGACTGACCTACAACCTCGATAAGATCAAACGCCAGCCCAACACGCTCGATTGCCACCGCCTGATTCTGTGGGCCGGCGAAGAGGCCGCGGGCATGAAACAGCGGCTGATGCAACTCTATTTCGCCGAAGGCGGCGATCTCACGGATCGCGAGGTGCTGGTTACGGCCGCGGCCGCATGCGGCCTCGATGCCGAGCAAGTGCGCGAACACCTCGCGGGGACTGACGATGTGGAGCGCATCACGCGGGACGCTGATTCCGCCAAGGAGGCGGGAATCGACGGCGTGCCCTGTTTCATCTTCGGCGGACGCATCGCCGTGCAGGGCGCGCAGGCGCCCGAATATCTCGCGCAAGCGATCGCGCGCGCCGCGAACGAACGAGCCGACCAGCCGGCGGCTGGTTAGCACCTTTGGGCGGAAACGCCCCTGTCCGGACCTTCATTCCTGCTCAGCCGCAAGGCGGAACCCCAAATGGCGGGTCGCGGCGCCACGCAACAGTGAGTTGTTGCGTCCTACGCCGATCGGCGCCTTGATCCACCCCACACGCGACGTGCAGTCATGCAGCCTTGGCAGGCTGCGCCAGCATCACCAGGTTGCGGAGAATGGCCGCGGTTCCGCGCAGGCGCGCCTTGGGATCTTCCCAATCGTCGAAGAAGACCACCTTCATATCGGGCCGCACTCGCGCGGCCGGACCGAGATCTCCGATAAAGGCCACGAGGCGGTCGGGATTGGCGAAGGTATTGTCGCGGAACGTCACCAGCGCCCCCTTGGGCCCGGTCTCGATCTTTTCCACATTGGCCTGCCGGCACAATGATTTGATCGCGACGACCTGGAGGAGATGCTCTACCTCCTCAGGCAATGGCCCGAACCGATCGACAAGCTCGGCGCCGAATGCCTCGATCTCGCGCTCGTCCTCGATTTCCGCAAGACGTCGATAGAGCGCAAGCCGCACCGGCAGATCGGCGACATAGCTCTCGGGAATCATCACCGGTGTTCCGATCGTGATCTGCGGCGACCACTTGTCGGCGACCGGAGCGCTGACGCCGGCTTTGAGACTGGTGACCGCCTCTTCCAGCATCTGCTGATAAAGCTCGAAGCCGACCTCCTTAATGTGCCCGGACTGCTCCTCGCCCAGCAGGTTGCCGGCGCCGCGAATGTCGAGATCGTGCGAAGCAAGCTGAAATCCGGCGCCCAGCGTATCGAGCGACTGCAACACTTTCAGCCGTCGTTCGGCCTGCGGCGTGAGCTTGCCCACGGCTGGCAGCGTGAACAGCGAATAGGCGCGTCGCTTGGAACGTCCCACACGTCCGCGCAGCTGGTAAAGTTGGGAGAGCCCGAAGCGGTCAGCGCGGTGCACGATCAGCGTGTTGGCGGTCGGAATATCGAGCCCGGATTCGATGATTGTGGTCGACAGCAGCAGGTCGTACTTGCCGTCGTAGAAGGCGGACATGATGTCGTCGAGCACAGTGGCCGGTATTTGCCCGTGGGCAACCGCAACCCGCACTTCCGGCACATGCTTATCGAGAAACTCTTTCGCGCCAGCGAGGTCCTCGATGCGCGGACAGACATAGAAGGATTGGCCGCCGCGGTATCGCTCACGCAACAACGCCTCGCGCACGATCACGGGATCAAAGGGCGCAACGAAGGTGCGCACGGCGAGCCGATCGACCGGCGGCGAGGCAATGATCGACAGATCGCGCACGCCGGACAGCGCGAGTTGCAAGGTGCGCGGGATCGGTGTTGCGGTGAGCGTGATCACATGCACTTCGGCGCGCAGCTGCTTGAGCCTTTCCTTGTGCGCGACGCCGAAATGCTGTTCCTCGTCGACGATCAGCAGGCCGAGATCCCGGAACCTGATCGTCTTGCCGAGTAGCACATGGGTGCCGATGACGATGTCGACGCTGCCGTCGCCAATCCCTTTCTTCACGCGCGCCAGCTCCGAGGCGGAGACCAAGCGCGAGGCTTGCGCGATGTGCACGGGAAATCCGCGCAATCGTTCGGTGAACGTGTGGGCATGCTGGCGCGCAAGCAGCGTCGTGGGCACCACCACCGCGACCTGCCTGCCGTTCATGGCCGCGACAAAGGCCGCGCGCAGCGCCACCTCCGTCTTGCCGAAACCGACGTCGCCGCAGATGAGCCGATCCATGGGCCGTCCGGAGGCGAGCTCATCCAGTACCACGTCGATTGAAGCCTGCTGGTCCTCCGTCTCCTCATAAGGAAAGCCGGCGCAGAGCTCCTCATAAGGGCCGGCCTCGACGGTCAAGCGTGGCGCCTCGCGCAACTGCCGTTCCGCCGCGATCTTGATCAGCGTGTCGGCAATATCGCGGATGCGGCGCTTCATGCGCGCCTTGCGCGCCTGCCAGGCGCCGCCGCCGAGGCGGTCGAGCTCGACCCGAGTCTCTTCCGCGCCGTAGCGGGACAAGAGCTCGACATTTTCGACCGGCAGGAACAGCTTGTCACCGCTGGCGTAATGGATCTCTAGACAATCGTGCGGCGCGCCGGCGGCTTCGATCGCGCGCAGACCGATGAAGCGCCCGATGCCATGGTCGACATGAACGACGAGATCGCCGGCGGCGAGGCTCGTCACTTCCGCGATGAAGTTCTCCGCACGGCGAGCGGCGCGCCGCGGACGAACGAGGCGATCACCCAGGATGTCCTGCTCGCCAATCACCGCCACTTCGGCGGTCTCGAAGCCGCTTTCGAGCCCAAGCACGGCGAGCGCGACCTGTGAGCGGGGCAGTGCGAGGGCCTGCGGCCACGACTCGACCGTCGCAAGCTCGGCAAGCGCGTGGTCGGCGAGCACATGGCGCATGCGCTCGCGCGCGCCTTCGCTCCAGAGGGCGATGACGACACGCTTGCCGTCCGCCTTGAGCGCGTTGACGTGCTGCGTCACCGCTTCGAATACGTTGCGACCGGGCTCGGCGCGCTCGGCCGCGAAATTGCGTCCCTGTTTGGTGTCGGCATTAAAGGCCGGCCCCTGCCCTTCCGGCACGGAGAACGGGGTCAGCCGCGCCAGCGCGACAGCCTCGAGCCGCGCGCGCCACTCGGCTTCACTCAGATACAGGCGCTCAGGCGGCAGGGGCTTGTAGGGCGGGCCTGATCCGCGCTGGGTGAGCACTTGCTGGCGGGCCTCGTAGTAATCCTCGGTCTGATCTAGCCGCTCGCGCGCTGCCTCCTCGGCCAAGGGCTCGAGCACCACGGGGCAACCTGCCAGGTAGTCGAATAGCGTCTCGAGCTGCTCATGGAACAGCGGCAGCCAATGCTCGATGCCGGCATGGCGCCTGCCTTCGCTCACGGCGTGGTAGAGCACGTCGTCAGGGCTAGGCGCCCCGAATGCCGTCACATAACCCAGGCGGAAGCGCCGGGTCGTTTCGCTGGTAAGCTGGAATTCAGCGACCGGTACGAGATCGAACGCGTGCAACTGATCGGTCGTGCGCTGATTTTCGGGATCGAAGCTGCGGATCGTTTCCAGCGTGTTGCCGAAAAAATCGAGCCTTACAGGCTGCGCCATCCCCGGGGCGAAGAGATCGATGATGCCGCCGCGCACCGCGTAATCGCCGGGTTCGCGTACTGTCGATGCGCGCACGAAGCCATTGAGCTCGAGCCATTGGGTGATGTCGTCCATGGCCAACACGTGGCCGGGCGCGATCGAAAGCGATTGCCGCGCAACGAAGGCCCGCGCCGGCACCCGTTGAAGCGCGGCATTGACCGTCGTGAGCACCACGGAGGGACGGTCATGCCCCCGTGCGCGCACCAGCCGGGACAGCGTCGTCATGCGCTGTGCGACGAACCCTGCGTGTGGCGAGACCCGGTCGTAGGGCAGACAATCCCAGGCCGGAAACTCCTGCACGGTGAGATCGGGTGCAAAAAAATGCAGCGCACGGGCGAGCGCGGCCATGCGCGGCCCGTCACGGCAGACGACGGCGAGACTGGTTGCCGACCCGTCGCCGCGCCCGGCCACGACGCGCGCGAGATCAGCAACGACCAGAGCTTCAGCGCCGTCGGCGACGCCTGCCAATGTGAGGGGCCGCCCCGGGACGAGAAGTTCCGCAGGATTGCGCGCTGCCCTCATCGTGCACCCTCGCCGCTGCGGTTGAAATCGCGCAGCCGCCGGAACAATGCGGTATCGAAGTTTGGCGGCACATCGGACTCTCCGGTAATCCAGGCCAAGAGTTTGCGGTCCGGCACCTCCAGCAAAAGCTCGAAGTCGGCAAGCTCGTCGGCTGCCAATCGTTCGATGGTCGCGTCGGCGAAGCGGCCCATGATCAAATCCATTTCCCGCATGCCGCGATGCCAGGCGCGAAACAAAAGTTTGCGCCGACGCGCATCCAATCCATCGCTCGAACGTGACGTGCCGGTCATTTGTCGCCAACGCCAAAAGCCCGGACGGGCCGGGCGAAGGTCATATAGCGACGTTCATGGGCCGTGTCAGCGCCCAGCCGCATTGCCTATCCGGTGCGTCCGCGCCAGCATCGGCGTCGAGAAAAGTCGGAATCCGAATGCGGCCGAGCCTGCTCAATCCGTTATTCGCTGCGATCACGACCCTTCCTGGCATTGGGGCGCGGCTGGAGAAGCTCTATCGACGCCTGTTCGGTCGCGAACAGCCGGCGCGCGTCATCGACCTGCTGTTTC
>JBJMTU010000335.1:0-6507 GCA_045811545.1 Xanthobacteraceae bacterium | reverse complement strand
GCGCCTGCGCTCAATCGCGAGCAGCATGCCCCGCGTAGCGCCCGTGCCGGTCCCGGCGGCAGTATCCGCCTCCCCGCGCAGCATTGGCGGAGCCTTCACGGCCGAGTGGGGGCGCGTGCTCGCGATCCGCGGCGCCTTTATCCTGCTGGTGCTGGCGCCGCTGGTCTACGGCTTCTATTACCCGCAGCCCTATCTCAACCAGATCCTGCGCAAGATCCCGATCGCGGTCGTCGACAACGATCAGAGCGAGCTGAGCCGCGGCATCGTGCAGACACTGGATGCGAGCGGCGCGGTCGAGGTCGCGGTTCGCGCCGAGACGCTCGCCGGGGCGCGCGCGGCGATCGATCGTGGCGAGGCCTTCGCCGTGATCGGCATCCCGCCGCAGGCGGAGCGCGACCTGCTCAAGGGCCTCGCCGTCCACATACCGATCTACGCCGATGCCACCTACCTGTTCCTCTTCAGAACAATGTCGAGCGGTATCTCGCTTGCGATCGATACGCTGTCGTCGGAGCTCGCCGCCGGCGGCGCGCGCACCGACGGCAGCCTGGCCAAGGCGGCGCTGGCGGCCACCAGCCCCGCCGACATCCTGCTGCAGCCGATCTTCAACCCGGTCGGCGGCTACGCGAGCTACATCGTGCCGGCCGCCTTCGTGTTGATTCTGCAGCAGACGCTGCTGATCGGCTCCGCGATGCTGACCCGCGCAGCCCTGGGACAGGCCGCCGGCGGAGCGTTCGCGAGCGTGCTCGGCCGCGGCATAGCGCACCTGACCATCTATTTGCCGGCGCTCGCGCTCTACTTCCTCGTGCTGCCACGCTCCTACGGCTTTTCCGTGCTCGGCGACCCCCTGCAATTCTTCGCGTTGGCGGCCGTCTTCATCCTTGCGACCAGCTTCATGGGCCAGACCCTGGGCGCCTGGTTCAAGCACCCGGAGTCCCCGACGCTCATCGTCCTCGGTACGAGCCTTCCGCAGTTTTTCCTGGCGGGCTTTTCCTGGCCGCGCGAAGGCATACCCAAGACGCTCCTTGCCGCGTCCTCCGTATTCCCTTCGGATTTCGCCATCGACGGCATCGTCCGCGTCGATCAGCTGGGCGCAAGCCTATGGGAGGTGGCGCACGATTGGCGCGGCCTGTGGTGCCTGGCCATCGTCTATTTCACGCTCGCGGTGATTTCCGCGTTTCTCGTCAAGCGGAGGCTGGTGCATGGCTAGCCGCAGGCCCACACGCCTCATCGCGCTCGGCGTCATCCTGGTCGCGGCGGGCGTCGGCGGATATCTCCTGTGGCGCCCAGGGCCGCCGCCGCCGATCGTCGGCCTCGTGCGCACGACCGAAATCCGCGTCGCGCCCGAGGTCGGCGGTCAGCTCGCGGCCATCAAGGTCGAGAAAGGCGCCCGCGTGCGTGCCGGCAACATCGTCGCCGCGCTGTCCGCCCTCGAGCTGACCGCGGCAGTGGTACAGGCGCGCGCGGCCCTTGCCGCCGCGCAGGCCAACCGCGACCACGTCTATGCCGGCGTGCGCGCCGAGGAGGTCGATGCGCTGGCGGCCGAGATCGCCAAGGCAAAATCGCGACTGGAATATGCACAGCAGCAGCTCGCCCGCACCACGTATCTGGCGCGCAGCGATACTGCCACGCAGCAGGCGCTCGACCAGACCGAGAACGACGCGGCGGCCGCCCGCGCCGACGTGGCCGAGGCGGAGGCCAACCATGCCGCGGCGGTTGCCGGCCCGACGCGGGAGGAGCGCGCCATCGCCGACGCGCAGGTCAAGGCCGCGGCGGCCGCGCTTGCCGTGCTCGAGCGGCGGCTGGAAAAGACGATCCTGCGGGCGCCGGCCGACGGTGTCGTCGGCGTGATCGTTGCCGAGGTGGGCGAGAACATCCTTGCCGGCCAGCCGGTGCTCACGATCGCAGAGACCGGCAAGCAATGGCTGTCGTTCAACGCGCGGGAAGATTTCCTGCACGGCATCAGGATAGGAATGATTGTCGACGTGGGAAGGACGGGCACGCGCGAAACGACCCCGGCGCTCGTCACCGAGCTCCTGCCGCTGGGGCTATTTGCGACTTGGCAGGCCGAGCGTGCGGTCGGTGATTACGACCGCAATACGCTGCGCCTGCGTCTCGATCCCCAAGCCGATGTGGCCAAATTCGAGCCCGGGATGACCGTTTGGTTTACACGCTGAGCGGATCGTACCAAATGGAGAGAAGGAGAACGTCATGATAAGGCTTGTCGGTATCGTATCAGCGTTGATATTCGCCCTCGATGCGATCCCAGCAGCTCGGGCGCAGGTCATGCTGGACGTTGCAAAGATCACATGTGAGCAGTTCGCCGGTTACAAAATTACCACTCCTGAAAACGTCGCGATCTGGTTAAGCGGCTATTATCACGGTAAGCGCGGTAACACAGTCGTCGATATGCAAAAGCTTCTGGCAGATACGAAAACGATGCAAAGATATTGTCTGCAAAATCCTCAAGCACTGGTCATGACTGCAGTCGAAACCGTGCTCGGCGTCGATAAATAGCGGCGCGATCTTCATATAAAGCACGCAAGATGACCGCGTACGGAGCAATGAAGATGGCAGCGCCGACGCACGAACACCCTACCGGCTACGGTTTGCTGCACAACCCGCGTCTTAATAAAGGAACGGCGTTCACCGAGGCGGAGCGCCGTGCCTGGGGCCTCGAAGGTCTGCTGCCACCCGCCGTGACCACGATGCCGCTGCAGATAGCGCGCCGGCACGCCGAAATCGCCGCTCTGGAAAACGATCTGCAGAAGTACCTCGTGCTCTCGGATCTGCAGGTGCGCAATGAGACTTTATATTACGCGATCCTGATGTCGGACCCCGCCACCTACATGCCGATCGTCTATACGCCCACGGTCGGGGAGGCGTGCCAGAGGTTCGCTCATATCTTCCGGGCGCCGCGCGGAATCTATCTGCCGATCAGCGCGCGCGGCCGGCTGAAGGAGCTGCTTTCCAACTGGCCGGAGAAGGACGTGCGCTTCATCGTCGTCACCGACGGCGAGCGCATCCTCGGTCTCGGCGACCTCGGCGCCGGCGGCATGGGGATCCCGATCGGCAAGCTCTCGCTTTATACCGCCTGCGCCGGCGTGCCGCCGCCATGCTGTCTGCCTATCGTTCTCGACGTCGGCACGAACAATCAGGTGCTGCTCGACGATCCGCTCTATCTCGGTCTGCGCCAGCAGCGCGTCCGCGGCGAAGAGTATCTGGCGTTTGTCGACGAGTTCGTGGCGGCGGTGCAGCAGCTCTACCCGAAATGCTGCATCCAATGGGAGGACTTCGCCAATTTCAACGCCGTCCCGATTCTGGCGCGCTATCGCGACAAGATCTGCACCTTCAACGACGACATCCAGGGCACGGCCGGCGTCGCGCTGGCCGGCATCTACGGCGCCTTGCGCCTCACCGGAGGAAAACTTTCCGAGCAACGCTTCTTGTTCCTCGGCGCGGGCTCGGCCGCAACCGGCATCGCCGAGCTGATCAGCCTCGCCATGGAGCAGGAGGGCATGGATCCCGCCGCGGCGCGGCGCCGCAATGCGCTGTTCGACATCAAGGGTTTGCTGGTGACCTCGCGCACCGACCTCGCCGACTTTCAAAATCCGTTTGCGCAGGAGCATCCTCCGGTCTCCACCTTCGTCGAGGCGGTCGAGGCGCTGAGGCCCACCGGCATCATCGGCGTCAGCACCGTGCCGAAGCTGTTCAACCGCGAGGTGATCCAGGCGATGGCGAGGATCAACGAGCGCCCGATCATCTTTCCTTATTCGAATCCAACCTCGCGTTCCGAATGCACGGCCGAGGAGGCGTACAAGTGGTCCGAGGGTCGGGCCGTTTTCGCCAGCGGCAGTCCATTCCCGCCGGTCGAGATCAACGGCCGCCGCTTCGTGCCCGGCCAGGGCAACAACGTCTACATCTTCCCGGCCATGGGCATGGCGGTGTTTGCCACCGAAGCGACGCGGGTCACCGAGGAAATGTTCATCGTCGCCGCGCAAGCGGTCGCCGAGCAGGTCACCGAGGAGGATCTCTCGATGGGCCTGATCTACCCGCCGCAGAGCCGCATCCTCGAGGCATCGCTCCATGTCGCCGAACGCATCGCCGCGTACATTTTCGACCAGGGGCTGGCGCGAGTGCCGCGGCCAGCCGATGTGGGCGCGCTGATCCGCGGCCGCGCATACCGTCCAGTCTACGCGGAATGAAGCGCATGGCGGGGGCGGCTGCTATGATTTTGCCGACGCCGCTCGTTCGCTCAGATAATCGATGACGAGCTTCGGCGTAATGAGGCCGAGGCTCATCGCGAAAACAATGAGCAGGGCGGTCATGCCGTCGGCGACCGTCGCGCCGATGAGCTCCAACGTCGTCGTCGCGCCGCCGGCAAGTTGCACAAGTCCGCTCGCCATTCCGAACAAAAAGGCCCCCGGCAGCATCGACACCACGGCGGCGAAGCCGATGGCCGCAAACGGCATGTGGCGACGGTGTGCGATCGGAGTGAGCATCAGTCCGACAACGAGACACGCGACGAAGGTACCGGTCGCGGCGCCGGAGCCGAGAAGCGTCAGGGTCGCCCAGCGCAGCGCGTGCGCCAGCATGCCGACCGCCACCGGCCACGGCAGCATGTTCAACGGCGTGGAGAAGAAGACGCTGTAAGCCGCGACGGCGACGCCGGCGGCGATCACGTCCTGCCACAGCGGAACGGCCCGGCCGGGTACATCGACCGGCAGGGAGACGCCGAGCAGCGCCAGGCCCAGCAGCAATCCGGTCGAGATCGCCACGATGATGAGCCCGGCATAGATCAGGCGGGCGGCCCCGAGCTGAATGCGGCCGTTGATGAGGTCGAGCGCGCCATTGAGGACGTGCGGCCCCGGCACCAGGACCATGCAGGGGCAGACCGCGATCAGGCGCAGCGAGGAGCTGAGCTGATAGCGAACCGCGAGCGCGCCGACGACCCCGGCGACGAGCGCCGCGCAGAACGGCTGGATGAAGACGTTTGCGCTCACGCGCGCCACGCCGCGACGCAGAACGGCGCCGGCGGCAGCGCTCGCGAATATCAGCGCCGCAGCGATCGGATGCTCGACGCCGAAGATCACCGCAAGCGCCACGGCACCTGCCCCGGCAGCGAGCGCAAACAGCCAGGTCGGCGCGGGCGGCGCCTGCGCGATCGCGGCGATCGCCGCCGTCGCGGCCTCCGGTGCCAGCCGACCGGCGCCGACATCCTCGATGGCCCGCACCGTGGACGCGACGCGATCCATGTCCACGCCGGTCGGATCGGCCGCGACCTGGTCGATCCGTCTGCCATCGTTGTGCTCGCACTCAAGGCGCAGCTCGCCCCAGCGCGGCATGACCTTGGCGCGCAGTCCGAGCGCGCGGCCGAGTTGCTCGGCCGCAGCAACCGTCTCCTCGGTCGCCTGGCCGTTGACGTAGAGAACGCGGGCGGCCCCGAGGACGAGGTTCGAGCGCTCCTCCAACGTCATGGGAGCGTCCCGCCATCCGCGGCTTCGCGCGCGGCAAATTCACAATCGCAGAGGCGCAGACCGCCCGCGCTGGAGTGAACGCTGCTCAACGCGCCGCCTTGGCCGCCGCGTCGGTGGCCACGTAGGGCTTCACCATTTTCTTCGGATCGACGATGCGATCGAATTCTTCCTCGGTGACGAAGCCCAGTTGCAACGCCGCCTCCTTCAGCGTGAGGTCGTTGTCCATGGCGTGGTGGGCGATCTTCGACGCCTTGTCGTAGCCGATGACCGGCGCCAGCGCCGTCACCAGCATCAACGAACGCTCGACGTATTCGTTGATCTTCTTCAGATTGGGCTTGGTGCCCTCGACCAGGAACTTGCGGAAGTTGACGCAGCCGTCGCTCATGAGGGTGATGGAATTGATGATGTTGAAGATCATCAGCGGCTTGTAGACATTCATTTCGAGGTAGCCGCCGGCGCCGCCAAAGCCCACGGCGACGTCGTTGGCCATCACCTGCACGGCGATCATGGTGAGGGCTTCGCACTGGGTCGGATTGACCTTGCCCGGCATGATCGAGGAACCCGGCTCGTTCTCCGGGATCTCCAGTTCCGCAAATCCGGCGCGCGGTCCGCACGACATTAGGCGAATGTCGTTGGCAATCTTGTAGAGCGACACCGCGAGCGTGCGAAGCGTGCCGGACAGTTGCACCAGCGCGTCGTGCGAGCCCTGCACAGTGAATTTGTTTGGCGCGGTCACGAACGGCAGCCCGGTGAGCTTGGCGATCTCGGCCGCCACCGCTTCGGCAAAGCCCGGCGCCGAGTTGATTCCCGTGCCGACGGCGGTTCCGCCGAGCGCCAGGCGGTACACGCCCTGCAGCGCCAATTCGATGCGCTCGAGATCATCCGACAACATGCCGGCATAGCCGGACCATTCCTGCCCCAAGGTCAGCGGGGTGGCGTCCTGCATGTGGGTGCGCCCGATCTTGACGATGTCGTTCCACTCTCGCGCCTTGGCGTCGATCGCATCGCGCAGCGCGGCAACCGCGGGAATGAG
>JBJMTU010000334.1:0-4205 GCA_045811545.1 Xanthobacteraceae bacterium | reverse complement strand
GCGCGTGACCGCCGCACAGCACGGTGATGAGTGCCTGCTCGACCACCGCCTCCTGCCCGAAGATCACATTGCCGATCGCGGCCTTGGCGGCAGCGACCTGGGCGCCGGTCGCTTCGGCCTGGCGCACAATCATGTCTTCGAGCTTTTCCAGCCCATCGCCGGCTACCGCCATGACGTCAACTCCTTGTTATCCACCTGTTCTATCTACGGCCCGGGCCGGCTGGTGGTTCGCATCTCCTCGCCAAGGCCCGTCAGATTTGACCAAAAAACGTGCAACATTCGGGCCACGCGCCCATGACAATGCGGAGCGCTTTCGCCCGAATCCCTCACAAGTGCTGAAGACTCCGCTATTTTTCACTGGGTGCGATCTCGCCTCGACGTAGGTCTGTCACGATCGCCCCAGAGCCCCGGCCGCCCAATAGGTCTTGAATGCTTGAACTTCTTACACTTTTTGGCCTCAGCCTTCGCAGGGCAGGGGAGAAGCTCGCTCACAATCAAGACCGCAGGTGAAAACAGCCGGTCACCACACAAGTTCCAGGCAGACAATGGCAGAGGAAGGGCGCTGGCGCACTCAACTCATCGTGAGGCTGCAAGCGCTTGGCAATGGGGAAGTTTCCGCTTCGTGCAAGGAGACAGGACCGTGAATGCCAAAAGCGCGCCCGCCCGCCTGTCCCGCGGCAGCGAATTGCACAAGGGCAGCCCCCTTTTTCTCGCGCTCACCGCGATCGGTATCGTGTTCGGCGATATCGGGACGAGCCCGCTCTATACATTTTCCGTCACGCTGAGCGCCACCGGTCATCCGGAGCCGACTGCAGGCGACGTCCTTGGGATCGTCTCCCTGATCTTCTGGGCGCTGATGGCGATGGTGTCGCTCAAATACGTGGTTCTCGTCCTGCGCGCCGACAACGATGGCGAAGGCGGAATTTTGGCGCTGTTGGCCTTGGTGGCGTCCGAACGGATTGCGAAGGCGCCCGAGCTTCCGATTCTGGTTCTGCTCGGCGTTGTGGGCGCGGCGCTGCTCTATGGCGACGGCGTCATCACGCCGGCCATTTCCGTGCTTTCTGCCATGGAGGGACTCAAGCTGGTCACGCCGGACTTGGAAAAATTCATCTTGCCGCTGACCCTCGCAATCCTGATCGGGCTGTTCATGATACAGCACCGGGGAACCGCGAGCATCGGCCGACTGTTCGGCCCGGTCATGGTCACCTGGTTCGTGGTCATCGGGTTGCTCGGCGCCGTCAATATCTGGGCCGCGCCTGAGATTCTCAAAGCGCTCAGTCCGGTCGAGGCGGCGCGCTTTATCTTTGCCAATCCGGTCACCGCGTTCGCGGTCATGGGCGGCGTGTTCCTCGCGCTCACCGGGGCGGAAGCGCTTTACGCCGACATGGGCCACGTCGGTGCCACCGCCATTCGCCGAGCCTGGTTCGGCCTGGTACTGCCGGCGCTGCTGCTCAACTATTTCGGCCAGGGCGCGCTCGTTCTCACCGATCCCAAAGCGATCGACAGCCCGTTTTACAAATTGGCCCCGCATTGGGCGGTCATTCCGCTGATCGGCTTGGCGGCGCTGGCGACCATCATCGCCTCTCAGGCGCTCGTCTCCGGTGTCTTCTCGCTCACGCGGCAGGCGATGCAGCTGGGGCTTTGCCCGCGCATGCGCATCGTGTCGACATCGAGCGACGAAGCCGGTCAGATCTACGTTCCGACAGCGAATTGGCTT
Source organism: Xanthobacteraceae bacterium (assembly GCA_045811545.1). Lineage (GTDB taxonomy): Bacteria > Pseudomonadota > Alphaproteobacteria > Rhizobiales > Xanthobacteraceae > VAZQ01. The sequence goes on along the minus strand of JBJMTU010000334.1, from coordinate 2,488 downwards.
TTGATGATCGGCACCTTGCTGGTCGTCGTGCTGTTCAAGACATCCGAGCATCTGGCAGGCGCCTATGGCATCGCCGTGTCCGGCACCATGTTGGTCACGACGATCCTGCTCTATCGCGTGGCCATCGGCCGCTGGAAGTGGCCGCCCGCGCTCGCCATCTTCATCATCGTGGTTTTCGGCGCGGTCGACGCGACCTTCCTCGCGTCCAACTCGCTCAAGATCGTCGAGGGCGGCTGGTTTCCCCTCACCGTCGGCGGCGCCATGGTGTGGTTGATGCTCTGCTGGCGCCAGGGCTCCTCGCTCGTGCGCCATCGCCTGCAGGAGATGTCGATGCCGCTCGACCAGTTCATCGCTACTGTCGAGAAGATGGTGGTGGCGCGACCGCCGGGTGTGGGCGTGTGGCTGACCAAGGTCGCGCACGGCGCCTCGCCGATCCTGCTGCACCATGTCAAGCAAAACAGCGTGCTGCAGCAGACCATGATCCTGCTAACCTTCGTTGCCGACCGGCGTCCGCGGGTCCCGTTCGCAGAGCGCCATGTCATCGAATCGCTCGGCCACGGCATCTATCGCATTCAGATTAGGCTCGGCTTCATGCAGACCCCGGACATTCCCGTAGCGCTCAAGAGTTGCAAGATGCATGGCTTCGAGGTCGGTCTCGACCAAGTGCATTATTACATCGCGCACGAAATCGTGGTCCGCCGCGCAAGGAAGTCGGCAATGGGCGCGGTGCCGTTCGCGATTTACGCGTTTCTCACCCGGATCACGAGCCGGGCCCCCGACTTCTTCAAACTCCCGCATGACCGGGTGTTGGAAGTGGGCTTCCACATCGAGATCTGACGTCGTGCCGAAGCCCGCGCCGCAACACATCCGAAAAACACGCGCTCTCCTGCCCCGCGCCGGCTGCGCCGCCGAAATGCTACACTTGATAGGCGAGCAGTCCGGGCACAGATCGAAGCCATGACGCAGCAGACAGAACAGGCGCGGCGCGGGCTCGACGCCATCGCCGGCGTGGCGCGCGAGGTCTCGCGCAAGGGAGCGCCGCCGGTGCACCTGTGGAATCCGCCGTTTTGCGGCGACCTCGACATGCGCATCGCGGCGGACGGCACTTGGTTTTATCTCAAGACTCCGATCGGACGGGCGGCGTTGGTGAAGCTCTTCGCCTCGATCCTCAAGCGCGAGGGCGACAAGTATTTCCTCGTCACCCCGGTCGAGAAATGCGGGATCATCGTCGAAGACGCACCATTCCTCGCTGTCGAGCTCAAGGCGGAGCAGGGCGAGCAAGGCCAGGTGCTGCATTTGCGCACCAATGTCGATGACTGGGTGACGTGCGGACGCGACCACCCGCTGCGGTTTGAGCCCGAGCCGGAGACCGGGGGACTCAAGCCGTATCTCCACGTTCGCCGCGATCTCTGGGCAAAGGTGACGCGCGCGCTGTTCTACGATCTCGTCGAACTCGGCGAGGAGCGCGACATCGGCGGCCAGCGCATGTTCGGAGTTGTCTCAGGGGGAGAGTTCTTCGCCATGGCGCCGGCCGCAAGCTTGCGGGATTTTCGATGAGCGACGTGGCGCTGCGGAGCGGCGCAATGGGCGACGACTTCTTTCGTCGCGCCCGCGCGCGGCTCACGCTAGACGTGCCGGCTGCGCTCAACGATAATACGGCGCAGGCCAAGCGCGGCGATCTCGATCTCGACCCCGTATCGTGGGAACGTGCCGACGTGAAGGCCACGCGGCCGGCTGCTGTCCTTATTCCGGTTGTCGACCGCAGCGACCCCACCGTGTTGCTCACGTTGCGCACCGAGCTTCCCAGCCATCCCGGACAGATCGCGTTCCCCGGCGGAAAGATTGATCCGCGGGATCGCACGCCGGCCGATGCCGCGCTGCGCGAAGCCACGGAGGAGATCGGGCTCGCCCGCGCGCTGATCGAGCCGATCGGCTACCTCGACCTCTATCTCACCTTCTCCGGCTATCGCATCCTGCCGACGGTCGCGCGCGTGCGTCCCGACTACAAGCTCGTGCTTTCCGCGGCGGAAGTCGCCGAGGCTTTCGAGGTGCCGCTCGCCTTTCTGATGGACGCGCAGAACCACGCGCTGCACAGCCGCGATTGGAAGGGCGTGACCCGCAGGTACTACGCCATTCCCTTCGGCGAGCGCTACATCTGGGGCGTGACCGCGGGGATTTTGCGGAATTTGTACGAGCGGATTTAAGAAGGTTAAAGTGGAGTTTGCTGAGATAGAATCAGTGCATTGTGCGAAGCGCGGAACCGAGCGCCGTTGACTTGAGGCTACGCCCGGGACAGCAGAGCGATGATCCGCCCCATCCTTACCGAGATCGCGCTGTTTCCGGCGCCGTTCCTCGTCTACGCCGTCTTCTTGTGGGCAACGCGCGCGGGCGTGCTGCATCCCGACTCGTGGAGCCTGCCGCGCGTTGCCTGGTTGCTGCTCGTGGCGTTCGTGCTCGTGATCGGCAGTTTCATCGTGTTGGCGCAATG
>JBJMTU010000333.1:0-12051 GCA_045811545.1 Xanthobacteraceae bacterium | reverse complement strand
GGACTGCTGCTCGCTCCCGCGGGCCTCACCGCCCTGGCCTGTCTGCGACGCCACTAATCATCCTTTCGGCGGCCGGTCGGGGGAAAGGTGCTGCCGCGCGTCATCGACGCGCGGCAGTGCTGTTTGCGACGATCATTGCGGCTTGACGTTCGCCCCCTTGATGATCGGCCACCAAGTCTCAATCTCGGCCTTGTGAAAGGCGGCGAGCGCCTCCGGCGTTTGCTCCTCGCGCGTCGCAATGACGTGGCCAAGTTCGATCAGCCGCTGTCGCACGGTCGGGTCGGCGAGCGCGTCCACGACCGCACTATTGAGCTTGGCAACGATTTCCTTGGGCGTGCCTTTGGGAACCCACAGTCCGTTCCAGAACGAAATGTACATCCCGGAGACCCCCACCTCGTCCATTGTCGGCACTTCGGGCGCGGCGGGCCAGCGCTCTTTCGACATCACGGCGAAGGGCCTGATCGCGCCGCTGCGCAGGAACGAGAGCGTTTGCGAAGCCTCGGCGCAAAAGAAATCGATCTGTCCCGCCACCAAGTCCTGCATCACCGGAGCGCCGCCGCGGTACGGAACGAGCTGGAAACTGGTGCCGGTCTTCTGCTGGAAATAAAGCAAGCAGATATGCGCCCCGCTGCCGGCCCCCACGGTTGCGGCCGACGCCTTGCCCGGGTTCGTCTTGAGCCACGTGATCAGGTCTCGCGCGTTCTGCGGCGGCAACGCATTCTTGCCGATGATCATCAACGGAGTAGCGCTGATGCGCGATACCGGCTGCAATTCCAGCACCGCATCGTGCGCCGCAGGATACATCGCCCCGGCCCCCACGTGGCTCGTCCAGTTCCCAATGCTGAGCGTGTAGCCATCGGGGGCCGCTTGCGCGGCGCGGGCGACGCCGATGCTGGCGCCGGCGCCGGTCACGGTCTCGATAATCACAGGCTGACCGAGCGAGACCCTCATGCGCTCGCTCAAGATCCGTGCGAGCGTATCCGTCGGACCGCCTGCGGGAAACGGCACGATGATGGTGATGGGATGCGACGGATAGCCTTGCGCGTGGGCGCCCGCCGCGACGCCGACGGCAAGTACCGCGGCAATAGCGATCCTCTTCATTGATGTCCTCGCCTGTTCGCCCGCGGGATGTTTGCTGCAGACGATGACACGCGGTGCGCTCACGGGAAAGCTAAGAATGCTGTCACACCCATGTGAACGGCCGCAAGCTTGCCGGAACATCGCGAGGAACGCATCGTTGTCCGTTGCCGCGCGGCAGGTCACCGGCCGGCGGATCGGCGCAGGGAGAACGGCATGAAATGGTCAACGATCGTGTGCGTCGGTGCGCTGATCGCCAGCGGCTGCGCGCACGCCGGCGCGCAAGTTTTCCATTCTTCCGCCGGCGACCTCGCGGTGCAGACCATGGCGAGTGGACTGGATCACCCCTGGGCGCTGGCGTTCCTGCCCGACGGTCGCATTCTGGTCACCGAGCGCCCCGGACGCATGCGTCTCATCGCCAGGGACGGCACGCTCTCTCCCCCGCTTGGCGGCGTGCCGAAAGTCTTCGCGTCGGGCCAGGGAGGCCTGCTCGATGCCGTGCTCGACCGCAGCTTCGCGCAGAATCACACCGTTTATTTCTGTTACGCCGAGCCGGTGGACGGCCGCGCGCGCACGGCGCTCGCCCGCGCTCGGCTGGTCGACGAAGGCACGCCACGTCTCGATGCGGTCCAGGTCATCTTCCGCCAGGCAGGGCCGCTCTCCAGCGGCAATCATTTCGGCTGCCGCATCGTGCAGACGCCGGATGACAATTTCTTTCTCACCACCGGCGATCATTTCACCACCCGCGACCAAGCGCAGAATCTCGGCAACGACCTGGGCAAAATCATCCGTGTCCGTCCCGATGGTTCGGTGCCGCCGGATAATCCGTTCGTGGGGCGGGCTGACGCCAAACCGGAGATCTGGAGCTACGGTCATCGCAATGCCCAGGGCCTCGTCCTCGACCCTGCGACAGGGAAGCTGTGGGAGCATGAGCACGGGCCGCGCGGCGGCGATGAGGTCAACATCATCGAGAAGGGCAAGAATTACGGCTGGCCGGTGATCGGCTATGGCATCGACTACAGCGGCGCCAAGATCCACGAGAGCACGCACAAGCCTGGCATGGAGCAGCCGCTGAAGTACTGGGTACCCTCGATCGCCCCATCCGGCATGACCTTCTACACCGGCGATTTATTCGCGGGGTGGCGCGGCAGCCTGTTCCTCGGCGCGCTGGTCAGCCAGGTACTGGTGCGGCTCCAACTTGACGGCGACAAAGTGGTCAAGGAGGAGCGCCTGTTGCAGCCGTTGCGGGAACGCATCCGCGATGTGCGCCAGGGGCCGGACGGCGCGCTCTGGCTCGCCACTGACAATGGCTCCGGTCGCATTCTACGCCTCGCGCCGGCAAAGTGAGGAGCCCGCGGCGACTATGACGCCCGAACAGGCGGCGATGTCATAGTCCCGACACGAAGCTTCTCTACCCGCCCGCATCCGATCATCGCAATGAGGGCCCGTCAGGCGCCACGGCGTCGCCGCGCGCTCGCTACCCGAGTGTGTGCCATGTTCTCGCTGTTCGAGCGGCTGTTGAAGCCGACCGACCCACCGGAGCAGGCGGTGCCGCCGCCCGGCTTCGTCGCGTTCTTCTGGCATTTCGCCCGCCAGGCGAAGGGTTTGTTTGCCGCTCTGTTCGCGGCGGGCTTGGTGGTTGCGCTGCTCGATTCGACCATTCCCTTATTCATGGGGCGCATCGTCACATTGATCACAGCAAGCCCGCCGGACGACCTGTTCGCAAAATTCTGGCCACATCTCGTGGCAATGGCGCTGGTGCTGCTGCTCGCGCGGCCGCTCGCGCTGACGACGCAGAATCTGATCGCGAACCAGGCGATCTCGGCAAACGTATCGAATCGCATCAGGTGGCAGAACCACTGGTACGTGGTGCGCCAGTCCTGGGCATTCTTCCAGAACGACTTCGCCGGCCGCATCGCCAACCGGGTGATGCAAACCGGCCCTGCGATTCGCGAGACGCTCGTCGCGCTGCTCACCAGCGTCTGGTACATCCTGGTCTACGGCACGAGCGCGCTCATTCTGCTGGCATCCGCCGATCCGATATTGGCGCTGCCGGTTGCCCTGTGGTTCCTCGGCTACCTCCTGCTGCTGCGCGTGCTCGTCCCGCGCATGCGCGACCGCTCCAAGGAGGTGTCGGAAGGGCGCTCCCTCCTGACCGGACGCATCGTCGACAGCTACACAAATATCCTGACGGTGAAGCTGTTTGCCCGTGCGCGCGAGGAGGACGGCTATGTGCGCGACGCCATCGATCACCACACTGGCCTGTTCTATCGCTCGCTGCGGCTCAACACCCTGTTCGGCTTCTGCTTGTCCTTGCTCAACGCGACGATGGTCACCGGCACCGGCGCGCTGGCACTGATCTTGTGGACGAAGGGCAAGATCGAGGTCGGGACGGTGGCGATGGCGCTGCCGCTCGCCTGGCAAATCGTGAGTATCGCCGGCTGGGTCGCCTGGCAGATTACGTCGATCTTCGAGAATGTCGGCGTGATCCAGGAGGGCATGATGACCATCGCCCGGCCGATCATGCTTACCGATCGGCCCGATGCCGCGACGCTCAAGGTAACGCGCGGCGAGATCAGATTCGAGAACGCGCGCTTCGGCTACGGACGCGAGAGCGGGGTAATCGACGGCCTGAGCCTCACGGTGCACCCGGGCGAAAAGATCGGCCTGATCGGTCGTTCCGGCGCCGGCAAGTCGACGCTGGTCAACCTAATGCTGCGCTTCTTCGACCTCGAAGGCGGCCGTATCCTCATCGACAGCCAGGACATCGCCGCGGTCACGCAGGAAAGCCTGCGCGCGCAAATCTCCGTCGTCACGCAGGATACCTCGCTGCTCCATCGCTCGATCCGCGACAACATCCGTTACGGCCGCCCGCAAGCAACCGATGCCGAGGTCGTCATGGCAGCGAAGCTCGCCCACGCCGACGAGTTCATTCGCGAGCTCGAGGACTGGAAGCAGCGGCGAGGTTACGCGGCGCAGGTCGGCGAACGCGGCGTGAAGCTGTCGGGGGGCCAGCGCCAGCGAATCGCCATCGCCCGCGTGATCCTCAAAGACGCGCCGATCCTGGTGCTCGACGAGGCCACGTCGGCGCTCGATAGCGAGGTCGAGGCCGCAATTCAGTCGAGCCTGGGCACGCTCATGGCGGGCAAAACCGTCATCGCCATCGCGCATCGGCTCTCCACCATCGCCCGGATGGACCGCCTGATCGTGCTCGAGCGTGGCCGCATCGTCGAGCAGGGCTCGCATGAGGAGCTGTTGCGGCACGGCGGCCATTACGCCGCGTTGTGGCAGCGCCAGTCGGGCGGCTTTCTCGACGCCGACACCGACGCCGGCGAACGAACGGCGGCGTGAAGGCTCACTCTCGCGCGGTCGAGCGACGAGCCGGCTAAAACGGTTCAAATCTCGGGAATAAAGCCGGGGCATGGCCGATCTTCACCGTTATGATCACAGCCGTGCGCATGGAGGGTGGAAAGCCTGAACAGCGAGGACGATCGGGCACGCTTTTCCACTGTGGTGCTGCCGCATCTCGGCGACGCCTATGCGCTCGCGCGCTGGCTCACCGGAGATCGGGCCGACGCGGAGGACGTGGTCCAGGAGGCGTGCCTGCGCGCCTTTCGCGGCATCGGCGGCTTTGCTGGGACCAATGCGCGCGCCTGGCTGCTGACCATCGTGCGCCACGCGGCCTATACGTGGTTGGGCAAGAATCGCTCGGCGTCGCTGCTCCTGGTCGAGGACCTCGAGGCCGTCGAGCGGCAGCAGGCGAGCGGCGCCAGCGCGTTTGGGCAGGACGCGCAGACGCCGGAGGCGGGCCTGATCGCCAAAGCCGACGCACAGCGGCTGGAAAGCGCGATCGCGGAGCTGCCGGTGCCGTTTCGAGAAACACTGGTGCTGCGTGACGTGCAGGGCCTGGACTATAGGGAGATCGCCGAAGTGACCAAGGTGCCGATCGGGACGGTGATGTCGCGGCTTGCGCGCGCCCGGCGCCGGTTGATCGAGCGCGTCGCAATGGACGAGGCAAAAGGCGGGTCATGACACCTCCCACCACCGATCCGCGCTTGCTCGTTCACGCCTATCTCGACGGCGAGCTCGATCCTGCCAATGCGCTGGACGTGGAGCGTCAGCTCGCCGACGATCCGGCGCTCGCGGCCGAACGCGAGCGGATCGAGGTGCTGCGGCGCGTGATCGCGGAGCGGCTGCCGCGCGAAAGCGCGCCGCCGGGCCTCGCCCGCCGGATCGAAGCCACCCTCGGCTTGCGGCCCGCGGCTGCGCGCGCCGCCTCGCATCCGTCTTGGCGCGCGCTCGCGGCCTCGGTCGCGGTGGCCGCATTCATCGGCAGCGGCGCGACTTGGCTTGCGCTCTCTCCCGGCCCCACCGATGCCGACATGGTCGTAGCCAATCACATGCGCGCGTTGATGGCGCCGCAGCCGGTCGATGTCGGCTCCTCCGACCGGCACACCGTCAAGCCCTGGTTCAACGGCCGCATTCCCGAGGCTCCGCGCATCGTCGATCTCGCGAGCGAAGGCTTTCCCCTGGTCGGCGGCCGCGTCGACGTGATCGGACGCACCCCGCTTCCAACCCTCGTCTATCGCCGCCGCCAGCACCTGATCAGCCTCAGCGAAGCTCCCGCCAGCCGGATTGCCGCGATGCCCCCAGGGCAGATTGCCGGCTACAATATTGTCTCATGGACCGACAGCGGCGTGACCTATTGGGCGGTCTCCGACGTCGCGGCACCCGATCTCAGTGCTTTCGAGAAGGCTTTTCGCGCGGCCGCCAGCGCTGAGCGGTAGACCGGATCTCTTCTGCCGAAAGAGAAAGGCCACCCGCTCACGGTGATTCTCGTCATTCCGGGGCGAGCCCGCGAGCCGAGAATGACGAACTGAGGCGTTGGCAGGCGCTACGCCTGCTGCAGCAGACCCGCCATCGGTTTCACTGCGCCGCTGTCCGGAAACACCTTGGTCGCGAGCACGGTGGGCTCGACGCGCAGGTGGTCTTTGAGCAGGCCCTTGAGCACGGCGCGCAGGTCGATCGTGGGCTTGAGGTCGCGTCCGTCATGCAGCCTGGCCGGCTTGAGCCCGGGCCAGTCGGCGATGACACGGCCGCCCTTCAGCGCGCCGCCGGCGAGCAACGCCACCGTTGCGGTGCCGTGATCGGTGCCGTCGGTGCCGTTGATGCGGGCGGTGCGGCCGAATTCGGTGATGATGGCGACGACCGTGTCGCGCCAAGCATCCCTCATTTCTGCCTCGATCGCGGCAATGGCGCCGTCGAGCGCGCCGAGCAACATTGCGAGCCGGCCGTTCGTCGCGCCTTCAGCGGCGTGGGTGTCCCAGCCATCGAAGGCGAGCGCGCCGATGCGCGGGCCATCGACGCGCGCGAGAAACTTTGCCGCCGTGCCCGCGGATTCCGCGAAATAGGCGCGCACCTGCCCGGCTCCGGCGGGGCGCGGCTGCTCGCCGTCCATGCCACCGGCGCGTGCGATGGTGGCAAGCCCCATGCGCTCCTCGAGCACGCGGGCGAGGACAGGATCGGTGTGGCGATAGAGCTCGATGAGCCGCATCACTGTGTCATCGCTCGCGGGGGGCAACCGCCGCGGCGTCCACGAAAGGACCGGCGCCGACCCGCGCACAACCAACGGCGCGATCGGACCGATCGCGAAGGCGTCGCGGGAACCGCCGGCACGGCCGCCCGATTGCAGCGAGGCGAGCGCGCGATTGAGCCATCCGCTGTCGGCCGCACCCGGCTTGGCGAGACCGCTCTCCAGCACGTCCTGGCCGTCGAAGTGGGAGCGCTCCCGGTAAGGCGTCGCCGCCGCATGCACAATCGCGGCCGCGCCTGACTTGTAGAGACGAGACAGGTTGGGCATCGCCGGATTGAGCGCGAAGAAGGAGTCGAGCGGCAGCGCGGGGGGCTTGCCGTCCAGCGTGAGCGCCTTGTCGCCCCGTAGCGCGACCCAGTCCGGATCGCCCACCGGCGCCACCGCCGCGAGCCCATCGAGCGCGCCGCGCAGCACGATGACCAGCAGGCGTGGATCGCGGCCTTCCGCGCGCGCCAGTTTCGGCAGATAGGCCCAGGCGAACAGCGTGCCGGAGGCGAGGAGAAGGTCGCGCCGGGTCGCGGCGTGCGGGTTGAATGTCATCGGCTCATCTCCTTCGATGCCTCGCCCCGTGTGGCAAAGCCGACCGGGCGTCCGCGTCATCGGCGCTGGAATTCCGGCGCCATGAACAGAAGCGCGAGCGCCTGCGGGCGACTTTCGGCGCGCTGGATGGCCTGCCGCGTTTCGGCCGAGGCGAGCGGCGCGAGCACCTCTTCGAACACCTCTCGCGCATCGGCATCTGCACCGAAACGGCGGGCGAATTGATTGGCGATGTCGAGACGCTGCGCCAGCCCGTCGAGCCAGGGCGCACTCTCGTCGGCGAAGCCCTTGGGAGCTGATGGTCGCCACAGCGGCTCGCCCAACAGGTTGTGCGCCTGCATCACGGGGCCGATCTCGGCGGGTATGACACCCACCGCGCGCAGGGCCGCAACGACCCATTCGCCTGGACGCTTGAGCTTGGCACGCGGCGCCTCCCAGGACTCTGGCGCCACCACCAGCGCCTTGCCCACTTCTTTCAAATCGCCTTGCGTGGCAAGGAAGCGCTTTGCCAACCGGTCAACCAGCGCGGGGGGCGGCTCATCCGCGATGAAATGGCGCGCGAGCTTGGTGGCCACATGCTTGGCAGTCGCGGGATGTCGCGCGAGCGTGGCGAGGACCGCGCGCCCCTGCTCCAAGCCGTCGTCGGGATAGCTCTTGCCGATCACCGTCTGCGCGCCGGGTTGATGCATGCGCGGATTGAATTCGAACTCGCCGCCGCGCAGCGCGTCCTGGCGAAACGGCACCACGGTCCAGCCTGTGATCACATTGGCAAAACGAGTGACGTCCTCCTGCGTATAGACAGTACGCACGCCGAGCGTATGCAGCTCCAGAATCTCGCGCGCCAGATTCTCGTTCAGCCCGCGTTTCTGCCGCAGGCCGGCCATGGAGTCGGGGCCGATGGAGCGCGCATTGTCGAGGTAGATGAGCATCGCCGGATGGGATTCGACCGCCAGCAGCATGTCGCCGAAGCGGCCCAGCGTGTTCGCGCGGATAACCTCGCGCTCGTAAGCGCCGCAAATCTGGCGCACATTCCCCTTGTCCGCTGACACGCAGAAATGGTTCGACCAGAACCAGACGAGCCGTTCGGCAAAACCGATTTCGGCGGCGAGCGCCGCATTGATGCGCGCCTTCGCTTCGGCGAGATAAATCTGCTGCGGCAAGCTCGGCCCCGGATTGGGCCTTGGCGCGGACGCAGGCGGCGTCTGATCCTTCATCTCCGGCGCGCCGCCGCTGCCTGGCGCCATGGCCGGCTGAGCGGCGCGTTCAGCCTGCCGCGCCGCGCGCTGCGCCTGCTGATAGGCAAACGCCACGCGCGCGGCCACTCCGCTCGTCAGCAAATCTGGATCGCTGATGCGGGCTGCGCCCGGGCCGTCCAATTCGGCGAGCAGCGCGCCGCGGGGATCCGACGCGATGGCCGCGATTGATCCCGCACGCGGCCCGACGCCGAACCGATGCAAGGCGAGCGCAGCCTGGGCTTTCGGATCAAGGGCCATGCGTCAATCCTTTTCAACCGGACGGACGCTACCGCAGCACCATCGTCCCCGGCCGCAACGTCAAGCCTGCGGCAGGTCGCCTTTCCCAATCATGGCCAAGGCATGAAAAATTGGAAGGGTATCAGCGTCCCCCGGCTCGTTCCGTCCTCGCCCTGAAGCGCGCGCTGGCTCAGGCGCACCGCAAACTCGGACACCCGTTCGCCTGTTTCGCGCTGCAAATCCTCCTCGGCAAAGGTCGAGCAAGTGATCCACAGCCAGGCGATCCGTCATGCTGCTGTAACACGCACCCGATATATGCGGGAGCGCTTAAGGAAACGCCCTCCGCATATCTTTGTCGTAAATAGTAGCGTGCGCGTTCGTCATGTCACTGGCGGCTCCGGCCGCATTCGCCCCGCGGCCGGAGCCGCTTTTCTCCTGCGCTTTCAGCCCGATGCATTGCGGCGGCCGGGCATGGCGGTCGGCTAAACAGCACGACCGCAATTTTTTTGCGCGCGCGGCTTCCCCCCGAAGGCCCTTTTTTCTTGCCGTAGAGCGGGCTAAATCCGTCGCTAACATAAGCGCTTGGATCATGGGAGACCCTCGCGATGCGGCACCTACGCCTCTCCTCCACGCACATCGTCGCTGCTGCACTCGTCATCGCGGGCGTGCTCGCCCCCGTGACGGTCATGGCGCAAGCACAGCCGCCGGCGCAAACCCAGCCTGAACCAAAACTTGGACCGTACAAGCCGGTGCCCATCACGCTGCCGCCGGGACTGAACGACCCGAGCTTCGAGAGCTTCCGCAAGCAGCTCGCTGAAATCGCCAAAAACAAGGATCGCGCAGCGCTCGCGCGGTTGGTCGCGCCGAATTTCTTCTGGGTGCCGGAAGACAAAGACCTTGCCGACAAGCAGAAGTCCGCGATCGACAATCTCAGCAAGGCGCTGGGCCTCGATGGGACGGACGGGTTCGGCTGGGAGGCGCTCGCGGCCTACGCGAACGAGACGACCGCCATGGCCGACCCGCAGCGCAAAGGCGTGTTCTGCGCGCCGGCGGAGCCGAACTTCGACGACCGCGCCGCCGACGAGCTTGCCAATGCGACCCAGACCGACGCCGCCGACTGGGCATTCCCGATCCGGGACGGCATCGAAGTGCGCGCGGCGGCAAAACAGGACGCGGCGGTCGTCGACAAACTCGGACTCTATCTGGTGCGCGTTCTTCCCGATGACTCGCCCGCCAACGCGGTGCTCGCAACCTTTGCCAAAGTGCTCACCGCTGCCGGAAAGGTGGGTTATGTGCCGATCGACACGATCCTGCCGATCGGGGGCGAGCAGTTGTGCTATCTCAAGGACGGGAGCGTCTGGAAGATTGCCGGCTTCCTCGGCGGCGATCCGAATCATTAGTCTCCTGCCCGCGGCGATGGTCGCGACCACGCATTGAATTCGGCGACGACTTCTTTCTATTGTCCTCACCTCAGCAGGCTGGTGCCAGCGAACCCGTGCGCCCGGCGCTGAGAAGAGGCGAGCCATGATCATTGAGACTCAAAAGGACGTCACCGCCGCGGTCCTGTCGGAGCTGCAGCGCGCCCCGGACCCCCGATTCAGGGAGATCATGTCCGCCTTCGTGCGCCATCTGCATGACTTCGTGCGCGAGACGCGGCTGACGGAGGAGGAGTTCCAAGCTGCGATGGGCTACATCGTCGCCATCGGCAAGCACAGCAGCGAGTCCCACAACGAGGCGGTGCTGATGGCGGGCTCGCTGGGACTATCGGCGCTGATCTGCCTCATCAACAACGGCAATCAGGGAACGACGGAAACCGACCACAATATGCTCGGGCCGTTCTGGCGCATGCATTCCCCCGTAACCCCGAACGGCGGCTCCATCGTGCGCTCGCCAACGCCGGGACCGGCGTTGTTCGCTAATGCCACATTCCACGATAGCGCGGGGAATCCCGTCGTCGGCGCCGAGGTCGACGTCTGGCACTCCTCGCCCGAAGGTTTTTACGAGAACCAGGATCCCATACAGGCCGACATGAACCTGCGCGGCAAGTTCTTCACCGACGCGGATGGCCGCATCAGCTTTCGCAGCGTCAAGCCCGCCGGCTATCCGATTCCAATCGACGGGCCGACCGGAGAACTCCTGCGCGCGCAAGGCCGGCATAATATGCGCCCGGCGCACCTCCACTTCCTGGCCTGCAAGGAGGGGTTCAAGACGCTGATCTCGCAGCTTTACGTGCCGGACGACAAGTTCATCGACAGCGACGTTCAGTTCGGCGTCACGCGACATCTCATCGGCAACTACGTGCGTCACGAGAACGAGAAGGCGCCCGCGCCCGACGTCAAAGGGCCTTGGTATTCGCTCGAGCACACGTTCGTCATGGAAGCAGGCCGTCCCACGCTGCCGCGACCGCCGATCACCGGCAAGGTGAGCGGCGAGCGGCCGAAAATTCCGCATCTAGCGTGATGTCAGCTCTCGGTTCGTCATTCCGGCCGAACCGCGATAGCGGCGAGAGCCGGAATCCATAGCCACTGGCCGGTGGTTATGGATTCCGGGTGCGCGGGCACACGCAGCCAAGCTTGCGCAGGCTGCGTACGCTTGCCTGCGCTGCCCGCGCCCCGGAAGGACAACTCAGAATTCCACGTCCGGAATTACCCCGCTTGCGCGGCGGCGCGCTCGACCGAGGCGGCGGTCTGGCCGAATAGGATGGCGCGTTCCTCCGCCGTGCGGATACCGCCCATATTCGGGTTGACCGCCTTCGCCTTTTCGTACGCGCGTTCCACCGCGGGACGGGCGCGGACGGTCTCGAACCAGCGCTTGAGGTGCGGGAAGTCCGCGATGTTCTGGCCCTGCCGCTCATACGGCACGATCCAGGGATAGATCGCCATATCCGCGATCGAATAATCGCCGGCGACGAACGGACGATCGGCGAGCCGCTTGTTCAGCACCCCATAGAGCCGGTTCACCTCATTGCGGTAACGATCCATAGCGTAAGGAATCTTCTCCACCGCGTAATTGCTGAAGTGATTGTTCTGGCCGGCCATCGGACCGAGATTGCCCATCTGCCAGAACAGCCACTGGATGGTCTCGGTGCGAGGGCGCACATCGCGCGCCAAGAATTGGCCCGTCTTCTCGGCGAGATACACGAGGATGGCTCCCGACTCGAACACGGCAATCGGTTTGCCGCCGCCGGGGGGCGCATGATCGACGATGGCGGGGATACGGTTATTCGGGGAAACCGCTAGGAATTGCGACTTGAACTGCTCACCCTTGCCGATGTTCACGGGCATGATGTTGTAGGGCAGCCCCGTCTCCTCCAGAAACATCGTGATCTTATGGCCGTTGGGCGTGGTCCAATAGTAGAGGTCGATCATGGGC